>NZ_JBFAGV010000004.1:0-312154 GCF_040653855.1 Streptomyces sp. NPDC050856 | reverse complement strand
ACGCCCGGTTACATTCCGAACCCGGAAGCTAAGCCTTTCAGCGCCGATGGTACTGCAGGGGGGACCCTGTGGGAGAGTAGGACGCCGCCGAACAAATATTACGGGAAAGCCCCGCACCTCTTGGTGCGGGGCTTTTCTGTTTCCGCAGTACAGGACCTGGCGGGAGGGCCCGGGACCCTGTGCGTCGGCCGGCCGGGGCTGACGGTAAAGTCAGGGAGCATCGTCGGCTCGTTCCCACAGGAGGCCCCCGGGTGGAGGTCCAGGAGACCCGCGTCCAGACGGACCGGGTCCTCACCATCCCCAACATCCTGAGCATGGCTCGCCTCGTCGGCGTACCGCTGTTCCTGTGGCTGATTCTCCGTCCTGTGTTCGACCAGCCCAATAGTGACGGCTGGGCGCTGCTGGTGCTCATGCTCAGCGGTGTCAGCGACTACCTGGACGGCAAGCTCGCCCGCCGCTGGAACCAGATCAGCCGTCTCGGGCGCCTCCTCGACCCCGCCGCCGACCGTCTCTACATCCTTTCCACCCTGGTCGGCCTCACCTGGCGTGAGATCCTCCCGCTGTGGCTCACCGCTGCCCTATTGGCCCGCGAGCTGATGCTGCTGGTGATGGTGGGAATCCTCCGCCGGCACGGGTACCCGCCGCCGCAGGTGAACTTCCTGGGCAAGGCGGCCACGTTCAACTTGATGTACGCCTTCCCTCTCCTGCTGCTCAGTGACGGAGAAGGATGGCTCGCGTCACTCGCTGAAGTTTTCGGGTGGGCCTTCGCCGGATGGGGTACAACTCTCTATTGGTGGGCAGGGATCCTGTATGTGGTCCAGGTCCGCCGACTTGTCAAGGCGGATGCCGAGGCCGATTGAGCCTGTTGCCGTTTGACGCGTGAGAGCGTCCGGACGGGCCAGGTCGGCTAGACCGTCGTCTCTGCTAGGAGGACGCTTCCAACATGAAGGCCGTCGTAATGGCCGGTGGCGAAGGAACTCGCCTTCGCCCGATGACTTCGAGCATGCCCAAGCCGCTCCTGCCCGTGGCCAACAGGCCGATCATGGAGCATGTGCTGCGCCTGCTCAAGCGGCACGGACTCAGTGAGACCGTGGTAACCGTGCAGTTTCTTGCCTCCCTCGTCAAGAACTACTTCGGCGACGGCGAAGAGCTCGGCATGGAGCTCACATACGCCAATGAGGAGAAGCCGCTCGGCACCGCAGGGAGCGTCAAGAATGCCGAGGAGGCCTTGAAGGACGACGCCTTCCTGGTCATCTCCGGCGACGCCCTCACCGACTTCGACCTGACCGACCTCATCAGATTCCACAAGGAAAAGGGTGCTCTGGTCACGGTCTGTCTGACCCGTGTGCCGAACCCCCTGGAGTTCGGCATCACCATCGTGGACGAAGAAGGGAAGGTGGAGCGCTTCCTCGAGAAGCCCACCTGGGGACAGGTCTTCTCGGACACGGTCAACACGGGCATCTACGTGATGGAGCCCGAGGTCTTCGACTACGTCGAGGCCGACGTCCCGGTCGACTGGTCCGGTGACGTCTTCCCGCAGCTCATGAAGGAAGGCAAGCCGATCTACGGCTATGTCGCCGAGGGCTACTGGGAGGACGTCGGCACGCACGAGAGCTATGTGAAGGCCCAGGCCGACGTGCTCGAGGGCAAGGTCGACGTGGAGCTCGACGGGTTCGAGATCTCTCCCGGCGTATGGGTCGCCGAGGGCGCCGAGGTGCACCCCGACGCCGTGCTGCGCGGACCGCTGTACATCGGGGACTACGCCAAGGTCGAAGCCGGCGTCGAGATCCGTGAGCACACCGTCGTGGGCTCCAACGTGGTCGTGAAGAGCGGCGCCTTCCTGCACAAGGCGGTTGTTCACGACAACGTCTACATCGGGCCGCACAGCAACCTGCGCGGCTGTGTGATCGGCAAGAACACCGACATCATGCGATCCGCCCGCATCGAGGACGGCGCCGTCATCGGTGACGAATGCCTGGTCGGCGAAGAATCGATCGTGCAGGGCAACGTCCGGGTCTACCCGTTCAAGACGATCGAGGCCGGCGCCTTCGTCAACACCTCCGTGATCTGGGAGTCGCGCGGCCAGGCGCACCTGTTCGGTGCCCGCGGCGTCTCCGGGATCCTCAATGTGGAGATCACCCCGGAGCTGGCCGTACGGCTGGCCGGGGCGTACGCGACGACCCTGAAGAAGGGCGCCACGGTCACCACGGCCCGTGACCACTCCCGAGGCGCGCGAGCGCTCAAGCGTGCGGTGATCTCGGCGCTCCAGGCCAGCGCCATCGACGTACGGGACCTGGAGAACGTCCCGCTGCCCGTCGCGCGGCAGCAGACGGCCCGGGGAAGCGCCGGCGGCATCATGATCCGCACGACGCCCGGTGTGCCGGACTCCGTGGACATCATGTTCTTCGACGAGCGCGGCGCCGACCTCTCCCAGGGCGGGCAGCGCAAGCTCGACCGGGTCTTCGCACGCCAGGAGTACCGGCGGGCGTTCCCCGGCGAGATCGGTGACCTGAGCTTCCCGTCCAGCGTCTTCGACTCCTACACCGGTTCACTGCTGCGGAACGTCGACACGACGGGCGTGGCCGAAGCGGGCCTCAAGGTCGTGGTCGACGCCTCCAACGGCAGCGCCGGCCTCGTCCTGCCCAGCCTCCTCGGACGGCTCGGGGTCGACTCGCTGACCATCAACCCGGGCCTCGACGAAGCACGGCCCACCGAGACCGCGGAGTCCCGCCGCGCCGGACTGGTCCGGCTGGGCGAGATCGTCGCCTCGGCGCGGGCGGCGTTCGGCGTGCGGTTCGACCCGGTCGGTGAGCGGCTGTCCCTCGTGGACGAGCGGGGCCGGATCATCGAGGACGACCGGGCCCTGCTGGTACTCCTCGACCTGGTCGCGGCCGAGCGGCGCAGTGGACGGGTGGCCCTGCCGGTGACCACCACCCGCATCGCCGAGCAGGTGGCCGCGTACCACGGCACGCAGGTGGACTGGACCACCACCTCGCCCGACGACCTCACCCGGGTCGGACGGGAGGAGTCCACCATCTTCGGCGGTGACGGCCGCGGCGGATTCATCGTGCCGGAGTTCAGCAGTGTCTTCGACGGCACGGCGGCCTTCGTCCGGCTGATCGGGCTGGTGGCGCGTACGCAGCTCACGCTGAGCCAGATCGACGCGCGCATACCGCGAGCCCATGTGCTCAAGCGGGACCTGGCGACCCCCTGGGCCGTCAAGGGGCTCGTCATGCGGCGAGTGGTGGAGGCGGCCGGCGACCGGCACGTGGACACCACGGACGGCGTACGGGTCGTGGAGGCCGACGGCCGGTGGGTGATGGTGCTCCCCGACCCCGCCGAGGCCGTCACCCACCTGTGGGCGGAGGGCCCGGACGACGCGTCCGCGGAGGCCCTGCTCGACGAGTGGGCCGCGGTCGTGGACAGCGCCGGCCGCTGACCCGGACCCGACGGGGATGACACCGGTGTGCCGGGAGGTGCCTGCGGGCGCCTCCCGGCACACCGGTGGGGCCATTCGGCGGTAGCCGCTCCGACGTGCGACGATGTGCGGCATGTCGCAGCAGCCCCCCGTTCGGAGCACCGGATCCCCGCCTCCGCGCCCCGACGCGTCCATGTCGCTGCTGACCAATGTGATGGACCACGCGCTGGACGACGGCTACGCGGAGGCCTCGGCCCGCAGGGCCGCCGAGGGCGGCGGCCTGCCCCGTTCCCTGCGCGCCAAGCTGGGCCTGGCCGCCGGACTCGTGCTGGCCGCCGCGATCGTCACGCTCGGCGCCGCACAGGCGCAGATCTCCGCACCGGTCGTGGCCAAGGAGCGCGAGGAGCTCATCGACCGCATCGACTCCGAGACATCGGCCGCCGACGGCCTGGAGAAGAAGATCGAGGAGCTGCGCGCCGAGGTGGGGGAGCGTCAGCGCAGGGCGTTGCAGCGGCACGGCGGGGACCAGGGAGGGCTGGTCGCGCTGCTCTCCGGCGCGACAGCGGTGAAGGGGCCGGGCGTCAAGCTGGTCGTCGACGACGCCAAGGACACCGAGCAGGGCGGCGACGGGCCGCGCGAGAGCAGCGGTTTCACCGACACCGGGCGGGTGCGCGACCGGGACATGCAGCGGGTCGTCAACGGACTGTGGCAGTCGGGGGCGGAGGCGATCGCCATCAATGGGCAGCGCCTGACCGCCCTGTCCGCGATCCGCGCCGCGGGCGACGCCATACTGGTCGACAACAAGCCGCTCGTGCCGCCGTACACGGTGCTCGCGGTCGGGGACGGCAAGAAGCTGGGCGCCGAGTTCCAGGACAGCGCGGACGGCCAGTACCTGCGGGTGCTCCAGGAGAACTTCGGTATCCGCACCAGCATTTCGGATCAGGCCGAGGTGCGTCTGCCGGCCGCGCCGAGCCTGATCGTACGTACAGCAGAGCCGAGGACCGCCGGCACCGGCACGGGTGACGGACCGGGCGCGGCCGACACAGGGAAGGGCACATCTTGATCGCCGTACTGGGCCTCGTCGTGGGAGTCGTGGTCGGACTGTTCGTCCGGCCCGAGGTGCCGGCGGTGGTGGAGCCCTACCTCCCCATCGCCGTGGTCGCCGCCCTCGACGCGGTCTTCGGAGGTCTGCGCGCCATGCTCGACGGCATCTTCGTCGACAAGGTCTTCGTCGTCTCCTTCCTGTCCAACGTCGTCGTCGCGGCGCTGATCGTGTTCCTCGGGGACAAGCTCGGCGTCGGCGCGCAGTTGTCCACGGGTGTGGTGGTCGTGCTCGGCATCCGGATCTTCTCCAACGCGGCCGCCATCCGCCGGCACGTGTTCCGGGCGTGAGGCCGATGAACAGCGAACCGACCCCCAACAACGACAACCCGCCCCAGGGCGCGCCGCCGGCCGAGCCGCGGCGCCCGTCGCCGACCGGCCGCCAGCGGCTGATCGCCGGACTGTGGCCGCCGCGGATCACCCGCGCCCAACTCATCGTGGCCGTCCTGCTGTTCGGGCTGGGCCTCGGTCTGGCCATCCAGGTCCGCTCGACCAGCGACGACAGCACCCTGCGGGGCGCCCGCCAGGAGGACCTGGTGCGGATCCTGGACGAGCTGGACGACCGTACGCAGCGGCTGGAGGACGAGAGGTCCCGCCTGGAGGCCCAGCGCACCGAGCTGGAGAACAGCTCGGACCAGGCGGAGGAGGCCCGCAAGCAGACGCTCGAAAGGGAGCGTCAGCTCGGCATCCTGGCGGGTACGGTGGCCGCACAGGGCCCGGGCATCACGCTCACCATCGCCGGCGGCGCGGCCGCGGTCGAGCCGGACATGCTGCTGGACGCCATCCAGGAGCTGCGGGCCGCCGGGGCCGAGGCGATCCAGGTCAACGACGTCCGGGTGGTCGCCGACACGTACTTCTCCGGGGAGGCCGGCGCCATCGAGGTGGACGGCCGCAAGATCAGCGCACCGTACAGCTTCAAGGTCATCGGCAAGCCGCAGGACCTCGAGCCGGCCCTGAACATCCCGGGCGGTGTCGTGCAGACGCTGGAGAAGGAGCAGGCCACCGCCACGGTCACACGGTCGGAGAAGATCGTCGTGGACGCCTTGCGACCGGCGGAACGGCCTGACTACGCTCGGTCGTCACCGCAGTGAGGCGGGGGTGCATGGAGGCCGCTCGACAAGGGGATGAGGTTGCGGGGGGTCGGCGCATCACAACGGTGGTGCGTGGTGGAAACTGTCCGGAGGATACGGACGTTGTGAGGATGTCCGGGTCGGCAGGTGTGGTCATTCAGGGTTCGTCCTGCCCCACGGGCGGGTCTGTTTCGGTCAAGGGGAATCGCCCGTGAAGTTGTTTGCGAAGTTGTTCGGCAAGAGCGCACGCGAGGACGGCGGCAGCGCCCGCCATCGCGCACCGCGCCATGGCCAGACTGGCCAGAACGAGGAGCAGGGCGCCGAGCGCCCGCTGTTCCGTGACGAGGTCGCCGGTCCCGGTGGTGACATTCCGGGAGGCCAGGGCGCGTCTGTTGACCCTGCCGGTTCCGGCCGCATAGGTTTCGGTGATCCATCAACCTCGAGTGCGGGTGGAGGGTTCGCCTCCGACCCCTATGCGACCAGCGCCCACGCGGGCCAGCCGCGGCAGGAGGGTTCGTCCATGCCGGTTTGTACGAGGTGCGGGCACCGCAACGCCGAGGCGAGTCGGTTCTGCTCCAACTGCGGCGCGCCGCTGCGCGGCGGGGTCCCGGCGGAACGCGCCTCCGAGACGACCTCGACCATCTCCATCTCGGGCCTGGAGGCGTACGACGCGGAGGCCACCGGCCAGACGCAGCTGCCGTCGCTGTCGCCCGAGGCTCAGGCCGCCGTGGAGGCCCTGCCGCTCGGCTCGGCGCTCCTGGTCGTGCGGCGCGGTCCCAACTCGGGCAGCCGTTTCCTCCTGGACAGCGATCTGACCACGGCGGGGCGGCACCCGCAGAGCGACATCTTCCTGGACGACGTGACGGTGTCCCGGCGGCATGTGGAATTCCACAGGGCGCCCGACGGCACTTTCACCGTCTCGGACGTCGGCAGCCTGAACGGCACGTACGTCAACCGCGAGCGGATCGACTCGGTCCCGCTGTCGAACGGCGACGAGGTCCAGATCGGCAAGTACCGGCTGGTCTTCTACGCGAGCCAGCGAGGCGTGTGACCGGGCGGGGAAGGCCCATGCTGCGAACCACGACGGGCGGTGCCGGTGACGGCACCGCCGGCGCGGCCGATCAGCTGGTGAGCATCGGCACGGTGCTCCATCGGCTCCGCGAGGAGTTCCCCGAAGTCACCATCTCCAAGATTCGCTTCCTGGAGGCCGAGGGGCTCGTCGAGCCGCAGCGGACGGCTTCCGGATACCGGAAGTTCAGTCCGGCTGACGTGGAACGGCTGGCGCAGATCCTGCGCATGCAGCGTGACCACTACCTTCCGCTGAAGGTCATCCGGGAGCACCTGGACGCGCTCGCCCGGGGCGAGCAGGCGCAGCTGCCCGCCCAGGGCCCGCAGC
Source organism: Streptomyces sp. NPDC050856 (assembly GCF_040653855.1). Lineage (NCBI taxonomy): Bacteria > Bacillati > Actinomycetota > Actinomycetes > Kitasatosporales > Streptomycetaceae > Streptomyces > Streptomyces sp. NPDC050856. The sequence goes on along the minus strand of NZ_JBFAGV010000004.1, from coordinate 305,169 downwards.
GCGAACGCCTGGACGCGGGCCCCTGGGAGCCCGCTCAGGACGGCCCCACGGCCGCGCGGGTCGGCCGGGAGGAGCTCCTGGCGGCCGCCGACGCCGGCGAGGAGGAGCTGGCCGCGTGGGAGGCGTACGGGCTCGTCGTGCCGTTGCCGGACGGCGGGTACGACGCCGAGGCGGTCACCGTCGCCAGGATCGTCGCCGAACTCGGCCGGTTCGGCCTGGAGCCCCGGCATCTGCGGGCCGTGAAGGCGGCCGCCGAACGTGAGGCGGGTCTGGTCGAGCAGGTCGTCGCGCCCCTGCGCCGGCACCGCAATCCGCAGACCAGGGCGCATGCCGAGGCGACCGTGAAGGAGCTGGCGGCGCTGTCCGTGCGGCTGCACGCGGCCCTGGTGCAGACGGCCCTCGGGGTCCGCTTGCACTGATCTTGGGGAGCCCCGACTACCCAAACCGGTCCGGCACGTCCTAGGGTTGCAATGTGAACGAGCTCGATGTTGTCGGTGTCCGGGTGGAAATGCCCTCCAACCAGCCGATCGTGCTCCTGCGTGAAGTGGGAGGCGATCGGTACCTCCCCATCTGGATCGGTCCGGGGGAGGCGACGGCCATCGCCTTCGCCCAGCAGGGCATGGCCCCCGCCCGGCCGCTCACTCATGACCTCTTCAAGGATGTGCTCGAGGCCGTGGGCCAGGAGCTGACCGAGGTCCGGATCACGGACCTGCGGGAAGGCGTCTTCTACGCGGAGCTGGTCTTCGCCAGCGGTGTCGAGGTGAGCGCCAGGCCCTCCGACGCCATAGCGCTGGCCCTGCGCACGGGAACGCCGATCTTCGGCAGCGACGGAGTGCTGGACGACGCCGGGATCGCCATCCCGGACGAGCAGGAGGACGAGGTGGAGAAGTTCCGCGAGTTCCTCGACCAGATCTCCCCCGAGGACTTCGGCAGCAGCAGCCAGTGACGCCGTGAACCGCCGCCCGCCGGCGGGGGACCCGCCGTAGTGATCCGTCTCCTGGGGTTCCGTCAGCGCATTCGAGTAGCCCTTCCCGCGATCGGGTCACGGCAAACCACTCTCAGGGTGATTATCACTCGGCGTGCCGAGTGTGGCGATCGTTGACGCACCCCGGGCGACTGCCTACCGTCGAGATGGCAGGTCAAGGACGGAGGGTCGGCGTGATGAGCAGCGGCGACGGCACGGCAGGGGGTTCCCCCGGACGGCGTCCGGGGGAGAGCGGGCCGTACCCGCTCCAGGCGGACGCGACCGACCCGGCCACCGAGACCATCGGTTACCGGGGGCCCACGGCGTGCGCGGCGGCCGGCATCACCTACCGGCAGCTCGACTACTGGGCGCGCACCGGGCTGGTGGAGCCCAGTGTCCGGCCCGCGTACGGGTCGGGGACACAGCGCCTCTACAGCTTCCGGGACGTGGTCGTCCTCAAGATCGTGAAGCGGTTCCTGGACACCGGGGTCGCGTTGCAGAACATCCGGACCACCGTCCAGCACCTGCGCGCCCGGGGCTTTCGCGACCTGGAGCGGATGACGCTGATGAGCGACGGGGCGACGGTGTACGAGTGCTCGTCACCGGACGAGGTCGTCGACCTCCTCCAGGGCGGCCAGGGCGTCTTCGGCATCGCCGTGGGCGTGGTGTGGCGGGACGTCGAGGCGGCGCTGTCGCAGTTGCACGGGGAGCGCGTCGACACCGGGGAGACGCTGATCGGGCACAACCCGACCGACGAGCTGGCGCGGCGCCGGCGCGACAGGGCCGTCTGACCGCCCCGCCGCACCCGCCTACAGGCCGGTTGTCAGTGGCGTAGGGCAGCATCGGAGATGTGAGAGCCGCGCCGACGATCCTGCATCTGGACATGGATGCCTTCTTCGCAGCCGCCGAACAGGCCGCGAAGCCGAGTCTGCGCGGCAAGCCGGTGGTGGTCGGCGGGCTGGGGCCGCGCGGGGTCGTCGCCACCGCCTCCTACGAGGCCCGGAGGTTCGGGGTGCACTCGGCGATGCCGATGGCGCAGGCGCGGCGCCTGGCACCGAACGCCGCGTACCTGGTGCCGCGCTTCTCGCTCTACCGGGCGGTGAGCGAGCAGGTGATGGAGCTGCTGGGCCGGTTGTCGCCGCTGGTGGAGCCGCTGAGCCTGGACGAGGCGTTCGTGGACCTGGAGGCGGGCGGCACGGCGCACGACGCGGCGACGGCCCGCGCGGCCGGTGAGCGGCTGCGCGGGGACATCCGGGCGGTCACCGGGCTGACCGGGTCGGTGGGGCTGGCGGGCTCCAAGATGATCGCCAAAATCGCCTCCGAGCAGGCCAAGCCGGACGGCCTGGTGCTGATCGAACCGGGCACGGAGCGCGAGCTGCTGGGGCCCATGCCGGTGCGGACACTGCCCGGGGTGGGCCCGGCCACCGGCGAGCACCTGCGGCGGGCCGGGATGACGACGGTGGCGGACCTGGCGGAGGCGGGCGAGGACGAGCTGGTGAGGCTGCTGGGCAGGGCACACGGGGTGGCCCTGTACCGGATGGCGCAGGGCCACGACGACCGGCCCGTGGTGTCCGAGCGGGACGCCAAGTCGGTGTCGGTGGAGGACACCTTCGACGTGGACCTGCACGACCGGGCGCGGGTGCGGCTGGAGGTGGGACGGCTGGCCGACCGGTGCGTGCGACGGCTGCGGGCGGCCGGGCGTTCGGGGCGGACGGTGGTGCTGAAGGTGCGGCGGTACGACTTCTCGACGCTGACCAGGTCCGAGACGCTGCGGGGACCCACGGACGACCCGGTGGTGGTGCGCGAGGCGGCGGGACGGTTGCTGGAGGCGGTGGACACCACCGGCGGGGTGCGGCTGCTGGGGGTGGGCGTGACGGGGCTGGCGGACTTCACACAGGAGGACCTGTTCGCGCAGGCGGCGGCAGCGGAGCGGGCCGCGGCGGAGATGGCCGCCGCGGACGGGGCGGCGGACGCCGGGGCGGCCGGCCGGGAGACGTCCGGCCTCCTGGAGGAGGCCCCACCGGCGGGCGAGCCGGGCGCGGGCGGTGAGGCGGGGGCAGCGACACCGCGCGCCGGACCCGAGACGGAACGCCGATGGCCGGCGGGGCACGACGTGCGCCACAGCGTGTACGGGGCGGGATGGGTGCAGGGCAGCGGGGTCGGGCGGGTCACCGTGCGCTTCGAGGAGCCGTGGTCGCCGCCGGGGCGGGTGCGCACGTTCTGGTCGGACGATCCGAATCTGACGCCGTCGGAGCCGCTGCCTTTGGTGCGGGAGACGGGCGCCGACGGGGCCGGTGCGGTGCCCGGCCCTCAGTCGTCCTGGCCGGCCAGCTTGCCGAAGTCCCGGTCGGCGGGGGGCGGCGCGGACGCCTCCGGGGCGGCCGGCAGCTCGATGCCGTAGTGCTGGTAGAGCTGCATCTCCTGCTCGGGCGAGAGGTGGCGGCCGACGCCGAAATCCGGCGCGTCCCTGATCAGTGCCCGTTCGTAGGGGACGTGCAGCCCGTCGTCGGCGAGGTCGCTGGGCGCCAGCGGTACGAAAGCGTCCCGGCTGAACAGACCGGTGCGCACCGCCGCCCACTCGGGCACGCCCGTCGCGTCGTCCAGGTACACCTCGTCCACGGTTCCGATGCGGTGGCCGTTGCGGTCGAAGGCCTTGCGGCCGATCAGGCTGCGCGGATCGATATCGGTCTGCACGGTCCCTCCAACAGGTCGCAACTGCTCTCCAGCACTACCAAAGGGCACATCCTGACCCACGTCCACTCGAGGGATGGGTGCGGAACCTCGCTGGTAGGCTGGCAGACGGCCGCTGACCCCGTGCGGGAGAGTCCTCCGGAGAAACCTTCCGGAGGCGCCGAAGGAGCAAATCCTCCCCGGAATCTCTCAGGCACCCGGTACCGCACGGACGAGGTCACTCTGGAAAGAAGGGCGGACGTCGGACGGCATCCGCTCTCACCGACGGTGAAAGCCGGGTCGCCCCACGGGGTGCCCGGTGAAGCTCTCAGGTGCAGATGACAGAGGGGGAGGCCGTCCGGGCACCCGCGCCGTGGTGCCCCTCGCAGGTCGCATCGACCAGGAGGCCTCAGCCATGACCGCCAATCGCATTCCGCTCTCCCAGCTGGAGCGAGGCACCCCCTTCGAGCAGCGCCACATCGGGCCGGACGCCGAAGAGCGCGCCAAGATGCTCGCCCAGGTCGGCTACGGCTCGCTCGACGAGCTCACCGCCGCCGCGGTGCCGGACGTCATCAAGAGCGCCGAGGCGCTCGGGCTGCCGGACGCCCGCACCGAGGCCGAGGTCCTGGCCGAGCTCCGCTCGCTCGCCGAGCGCAACGAGGTGCTGGCCCCGATGATCGGCCTCGGCTACTACGGCACCTTCACCCCGCCGGTGATCCTGCGCAACGTGATGGAGAACCCGGCCTGGTACACGGCGTACACGCCCTACCAGCCGGAGATCTCGCAGGGCCGCCTGGAGGCCCTGCTGAACTTCCAGACCATGGTCGCCGACCTGACCGGGCTGCCCACCTCCGGCGCCTCACTGCTCGACGAGGGCACCGCGGCCGCCGAGGCCATGTCGCTGGCCCGCCGCGTCGGCAAGGTCAAGAACGGTGTCTTCCTGGTCGACGCCGACGCCCTGCCCCAGACCATCGCGGTCATCCGCACCCGTGCCGAACCGACCGGTGTCGAGGTCGTCGTCGCCGACCTCAGCGAGGGAATCCCGGCCGAGGCCGCCGAGCGCGGCGTGTTCGGCGTGCTGCTCCAGTACCCGGGCGCCTCCGGCGCGGTACGGGACATCAAGCCGGTCATCGAGCGGGCCCACGAGCTCGGCGCGGTCGTCACCGTCGCCGCCGACCTGCTCGCCCTGACCCTGCTCACCTCGCCCGGCGACCTGGGCGCGGACATCGCCGTCGGTACCACCCAGCGCTTCGGCGTCCCGATGGGCTTCGGCGGCCCGCACGCCGGTTACATGGCCGTGCGCGAGAAGTTCGCCCGCAGCCTGCCGGGCCGGCTCGTCGGCGTCTCCGTCGACGCGGACGGCAACAAGGCCTACCGCCTGGCGCTGCAGACCCGCGAGCAGCACATCCGCCGCGAGAAGGCCACCAGCAACATCTGCACCGCGCAGGTGCTGCTCGCCGTGATGGCCGGCATGTACGCGGTCTACCACGGCCCCGACGGCCTGCGGGAGATCGCCCGGCGCGTCCACCGCTACGCGACGATCCTCGCCGAGGGTCTGCGCGCCGGCGGCGTCGAGGTCGTCCACTCCGCGTTCTTCGACACCCTGACCGTCCGGGTGCCGGGCAAGGCGGCCGAGGCCGTGGCCGCCGCGCGCGAGAACGGCGTCAACGTCCGCCTGGTCGACGCCGACCACGTCTCCTTCGCCTGCGACGAGACCACCGGCCGCGCCCAGCTCGCCGCCGTGTGGGACGCCTTCGGCGTGCACGGCGACATCGAGGCGCTGGACGCCACGGCGGGCGACGCGCTGCCCGAGGCGCTGCTGCGGTCCGACGGCTACCTCGCCCACCCGGTCTTCCACGCGCACCGCTCCGAGACCGCGATGCTGCGCTACCTGCGCCGGCTCGCCGACCGCGACTACGCGCTGGACCGCGGCATGATCCCGCTCGGCTCCTGCACCATGAAGCTGAACGCGACCACCGAGATGGAGCCGGTCACCTGGCCGGAGTTCGCGCAGATCCACCCCTTCGCCCCGGTCGACCAGGCGCAGGGCTACCTCACGCTCATCCGCGAGCTGGAGGAGCGCCTCGCCGAGGTCACCGGCTACGACAAGGTGTCCCTCCAGCCCAACGCCGGTTCGCAGGGCGAGCTGGCCGGTCTGCTCGCGGTGCGCGCCTACCACCGGGCCAACGGCGACACCCGGCGCACGGTCTGCCTGATCCCCTCCTCCGCGCACGGCACCAACGCGGCCAGCGCCGTGATGGCCGGCATGAGGGTCGTCGTGGTCAAGACCGCCGACGACGGCGAGATCCACGTCGAGGACCTGCGCGCCAAGATCGAGCAGTACCGCGACGAACTGTCCGTACTGATGATCACCTACCCGTCCACGCACGGTGTGTTCGAGGAGCACGTCGCCGACATCTGCGCCCAGGTGCACGAGGCGGGCGGCCAGGTGTACGTCGACGGCGCCAACCTCAACGCGCTGGTGGGCCTGGCCAGGCCCGGTGAGTTCGGCGGCGACGTCTCCCACCTGAACCTGCACAAGACCTTCTGCATCCCGCACGGCGGCGGCGGCCCCGGCGTCGGCCCGGTCGGTGTCCGCGCCCACCTCGCCCCGTACCTGCCCAACCACCCGCTCCAGCCGTCCGCGGGCCCGGAGACGGGCGTCGGCCCGATCTCGGCCGCCCCGTGGGGCTCGGCCGGCATCCTGCCCATCTCCTGGGCGTACGTACGGCTCATGGGCGGCGAGGGCCTCAAGCGCGCCACCCAGGTCGCGGTGCTGGCCGCCAACTACATCGCCAAGCGCCTGGAGCCGCACTACCCGGTCCTGTACACCGGCCCGGCCGGCCTCGTCGCCCACGAGTGCATCGTGGACCTGCGCCCGATCTCCAAGGCGACCGGGGTGAGCGTGGACGACATCGCCAAGCGACTGATCGACTACGGGTTCCACGCGCCCACCATGTCGTTCCCGGTGGCCGGCACGCTGATGATCGAGCCGACCGAGAGCGAGGACCTCACCGAGATCGACCGGTTCTGCGACGCGATGATCGCCATCCGGGCGGAGGTCGAGAAGGTGGCGACCGGCGAGTGGCCCGCCGAGGACAACCCGCTGCGGGGCGCCCCGCACACGGCTGCCGCGCTGAGCGGGGAGTGGGAGCACGCCTACACCCGCGAGGAGGCGGTGTTCCCGGCCGGGGTCACGGCCGCGGCGAAGTACTGGCCGCCGGTGCGCCGGATCGACGGCGCCTTCGGCGACCGCAACCTGGTCTGCTCGTGCCCGCCGCTGGACGAGTACGACAAGTGACCGCGTGAGTGAGGGCCGGTACGGAAGGCGACTCCCGTACCGGCCCTCAGTCGTTCCTCAGGCGGCGGCCACCACCAGCGCCGGGCTCAGCGGCCGGTGCGGTGCGATGATCTGGCCGTTCGGCAACAGCTCGCCGGTGTCCTCGAACAGGAGGACGCCGTTGCACAGCAGGCTCCAGCCCTGTTCCGGGTGGTGGGCCACCAGGCGGGCCGCCTCCCGGTCGGCGGAGTCGGCGGTCGGGCAAGGTGGCTGGTGCTGGCACATGGCTGGGTTCTTTCGCTGCGGTGTGGTGTGTGTCCTACGACTCGATGCGGTGTTCATGGCCGCCCCCCGTGTGTCGGTCGGTCCGGTCCAGTGTTGCCCTACGGGCGTCAATCCGCAGGTATTTCGCGGCAGCACTTCCTACTGCTCAATGACGTATCACCCGCCGGGATGGTTCAGGCCGACCCCCCCACCCATTCGGGTGGTTCTTCGTGGCCGTAGTGGGCTAGGCCGTATGGGTAACACGGCGCCCCGCCTCCCGTGGCGGAGGCGGGGCAGCGGGGTACGGGCGTACCGCCGGGGTACGCGGGTCCCGGGCGGGGCCGGACCGGTCAGGCGGTGGACTCCAGCAGCGGCTGAGGAGCCAGGCGCAGGGTCAGCGCGGGCAGCAGGTCGGCTGTCCGGTAGGGCACGTGAGCGGCGATGCCGGGCGGCGCGGGGGCCAGCGGTACCAGCAGATCGGCCGGGCCGGGGTCGCCGGTGGCCGGGTCCGCCTCGATGTCGCCGTGCAGCCAGAGCGTGAGCATGTACAGGTCGGGCACCGACAGCAGCCGTGGCTGGTAGCGGTTCTGCAGCGCCTCGGCCTGGCGCAGGGCGCGTTCCGTGGAGGCGAGGTAGGGCCCTTCGAAGAAGTGCGAGAAGCTCCAGCCGCCGGCCGTGAGCACCGTGTCCGCGGCGGCGACCGGGCGGTCGCCGCCGCGGATCAGGAACCGCCAGCCGGCCAGCCGGGTACGGGGGGTGCCGGCGGGGGGCACCTGCTGGTCGCGCACGTCCAGCAGGTGCAGCGGAAGCGGCAGTTCGGGGCTCAGCGGTCCCTGGACGGACCGCAGAGCGGGGGTGTGCGCCTCGCGGACGGCGGGGGAGCCGAGCGCGGCGAGGACACTGCGCAGGGCCGGCGCGGGCGCCGGGGAGACATGGAGCGGCATGGTGGGTCGCCTCTCACTCAAGAGACACGGTGATGCGGGGGAACGTGCTGTGCGGACGGCACTGTCAGCAACGGGGCCGAGCGGGGGGCCGAGGGGTCATCGCCGGGCGCCGACTCTCTGCCTCGTCCGCGGAGTTTATATGACGCGTGTTCACGCGGTGTTTCCGCTAGCTGGCCGTCATATTACGGGCAAGGTCCTATCAGGTCTTTTTTATGCGCGGTTCATGGGGATTTCCCGGGCGGGCGGGCCCCCGGCCTGCCGGGCGTCCCGCGGTGCGGTCGGCCGGATCCCACCGGCGCAATTCACCGGGCCCGCCCGTGGTAACTGCCTGCTGCCTCGTGCCGCCGGAATGTGCCTGGTGACCGACGTCACCAGCCTATCCGGGAAGCGGGGTCCGCGGGGGAGTTACAGATCAGCCGGGCGGGGCATCATCGTCCGTGACGCGGGCGGCCCATCCCTGCGCGGCCCACTCGAGGAGGGACACTTCGATGGGGGAGAAGGTCGTGGCAGGCGGATTCGACCTGTCCGATCGGCAGAGATACCGCAGGAAGTCGCAGCAGTGCCTGGAGGCGCTGGAGCGACTGCTCGGCGAGAAGCGGTTCGACCGGCCGAGGAATCTCATGGGCCTGGAGATCGAACTCAATCTCGCGGGGTCCGACGGCCTGCCCAGGATGATGAATGCGGAGGTGCTGGAGCGTATCGCGAGCCGGGATTTCCAAACGGAACTCGGAATGTTCAACCTCGAAGTGAACATCGCTCCGCACCGGCTCGGCGGCCGTGTTTTCGATCAGCTCGCGGAGGAACTGCGCACCGGTCTGGCGTACGCCGACCGCAAGGCGCGGGAGGTGGCCGCCGGGATCGTGATGATCGGAATTCTGCCGACGCTCGGCGAACACCACCTGGTGTCCGCGAACCTCTCCGACGTCGACCGCTACCGGCTGCTCAACGACCAGATCGTCAGTGCCCGCGGCGAGGACTTCGCGCTCGACATCCAGGGGGTGGAACGGCTCAGCTGCACCGCGGGCTCGATCACGCCCGAAGCGGCGTGCACCTCCGTACAGCTCCACCTCCAGGTCACCCCGGCGCGGTTCGCGGACGTCTGGAACGCCGCCCAGGCCGTCGCGGGGGTGCAGATCGCGGTGGGCGCCAACGCCCCCTTCCTGTTCGGCCGGGAGGTGTGGCGCGAGTCCAGGCCGCCGCTGTTCCAGCAGGCCACCGACACCCGGCCGCCCGAGCTCCAGGCGCAGGGGGTGCGCCCGCGCACCTGGTTCGGGGAGCGCTGGATCGACTCGGCCTACGAGCTGTTCGAGGAGAACCTGCGGTACTTCCCCGCCCTGCTGCCCATTTGCGACGAGGAGGAGCCGCTGCGGGTCCTGGACGACGGAGGCGTGCCCGCGCTCCAGGAGCTCGTCCTGCACAACGGCACGGTCTACCGCTGGAACCGGCCGGTGTACGGGGTGGTGGACGGCGTTCCGCACCTGCGGGTGGAGAACCGCGTGCTGCCGGCCGGGCCGACGGTGGACGACGTGATCGCCAACGCCGCCTTCTACTACGGCCTGGTCCGGGCCCTGGCGGAGGAGGCGAAGCCGATGTGGACGCGGCTGCCGTTCGCGGACGCCGCCGGCAACTTCGACACCGCCTGCCGCTACGGCATCGACGCCGAGCTGCGCTGGCCACGCCCGGGCCGGGGCGGCGGGTTCACCACGGTCCCGGCGGTGAAGCTGGTACGGGACGAACTGCTGCCGCTCGCGGCCGCCGGGCTCGACGCCTGGGGGGTGGAGCCGGCCGACCGCGACCGCTACCTCGGGATCATCGAGGAGCGTTGCCGGCGCCGGGTCAACGGCGCCTCCTGGCAGGCGGACACCTTCCACCGGGCGCTGGAGGCGGGACTCGGGCGTGAGGCGGCGCTGGCGGCGACCACCCGGCGTTACTGCGAGCTGATGCGCGAGGGCGCCCCGGTGCACACCTGGCCGACCGGGTTCCCGCCGCCCGGCCGGCGCCGGGCGGGGTGAGCGAGGGCCGGCCGCCGGGTGCGGGACGGGGGCCGTCGCCGGGTGCGGTGACCGGTGGGCGGGGCCGGCGGGGTGAGGGGCGCGACCGACGCGGGGGCCGGGGTGGTGGCGCTTCTGCCGCCGGCCCGCTTGCGCGTCCCGGGTGCTCTTCGGGCAAGCTGTGACCTCCTGTGGAAGTGGAGGCCGGCGTGCAGGCAGAGGCGGGACGTGTTGTCGATTCCCTTCCCCCCGGCGGTGTGCCGCGCCGGATGCTCCGGTCCGAGACACTGCTCGTGCTGGCGCTCTCCCTGGGGGCCAGCGCCGTTGCCGCGCTCATCAGCTTCGTCGGGTCGCTGACCAGGCCCGGCGGGCTGAAGGACCAGGCGGCGACCCTCAACGGCTCGTACGCCCCGGGGCGGCCATGGCTCGACCTGGCCTGGCAGCTCTTCGGCATCGCCAGCGCGCTGGTACCGGTGGCGCTGGTGGCCCACTTCCTGCTCAGGGAGGGCGCCGGGCTGCGCGCGATCGGCTTCGACCGCCGCAGGCCCTGGCCGGACCTGGGCCGGGGCGCCCTGGTCGCGGCCGGGATCGGCAGCACGGGGCTGGTCTTCTACCTGATGGCCAGGGCGGCCGGGGCCAACCTCACGGTGGTGCCCGAGTCGCTGCCCGACGTGTGGTGGAAGTTCCCGGTACTGATCCTGTCGGCGGTGCAGAACTCCGTCCTGGAGGAGGTCGTCGTCCTCGGCTACCTGCTGCGCAGGCTGGGGCAGCTCGGCTGGAGCCCGATGGCGGCGCTGGTGGCGAGCTCCGTCCTGCGCGGTTCCTACCACCTGTACCAGGGCATCGGCGGGTTCATCGGGAACATGGTGATGGGCGCCGTGTTCGTGCTGCTGTACCGGCGATGGGGGCGGGTGGGGCCGCTGGTGGTGGCGCACGCGCTGCTGGACATCGTGGCGTTCGCGGGATACGCGCTGCTGGCGGGCAAGGTGGGGTGGCTGCCCACGGCGTGACGGCGTGACCGGGCGACCGGGGTGACCGGCGTGACCGGTGTGACCGAGGGGGCGTGCGGCCGGGGCCGTACGCCCCCTCGGCGGTTCAGACCCGCAGTTCGCCTTCGATGACGGTCACCGCCGTGCCGCTCAGCAGGGTGCGCTCGCCGCGCAGGGCGGTGCGTACGGTGCCGGTCCGCGCACCCCCCTGGAAGCCGGTCAGTTCCCCGCGCCCCAGACGGGCGGACCAGAACGGCGCGAGCGCGGTGTGCGCGCTGCCCGTCACCGGGTCCTCGTCGATACCGAGCGAGGGGAAGAAGCAGCGGGAGACGAAGTCGTGGCCCCGTCCCGGGTCCTCGGCCGCGGCGGTGGCGATGACGCCGCGCTCCGACAGGGCCGTGAGCGCCGCGTGGTCCGGTGCCAGGGACCGTACGGTCCGCTCGTCCGCCAGCTCCACCAGCAGGTCACCGATGTGCGGGGACGTGTCGTGCACCGAGACCACCGGCGCGCCGAGCGCCTCGGCGAGCCCCTCGGGTGCCGGTACCGGGGTCAGCTCGGAGGTCGGGAAGTCCAGTGTGATGGTGCCGTCCCTTGCCGTACTCGCCGCGAGGACGCCGCAGCGCGCGGCGAAACGCACCGTACCGGCGGCACGGCCGGTGGCGCGCAGCACATGGGCGGTGGCCAGGGTGGCGTGGCCGCACATGTCGACCTCGGCGACCGGCGTGAACCAGCGCAGCGCCCAGTCCGCCGTGCCGCCCGGCGGCAGGGGGTGGGCGAACGCGGTCTCGGAGAGGTTGACCTCGGCGGCCACCTGCTGGAGCCAGTGGTCGTCCGGGAAAGCGTCCAGGAGCAGTACGCCCGCCGGATTGCCGGAGAAGGGACGGTCGGTGAAGGCGTCGACGATTCGGATCCGCATGGGCATGACGGTAGGAGCACGGCGGTGCGGCGGACCAAGGCCAATCCGGGACCGCTGGACCCGAACGATTGCCCGCCAACATGTTCCGATATATCGTTGAAGCATCGCGACAGTTTCAACGACGGAAGGAGCGCCAGGTGATGCGTTCACATGGCCACGAGCACGGACACGGACACCACGGACACCACGGACATGGCCCCGGCGGCCACGGTCCGGGCGATTTCGACGGGCGGCGTGCCGCCTTCGGGCCGTTCGGCCCGGGGTTCGGCGGCGGACACGTCTTCGGCGGCGGACCCGGATGGGGCGGGCGCGGGCGTGGCGGCGGCCGGGGGCGGGCACGGCGCGGTGATGTCCGCGCCTCGATCCTGGCCCTGCTGAAGGACCGCCCCATGCACGGTTACGAGATGATCCAGGAGATCGCCGAGCGCAGCGGCGGCGCCTGGCGGCCCAGCCCCGGTTCGGTCTACCCGACGCTCCAGCTGCTGGAGGACGAGGGCCTCATCAGCAGCGCGAGCGAGGGCGGGAAGAAGCTGTTCACCCTCACCGACACGGGCCGCGCCGAGGCCGAGACGGGGCCGGACGCCCCGTGGGAGGAGGCCGGGCGCGGTGTCGACTGGGAGGTGATCAATGAGATCCGCCAGGCCGGTTTCGGGCTGATGGAGGCCTTCGGGCAGGTCTGGAAGACCGGTAGCCCCGATCAGCGGAAGAAGGCTCTGGCCGTCATCGGCGACGCCCGCAAGAAGCTCTACCTGATCCTCGCGGACGAGGACTGAGCGGTCGACCGCCCGGGCCCGCGGGGCCCCGGGGCCACCGGGGCGGGATGCCGGGACCCGGCACGGACCGGGGCCCGGCGCGGGGCCCGGCACGGGCGGGCCGCGGAGCGGCGCCGCCGCGGTCCGCTGTCGCCGGGGCACGGACCGGGGGCACCCCAGGGCCGCGGCCCGGTGCCGCCGGGGCCCGGCGCCCGCAGCGGCACGGCGGGTGCGGGCACGGGCAGGCCCCGGCCGGACCGGTCCGGCCCCTTGAGTCGTCCGCCGGCTGACCGTCTCAACAGGTGCGACAGCCTTTACGCTCCTGACGCGCCCCTGCCATCATGTGCCGATGCACGCGTCTCAAGGGAGAAGCGCCGGCCTGGGACTCGCCCTGGCCTCGGCCTTCGCATTCGGTGGATCAGGTGTCGCGGCCAAGCCGCTCATCGAGGCGGGTCTCGACCCGCTGCACGTGGTGTGGCTGCGGGTGACGGGCGCCGCGCTCGTCATGCTGCCCCTCGCCTGGCGCCACCGCGACCTGCTGCGCCGCAGGCCCGCCCTGCTGGCCGGCTTCGGCCTGCTCGCCGTCGCCGGTGTCCAGGCGTGCTACTTCGCCGCGCTGTCCCGGATCCCGGTGGGGGTCGCGCTGCTCATCGAGTACCTCGCCCCGGCCCTCGTCCTCGGCTGGGTCCGCTTCGTCCAGCGCCGTCCGGTGACGCGCGCCGCCGCGCTCGGGGTGGTCCTCGCCGTCGCCGGCCTCGCCTGTGTCGTCGAGGTGTGGTCCGGGCTGAGCTTCGACCCGCTGGGCCTGCTCCTGGCGCTCGGGGCGGCCTGCTGCCAGGTCGGCTACTTCGTCCTGTCCGACCAGAGCGGTGACGAGACCTCGCCCGCCGATCCGCTGGGCGTCATCGCGTACGGACTGCTCTTCGGCGCCGTGCTGCTCACCGTCGTGACGCGGCCCTGGGGGATGGACTGGTCGGTCCTGGGCGGTACGGCGAACATGGGCGCCACCCGCGCCCCGGCCTGGCTGCTGCTCGGCTGGGTGGTGCTGGTCGCGACCGTACTGGCGTACATCACGGGCGTCGTCTCCGTGCGCAGGCTCTCCCCGCAGGTGGCCGGCGTGCTCGCGTGCTTGGAGGCGGTCATCGCGACCGTGCTGGCGTGGGTGCTGCTGCGGGAGCACCTGTCGGCGCCGCAGATCCTGGGCGGCGCGGTGGTGCTCGTCGGGGCGTTCATCGCCCAGTCCTCGGCGCCGAAGGCGCCGTCCGGCCCGGTGGCGGGGAGCTCCGGCCCGGCCTGCTCCGGGGAAGAGGTTGCCGGGCCCGCGGGCAGCCGCATAAAGTGACGATCATGCTTTCGACCGTGCTTCCGCCGCCCGCCGCTTAACGCGGGCGGCACTTTTCTGCGTGTCTTCGTGAGGGAGACCCGGCTCGGGCAGTCCCCGAGCGGTTCGTCGCTGCCCGCGTGCGGATCCGAGCGGCCAACCATCCCTCCTCCACACGGAGAAGTCACGTGTCGAACCCTTCCGCCGCGCCCATCGGGCGCAGCCTGCTCTATCTGATCGTCGCCGGGGTCGCCTGGGGCACCGCCGGGGCCGCGGCCTCGCTGGTCTTCCGGGCCGGTGACCTCGGTCCCCTGGCCCTGTCGTTCTGGCGCTGCCTCGGCGGTCTCGTGCTGCTGCTCGGCGCTCTGGCGCTGCGCCGCCGGGGTGCCGGGCGCCGGCCGGCCGAACCGCGCCGGCGGCGCGTGCTGCGGGTCCTCGGGGCGGGCCTGGGGCTCACCGTCTTCCAGAGCGCCTACTTCGCGGCCGTCCAGGCCACCGGTCTGGCGGTCGGCACGGTGGTGACACTGGGGGCCGGCCCCGTGCTCATCGCGCTCGGGGCGCGGCTGACCATGGGCGAACGGCTCGGGCGCGGTGGGTCCGCCGCGGTCGCCGGGGCGCTCGCCGGGCTGGCCGTACTGGTCCTCGGCGGCGACGCGGGGGACGTGCGCCCGGCCGGTGTCGCGCTGGCGGTGCTGTCGGCCGCCGGATACGCGGCCGTCACCCTCCTGACCCGGTGGCTGGGACAGGACGGTGGCGGCGCCGACGCGCTGTCCACCACCGCCGGGGCGTTCGCCGTCGGCACGCTCGGGCTGCTGCCGATGGCGGTGGCCGAGGGCCTGCTGCCGCACACCGCCGAGCTCGGCCGGGTGGTGCTGCTGCTGGGGTACATCGCGGCGGTACCGACCGCGCTCGCCTACGCGCTGTACTTCGCGGGCGCCGCGGTGGTGCGGGCGGCCACCGTGTCGGTGATCATGCTTCTGGAACCGGTCAGCGCGGCGGTCATCGCGGTGACGGTGCTCGGCGAGAGGTTGACCGCCGCCACGGTGACCGGGACATCGCTGTTGCTCGTGGCGGTGGCGGGGCTGGCCGCCGCCGAGATGCGACTGGCGGCGGTGCGGCGGCGCTCGGAGGCGTTCGGCTGAGCCGCGGCACGCGGCACGCGGCACGCGGCACGCGGGGACGCGGGGACGCGGGGACGCGGTGCTCGTCGGCCCGGGGGCGTGAGACCCCGCGGTCCGGGCGTGCGGCGGTCCGGTGTCCCGTGCCCCGCTCCCGTACGGGCCAGTGGTGGGTCGTACGTGAACGCCGCCCACACCTCGGCCGCCAGCAGCCGCGCAGCCCGGAGAGCAGCCGGCCGTACGGCGCCTCCCCGGCGGCCGCCGGTGCCGAGCCGTCCCCGGCTGGAGATGGTCCGTCCGCCGGTGCGGCGACCCGGCCCCGGCGGCCGGCTCTCCCACCACGGGCGCGGTGCGGCGCGGTCGCAGGGCGGTGCGGAAGAAGGTGGAGGGGCGTGCCCGGCCGGCGCGATCTCGGACGCCGGCCACGGGCCGCGGAGGGCCGGGGACGGGCCGCGGACGGAGGCGCGGTCGCCGACCGCGCCGAGCGGGACCTGCCGGCCGGGGTCGAGGGGCGGGCCGTTCAGCGGGCGGAGAGGTAGCCGGGCAGGGCGATGGCCGGGTCGAGGTCCTCGGCCGGGATCGGCGTGCCGTGTCCGCCGGTCAGGGGGATGACACCGGCCCAGTGGGGGAGCTGGACGTCCTCGGGCTCGTCGTTCGGGCCGCCGGTGCGCAGCTTGGCGGAGACCTCGCGGAGGTCGAGGCGGAGGACGGCGGTGGCCGCCAGTTCCTTGACGTCGCCGGGGCGTGAGTCCCGGGAGCGGCCCGGGACCACATGGTCGACCAGGCGTCGAGCGCGGCGCTCTTCTCCTCGGGGTCGGTGACCTGGCGGGCGGTGCCGTGGATGACGACGGAGCGGTAGTTGATCGAGTGGTGGAAGGCGGAGCGGGCCAGGACCAGCCCGTCGACCAGGGTGACCGTCAGGCACACGGGGAGGCCGGGGTCGGACCGCCCCGCCATGCGCAGGGGCCGCGAGCCGGTGGAGCCGTGCACGTAGAGCCGTTCGCCGACGCGGCCGTAGAGGGTCGGCAGGACGACCGGCGCGCCGTCGCGGACGAAGCCGAGGTGGCACACGTACGCCTCGTCGAGGATCGCGTGCACCAACTGCCGGTCGTACGACGCCTTGTGCCGGGCGCGGGTGGGGACGGTGCGGTCGGTCGGCTCGTAGCCGGGGGACGCGGTGGACGTGGCCGAAGGGGTGGGCCCGGTGGGCCCGGCGGACTCCGACATTGCGCTCTCCATTGCACTAGTGCATAATCATGTTTGTGCTAGGAGAGTATCGGATCGTTGGGCGCCGCGCGTCGGAGATCGCCGCGAGCGTGGAGCGCGGGGTCGGCAGCGGAGAGCTGGCGCCCGGCCAAGTCCTGCCGCCCATGCGGGAGTTGGCGGAACACCTGGGGGTCAATCCCAACACGGTGGCGGCCGCCTACCGGACGCTGCGGGAGCGCGGGGTGATCGAGACGGCCGGGCGGCGGGGGAGCCGGGTGCGGCCCCTTCCGGCCACCACCGCCCGCGGCGCCATCCGGATCGAGGCGCCCCCCGGGGTGCGTGACGTGGGCGAGGGCAACCCCGACCCGGCGCTGCTGCCGCCGCTGGAGGCCGCGCTCACGGCGGCCGCACGGCACAACACCGACCACCCGGCGCTGTACGGACAGGCCCCGGTGGACGAGGAGTTCGCCCGGCTCGCCCGCGCCGCCCTCACCGCGGACGGGGTGCCGGAGGGGCCGCTCGCCGTCACCTCCGGGGCACTCGACGCCATCGAGCGGGTCCTGGCCGCGCATCTGCGGCCCGGGGACGCGGTGGCCGTCGAGGACCCGGGCTGGGGCAGCGTCCTGGATCTCGTACCGGCGCTGGGGCTCACGGTCGTCCCGGTCGCCCTGGACGACGACGGGCCGCTGCCGGAGGCGGTGGAGCGGGCGCTGGGCGGGGGTGCCCGGGCGCTGGTCGTGACCTGCCGGGCGCAGAACCCGACCGGCGCGGCGGTCGGCGCCGAGCGGGCGGCCGAGCTGCGGCGCGTGCTGTCCCGGCACCCGGACGTGCTGCTGATCGAGGACGACCACGGGCACGGTTTCGTGGACGTTCCGCTGCGTCCGCTCGCCGGCGCCACCGGCCACTGGGCCCTGGTGCGCTCGGCCGCCAAGGCGTACGGGCCGGACCTGCGGGTGGCCTCGCTCACCGGGGACGCGGTGACCCTGGACCGGGTGCTGGGGCGCCAGCGGCTCGGTCCCGGCTGGGTGAGCCGGCTGTTGCAGCGGGCGGTGGCGCACCTGTGGCGCACCGGCGCGGTGGACACGCCGGCGGTCGCCGCGGCGTACGGCCGGCGGCGCGACGCGCTGGTCCGGGCGCTGGCGGAGCGGGGCGTCGGGGCGCACGGCCGCAGCGGCATGAACGTGTGGGTGCCGGTGAGGGAGGAGACCGGGGCGGTGGCGCGGCTGCTGCACGCCGGCTGGGCGGTAGCGCCGGGTGCCCGGTTCCGTCTCGCCACGGGCCCGGGGGTCCGGTTGACCGTCTCGGGACTGGCCATGGCCGACATCGGGCCGCTCGCCGACGCGGTGGCGGCGGCGAGCGGCCCGGTGGCGGCACGCGCCCACGGCTGACGGCGGGCGTGGGCGCGGTCACGCCCCCCCCCGCGCCCACCGGGCCCCCGGCACGGCGTCAGGGCCGGTCCGGGGCGGGCGTGAGGCCGGACGGGGAGCGCCGGCGGGGTGGCCGGCCCTGGGTGAGCGCGGCGCCCACCAGCACGATCAGGGCGCCCACCGGGGTGTTCCAGGCGAGCGGCTCGTCCAGCAGGGAGACGCCGGCCGCCGTGGCGATGACCGGGACGAAGTAGGTGACCATCTGACCCGTGGTGGGGCCGACCTCGGCGACGATCCCGTACTGGAGCAGCACCGCCAGGCCGGTGCCCAGGGCCCCCAGCGCCACCACGGCGAGCAGCGGGACCACCGGGAAGGCGCTCGGCCAGGACGTGAACAGCGGCGTCACCAGGGCCAGTTGCAGCATGGCCAGGAAGAGCTGCGAGCCGGTCAGGGAGAGGTGCGACTCGGTGCGGCCGGCGAGGGTCCGGCGTACGTATATCCAGCCGACCGGGTAGCTGAGCGACGCCAGCAGCGCCATGGCGGTACCGGTCACGTCCAGGCCGGAGAAGCCCTGCCACGCCCCCAGCACGGTCAGCACGCCGATGAAGCCCAGGCCCAGGCCCGCCACCCGGCGGCGGGTGGGCCGGTCCTCGGAGAGCGCCACCAGGGACAGCGCCATGCCCCACAACGGTGAGGTGGCGTTGCAGATGCCGGCGAGAGTGGAGGGGATCGTCAGCTCCGCGTACGCGAAGAGGGAGAACGGCAGGGCGTTGAGGAAGAACGCGGCCACCGCGAGATGACCCCAGGTGCGGGCGCCGCGCGGCAGCGCGGTCCGCTTCACCGCCATGGCGGCGGCGAGCACCGCCGTACCGAACAGCAGCCGCCCGAAGGTGACCTGGAAGGGCGCGTAGGCGGTCGTCCCGACCTTGATCAGCAGGAAGCTGAAGCCCCAGATGAGGGAGAGCGCCGCGAAGCGGACGCGCCAGTCCAGCGCGGGACGCCGGGGCGCCGGCACGGAATCCTCGGCACCGCGCGAGGAAACCGGAGGGGAAGCCGGCGAGGAAACCGGAGGGGAAGCCGGCGAGGAAACCGGCGGGGAAGCCGGCGGGCAGGACGGGGACGCCGGCGGCGGCGGGGCGGGGGATGACGCGGGCGGGGGAGTGGGCCGGGGCCGGGGAGGGATCGCGGTGCTCATGGCGATCACCATGATGGCTCCGACGTCTTAGTACAAGCGAGTTTTTGTCACGGTAATCGCTTAGCATCGCTTATATGTTGAACCTGGAGCGCCTGCGGACCCTCGACGCCCTCGCCCGGCACGGCTCGGTGAGCGGAGCGGCCGACGGGCTGCATGTCACCACCTCCGCCGTCTCCCAGCAGCTCGCCAAGCTGGAGCGCGAGGTGGGGCAGCAACTGGTGGCCAAGAACGGCCGGGGGGTGCGGCTCACCGACGCCGGGCACCTGCTCGCCGACCACGCCGCGCGCATCCTGTCCCAGGTGGCGCTCGCGCGGGCGGACATCGAGGCACAGCGCGGAAAGGTGGTGGGGGAGGTACGGCTGGCCGGGTTCCCGACCGCGGCGCGGGGCCTGTTCCCCCGGGCCGTCTCGGCACTGCGCCGGGAGCACCCCGAACTGTGCGTGCGCACCGGCGAGCTGGAGCCCGAACTCGCCGTCCGCCAGGTGGTGCGCCGGGACATGGACCTGGCGGTGGTGCTCGACTGGAACAACAAGCCGCTCCCGGTGCCCGGCGGACTGGCCAGGGCCGCCCTGCTGGACGACGCCGTGGACGTGGCGATGCCGGCCGGCCATCCGCTGGCCGGGCGGGCCGAGGTCGGCCTGGAGGAGTTCGCCGACGACGACTGGATCTCCTGGCCGGAAGGCGAGTTCTGCTACGAGTGGCTGATGTTCACCCTGCGCGCCAAGGGCACCGAGCCACGGATCACCCACCTCGCGGGGGAGCACCACACCCAGCTGGCGCTGGTCCAGGCGGAGCTCGGCGTCTGCGTCACGCCCCGGCTGGGGCGCGGGCCCGTGCCCGACGGTGTCGCCCTGGTGCCCGTACGGCAGCGGGCGCGACGGCACATCTACGCGGTGTGGCGTACGGACGCCGACCGGCGGCCGTCGATCAGGGCGGTGGTGGCGGCACTGCGCGAGGCCGCCGCAGCCGCGACCCGCTGACCGCCGCCCCGGCCGGGGCGCGGGATCGGTCGCGCGGGCGGAATCGGGCCGGCGCGCGGGGGTTCGCGCCGGAGCTCGCGCTCGGGGCGCGCCGCCCGGGCCGCCGCCCGCCGCGCGGCGGGCGGCGCCGGCGACCCGGCGGAAAGCACCCCTGCGCGACGGTCACCACCGATGCGCCCCCGGGTGACCCGTGATCCCCACCACCGGCGAGGTGCCCCGCCACCCGGGTCTTCCCGGCGGTCAGGCGAGCTTGATCGAGTCGCCGTCGACCGTGATCGACGCGGCGGCCAGCGGCGCGGTGGCCGGACCCGCCTTGACGCTGCCGTCGGACGCGTCGAACTTGCTGCCGTGGCAGGGGCAGTTGATGATCCCGTCGGCGATGTCCCTCACCGCGCAGCCCGCGTGGGTGCACGTGGCCGAGAACGCCTTGAACTCGCCCGCCTTCGGCTGTGTCACCACCACGTCGCCGAAGACCTTGCCGCCACCTTCGGGGATGTCGGCGGTCCTGGCGAGCACCCGGCCGCCACCCGCGCCTCCGTCGGTACCGGCGCTGCTCGCCGCGCCGCCCGCCGGCGTTCCGGCGGCGGACCCGGCCGGGCCGCCGTCCGATCCCCCGCACGCCGTGAGGACGGCGGCCAGCCCCGCCCCGCCCGCCGCCGCGACGACGGTACGGCGCGCCACCACCCTGCTGGTCCCCTGCCCCTGCGATCCGGTCATTCCGGCTTCCCTTCCCTGATGGCCACGACGCCACGGTCCGACGTCACGAGGGGGTACGGGGGCGGGGCGTGCCCCGTTCATCCACCGGGCGGTCTTCTCGCGGCACGTAACCTGGGAGGATGCTCTCCGAAGTCACCGCGACCCGCTACGTCACGCCCTTGCGTGAGGGCGGCTCGCTCCCGGGCATCGTCGAGGCCGACGATCTCGGCACGTACGTCATGAAGTTCACCGGTGCGGGGCAGGGCCGCAAGACCCTGGTCGCCGAGGTCGTCTGCGGGCAGTTGGCCCGCAGGCTCGGACTGCGCGTCCCCGAACTGGTCACCATCCAGCTCGACCCCGTCATCGGACTGGGCGAGCCCGACCAGGAGGTGCAGGAGCTGCTCAAGGCGAGCGGCGGGCTGAACCTGGGCATGGACTACCTGCCCGGGTCGATCGGCTTCGACCCGCTCGCCTATGTGATGGACCCGGAGGAGGCGGGCCGGGTCGTCTGGTTCGACGCGCTGATCAACAATGTCGACCGCTCCTGGCGCAATCCCAACATGCTGGTGTGGCACGGCGACCCCTGGCTGATCGACCACGGCGCCACCATGATCTGGCACCACAACTGGCCGGGCGCCGAGGCGTCCGCGGCCAAGCCGTACGACGCCTCCGACCACGTCCTGGCCGGTTACGGTCCGGACATCGCCGCGGCCGCCGCCGAGCTCGCCCCCCTGGTCACCGAGGAGCTGCTCACCGAGGTCACGGCCGAGGTCCCCGACGAGTGGCTGGCCGACGAGCCGGGCTTCGGGACGACCGACGAACTGCGTCGCGCCTATGTCGGGCCCCTGCTGTCCCGCGCCGCGACCATCCACGAGCGGATCACCCTCGGCTCGCGCATCGAACGGGCGCCCTCCCAGGCCCCCGGCTGGCTCACCGACCACCTGGCCCCCTGGCCGCACGCCACGAAGCCGTACGCCACGGGTGCGCACGCCACCGAGCCGCACCGCACCGAGAAGGACAGCCAGAAGTGATCGACCGGGACGTCTTCGAGTACGCGCTGCTGCGCGTCGTGCCGCGCGTCGAGCGGGGCGAGTGCTTCAACGCGGGTGTGGTGGTCTACTGCCGGGCCAAGTCCTTCGTGTGCGCCCGTACGCACCTGGACGAGGCCAAGCTCAGGGCGCTCGACCCGTACGCCGACGTGGCCGGCGTGCGGGCGGCGCTGCGCGCCGTGGAGGGCGTGTGCCGGGGCGGCGAGCACGCGGGCCAGGCGGCGCGGGAGGACGCCGGGCGGCGCTTCCGCTGGCTGATCGCCCCCCGCTCGACGGTGGTCCAGCCGGGCCCGGTGCACACCGGGCTGACCGCCGACCCGCGGGGCGAGACCGAGCGGCTGCTGGATCTGCTGGTGCGCTGACCGGGCGGTCGTGGCCGCCCGGTGACCGGGGGCACCCGGGGAGCCGTTGACACCGGGTGCCAGGGCTTCTAGCGTCTCGTCTGCTGAAGGTACTAAGCGGTCGCTCATCGGTGGGGACGTCGTCGGGACGGACGTACCGGATGCGGCCGCATCCAAGGGCGAGGAGAACCAGCATGTCCACCACCGAGCAGCGCGTCGCCGTCGTCACCGGGGCGGCGCGGGGCATTGGCGCCGCCACCGCGGTCCGGCTGGCGGCCCAGGGCCGCGCCGTCGCCGTACTCGACCTCGACGAGGCCGCCTGCGAGGGCACCGTCGAGAAGATCACCGCGGCGGGCGGCAGGGCCGTCGCCGTCGGTTGTGACGTCTCCGACGCCGCCCAGGTGGAGGCCGCCGTCGCGCGTGTCGCCACCGAGCTCGGCCCGCCGACCGTCCTCGTCAACAACGCGGGCGTGCTCCGCGACAACCTGCTGTTCAAGATGTCCGAGTCCGACTGGGACACCGTGATGAACGTGCACCTCAAGGGCGCGTTCCTGATGGCCAAGGCGTGCCAGCAGCACATGGTGGACGCGGGCTTCGGCCGGATCGTCAGCCTCTCGTCGTCCTCGGCGCTCGGCAACCGGGGCCAGGCCAACTACTCCGCCGTCAAGGCGGGCCTCCAGGGCTTCACCAAGACCCTCGCCAAGGAGCTGGGCAAGTTCGGCGTCACCGCCAACGCCGTGGCGCCGGGCTTCATCGTCACGGAGATGACCGCGCAGACCGCCGCGCGCGTGGGCATGGGCTTCGAGGAGTTCCAGGCCGCCGCCGCTTCCCAGATCCCCGTCCAGCGCGTCGGCCGCCCCGAGGACGTGGCGCACGCCATCGCCTTCTTCACGGGTGACGAAGCGGGCTTCATCTCCGGCCAGGTCATGTACGTGGCCGGCGGCCCGCTCAACTGAGACCAGAGGTGACGGACATGACCACCAGCGAACTTCCCGAGCCGTCCGGCAGGGTCGCCATCGTCACGGGCGCCAGCCGAGGCATCGGCTACGGCATCGCGCAGGCCCTCGTCGCCCGCGGCGACCGGGTGTGCATCACCGGCCGCGGTGAGGAGGCGCTCGAGGAGGCCGTCGAGCGGCTCGGCGCCGACCGTGTGATCGGCGTCGCCGGCAAGGCCCACGACGAGGAGCACCAGGCGCTCGCCGTGCGGCGGACCATGGAGGCCTTCGGCCGGGTCGACCACCTGGTGAACAACGCCGGCACCAACCCGGTCTTCGGCCCGCTGGCCGAGCTGGACCTGGGGGTCGCCCGCAAGGTCTACGAGACCAATGTGGTCTCCGCGCTCGGCTTCGCCCAGCGGACCTGGCAGGCGTGGCAGCGGGAGCACGGCGGCTCCATCGTGAACATCGCCTCGGTCGCCGGCGTCGCCCCCTCGCCGTTCATCGGCGCCTACGGCATGAGCAAGGCCGCGATGATCAATCTGACCCTTCAGCTCGCCCACGAATTCGCCCCGTCCGTCCGGGTCAATGCGATCGCCCCGGCCGTCGTGAAGACGAAATTCGCGCAGGCGCTCTACGAGGGGCGGGAGGCGGAGGCGGCAGCCGCCTATCCGCTGGGCCGGCTCGGTGTTCCGGAGGACATCGGGGGTGCGGCAGCATTCCTCACCTCCGACCAGTCGGACTGGATCACGGGCCAGACACTCGTGGTCGATGGGGGAATTTTCCTCAATGCCGGAGTCGGCTGAGGCGGATTGTTCCTGATTTACCGCTGATTACTCAAGTGCCCCGCCGGACCACCGCATTGACCTGGCGGGGCACTGCGGTATGGTCGGCCGACCCATGGCTGAACGAGGAGCGTGCACGTGTTCAACCGGACCAGTCTGCAGGCCGCTGCAGCCCTTGCGTCCATATCCCTGCTGGCGGGATGCAGTGTCTTTTCGGACGACGACGCCGATGGGGCCAACAAGATCACCGTCGGCACGATGAGCGCGCCCACCACACTCGATCCCGCCGCCTCCTGGGACGGTTCATGGGAGCTGTACCGAAATGTCTTCCAGACGCTGCTGAGTTTTCCCACCGGGAGCATGATCCCGCAGCCGGACGCCGCCGAGTGCAAGTTCACTGATCCGACCAGCAAGGTCTTCCGGTGTGATCTCCGCGAGGGCCTGGAGTTCTCCGACGGCGGCAAACTCGACGCGCCGGCCGTGAAGCACTCCATCGACCGGATCCGCACCATCGACGTCAAGGGCGGCCCCAACGGGCTGCTGGGTTCCCTGGACCGGATCGACGTCAGCGGTCCCGCCACCGTCACCTTCCGGCTGAAGAAGCCGGACGCGACGTTCCCGTTCATCCTCGCCACCCCCGCGATGTCGATCGTCGACCCCGCGAAGTACCCGGCCGACCGGCTCCGGGAGGACGGCCGCATCACCGGCTCCGGCC
This sequence comes from Streptomyces sp. NPDC050856, assembly GCF_040653855.1. NCBI lineage: Bacteria > Bacillati > Actinomycetota > Actinomycetes > Kitasatosporales > Streptomycetaceae > Streptomyces > Streptomyces sp. NPDC050856. Next base: position 280,691 of record NZ_JBFAGV010000004.1, on the reverse strand, counting down.
CCTACGTCCTCGACGCGTACGAAGAGGGCGCCAAGGCGGAGCTGACGAAGAACCCCAAGTACAAGGGGTTCGCCGACCGCAAGAACGAGGGCGTGACCATCCGGTACTTCAAGGAGTCCGCGGCGATGGTCGGCGCGCTGAAGAAGAAGGAGATCGACGCCACCTACCGCGGCCTGACCGCCGAGGAGGTCGTCGACCTGCGGGAGAAGAAGGAGACGAACAAGGGCCTGCGGCTCGTCGACTCCACCGGCGCCGACATCCGCTACCTGGTGTTCAACCCGGCGGACCCCTCGGTGAGCAAGCTCGCCGTCCGGCAGGCGATCGCCCAGGTCGTCGACCGCGACGCCCTGGTCGCCAAGGTCTACAAGGGCACCGCCGAGCCGCTGTACTCCATGGTGCCGAAGGGCATCGCGGGCCACACCACCGGCTTCTTCGACCGCTACGGCGAGCCCGACGCCGGCAAGGCGGCGAAGATCCTGCGCAAGGCCGGCGTCGACGGTCCGGTGCCGCTGACCCTGTGGTACACCACCGACCGCTACGGTTCCGGCACGGCCGCGGAGTTCGCCGAGCTGAAGCGCCAGCTCGACGGCTCGGGCCTGTTCCGGGTCACGCTCCGGGGCAAGCCCTGGAAGGAGTTCCAGGCCGGCTACCAGAAGGGCGATTACCCCGTCTTCGGGCGCGGCTGGTTCCCCGACTTCCCCGACCCGGACAACTTCATCGCGCCGTTCGTCGGCAAGCAGAACGTGCTGTCCACCCCGTACGAGCGGCCGGAGATCACCGAGCAGCTGCTGCCGGAGTCGCGCCGGGAGAGCGACCGCGGCGCGGTCACCAAGCAGTTCGAGCAGGCCCAGGAGATCCTGGTGAACGACGTACGGCTGCTGCCGCTGTGGCAGGGCAAGCTCTACGTGGCCGCCAGCGAGGAGATCGGCGGCGGCGAGCGCGCGCTCGACCCGCAGACGGTCATGCAGATGTGGGAGCTTCATCGCAAGACCAGCTGGTAGGACCGGTTGTCAGTGGCCCCCGGTAGGTTCTGGGCACGAGAAGCGATCACTTACCGGAGGTTGTTGACGTGACCGACACCGACATGCTGCCCGAGTCCTGGCGCGGCGTCCTCGGCGGCGAGCTGGAGAAGCCCTACTTCAAGCTGCTCACCGAGTTCGTCGAGGAGGAGCGGGCCAAGGGGCCGGTCTACCCGCCGCGCGACCAGGTGTTCGCCGCGCTCGAAGCCACCCCGTACGACCAGGTGAAGGTCCTGGTCCTCGGCCAGGACCCCTACCACGGGGAGGGGCAGGGGCACGGCCTGTGCTTCTCGGTTCGGCCGGGCGTCAGGACCCCGCCGTCGCTGCGCAACATCTACAAGGAGATGCACGAGGAGCTCGGCCACCCGGTGCCGGACAACGGCTATCTGATGCCGTGGGCCGAGCAGGGCGTCCTGCTGCTCAACGCCGTGCTGACCGTGCGGGCCGGGGAGCCCAACTCCCACAAGGGCAGGGGCTGGGAGAAGTTCACGGACGCGGTGATCAGCGCCGTGGCCGCCCGGCCCGACCCGGCCGTCTTCGTCCTGTGGGGCAATTACGCGCAGAAGAAGCTCCCGCTGATCGACGAGACGCGGCACACGGTGGTCAAGGGCGCGCACCCCTCCCCGCTCTCCGCGAAGAAGTTCTTCGGCTCCCGCCCGTTCACCCAGATCGACGCCGCGGTCGCCGCGCAGGGGCACGAGCCCATCGACTGGCGCATCCCGAACCTGGGCGCCGGGCGCGGCTGAGCCGCCACGGCCGGGGCCCGGGGCCCGCCCGCCCCGAGCCCGGGCCGGATCACCGCCGGACCGTTAGCGTCGGAACAGGACCGACGAGCGGAGGCCGCAGTGACGGAGCAGCAGCGGGAGGCGTCGCAGGACGCCGTCATGACCAGGATCGGGCAGACGATGATGCTGCTCCACGGTGGTGACCGCGAGGAGGCGCGCAACCGCTTCGGCGAGCTGTGGGACCGGCTGGGCGCGGACGGCGACCCGCTCCACCGGTGCACCCTCGCGCACTGCATGGCCGACGCCCAGGACGACCCCGACGACGAGCTGGCCTGGGACCTGCGGGCGCTGAGCGCCGCCGAGAGCGCCGGCGCGGAGGGGGCGGCCCGGCACGGGGCGGCCGTGGCGCTGCGCGCCCTGTATCCCTCCCTCCACCTCGACCTCGCCGCCGACTACGCGAAGCTGCGCCGCCCGGACGCCGCCCGCGTGCACCTCGACCGGGCCAGGGCCGCCTGTGGCGCCCTGGACGACGACGGGTACGGCAACGGCGTCCGCGCGGCCATCGACCGGCTGGAGCGGGGGCTGGGCGGGGGCTGACCACCGTGGCGGACGGACACCCGGGCCGCCGGGGCGCCGGCCGGCCCGGGTGTCCGCCGGACGCCGGACCCGGGCGGTCCTACCGTGTGCCGCGGCAGATGCGGGCCTCCGGGCTGTCCGGGCGCCAGCCGCCGTAGCGCTCGCCCAGCGCGCACAGGTCGGGGGCGGCCACCCGGCCAGGGGGGACGGCGGCGGAGGGCGGGGCGGTCGGCCGGACCCGCGGGGGCCGCTCCCGTACCCGCTCCGGCGCGACGGCCCGGGGCGCCCGCTCCGGACGTGGCGTGGGAGCCGGGGGGCGGGCCGCCTCCGGCCGGGCGGCGGGCGGAGCGGGCGGGCGGCGTCCCGCCGGTGCGGCGGGCACGGGCAGCGCGGCCTCCAGGGCCTCCCGCGCCGGACCCTGGACGATCTGGGGGGCGGCCCGCCCCGCCGGGCGCCCCGCCCCCGGGGACACGGGAGCGGGGGCGGGGCGGGGCTCCACCGACACGCAGCCGGAGACGGCCGCCATCGCCACGGCGGCCAGGATCTTCGCTGTGGTTCTCGTTCGTTGCACCCCGTCACTGTGCTGGGCACCGGGCGGTTCCGGGCTCGCTACCCGCGGTTATTGGTCCGCACGGGTGATGGTTGTGTCGGGCCGGTGATCAGTACCCGGTCGAGCCGTCGATGCGCTCACGGAGCAGATCGGCGTGGCCGTTGTGGCGCGCGTACTCCTCGATCATGTGGGTGTAGATCCAGCGCAGGTTGCAGGACCGGCCGGCGCGGTACGGGCGGGCGGCCGCGTCGTCGAGCGCGTGGCCGGCCGCCAGCCGACGGGCGTGCTCGATCTCGGCCTGCCAGGTCCCGTACGCCTCCTGCCAGGTGTCGTCCGCGGTGAGGTGGAACTCCCCGTCGCGGTCCTCCTCGGTGTAGTAGAGGGGCGCGACCTCCTCGCCGGCCAGGGTCCGGCGGAACCAGCCGCGTTCGACCTCGGCCATGTGCCGGACCAGTCCCAGCAGCGAGAGATCGGAGGGCGGCACGGCGGCCTGCCGCAGTTGTTCGTCGTCCAGGCCCCGGCACTTGAGCGCCAGGGTGGCGCGGTGGTACTCCAACCAGCCCTCCAGCATCTCGCGTTCGGCGGCCAGGCCGGAGGGTTCGGTGCGTGCGGTGTCCTCGGATGTCGTCATGGTGGCATCCTCACGCGGCGCGACCGCCCGCCGCCAGCGGTTATCGGGGGAGCATGCCGCGCAGCAGCTCGCCGAAGCCGGCCCGCAGTTCCGCCCGGCTCGGTACGGAGGTGTGGAACGCGCCCACGGCGCAGGAGAACAGCAGCCCTTCGCACCAGGCCACCAGCGACAGGGTGTGGCGTTCCGGGTGGGCCGAGCCGGCCGCCCGCAGCAGGGCGGTCAGCGGCTCCCGGAACTGGCGGCCGGTGTTGTCGTAGAAGGCGCGCAACTCGGGCCGCCGGGTGGCCTCCAGGCCCAGTTCGTAGCGGGCGACCAGCAGGTCGCCGTGGCGGGTCAGATAGGTGTGGAGCGCCCCGGCGAGGGCGTCCAGCACCCCGTCGAGCCCGTCCTCGACGGCCGGCAGGGCGTCCGTCGCCACCACTCGGGCCTCGCGCTCGGCCAGCCGCCGTACCGCCGCTTCCAGCAGGGCCTGCCGGGTGCGGGCGTGATTGGACGTGGACCCCTGGGGCAGGCCGGCGCGCTCGTCCACGGCCCGGTGGGTCAACCCGCGCATGCCGCGTTCGGCCAGCAGGGCCAGCGCGGTGTCGGCGATCAGTTCGGCCCGGGCGGAGGCGGAGGCGGTGGTGGCGCGTGCGGTCATGGCACCAACCTATCGCCGTAACTACAACTGTAGTACGCTCGCCGTGTCACTACAGGTGTAGTTGCCGCATCTCCCAGGAGGCACCCATGGACAGCCGCCCCACCACACCCCGGGCCGTCGTCGTCGGCGGCGGGATCGGCGGCCTGACCGCCGCCGTGGCCCTGCACCAGCGGGGCTGGCAGGTCACCGTCCTGGAACGGGCCGAATCGCTCCGGCCGGTCGGCGCGGGCATCGGCCTCGCCCCCAACGCCCAGCGCGCCCTGGACGTCATCGGCCTGGGCGACGAGATCCGCGCCCTGGCCGCCTGGCAGGGCGACGGCGGGATGCGCACCCCGGGCGGCCGCTGGCTCGCCCGCACCAGCAGCACCGCCGCCGCCGAACGGTTCGGCGGACCGCTCGTCCTGGTCCACCGCGCCACCCTGATCGACGCCCTCGCCGCCCGGCTGCCCGCCGGCGCCCTGCGCACCGCGACCCCGGCCGTGCTCACGGAGCCGGGCACGGCCCACGGCCGCCCCGCCGTGGTCACCACCCCCGACGGCGAACTCGAGGCCGACCTCGTCGTCGGCGCCGACGGCATCGACTCGGCCGTCCGCCGCGCCCTCTTCCCGGGCCACCCCGGCCCCGTGTACACCGGCCTCACCACCTGGCGCGTCGTCGTGCCCGCCCCGGCCACGCCCTTCCACCCGCACGAGACCTGGGGGCGCGGCGCCCTGTGGGGCACGCACCCGCTCAAGGACGGCCGGGTCTACGCGTACGCCGCGGCCGTCGCCCCCGCCGGAGGCCGGGCCCCCGACAGTGAACGGGCCGAACTGCTGCGCCGCTTCGGCGACTGGCACGACCCCGTCCCCGGGATCATCTCCGCCACCACCCCCGACCAGGTCCTCCGGCACGACGTGCGCCATCTCGCCGTCCCGCTGCCCGCCTTCCACCGGGGCAGGACCGCCCTGCTCGGCGACGCCGCCCACCCCATGGCGCCCAACCTCGCCCAGGGCGGCAACCAGGCCGTCGAGGACGGTGTCGTACTGGCCCACCACCTGCCGCCCGCCGGCGAACCGGGTGCCGGGCTCGCCGCGTACTCGGCGGACCGGCTGCCCCGCACCACCGCGGTCGTCCGCAAGTCCGCCCGGGTGGCCCGGCTGCTGACCCTCACCAGCCCCCCGGCCGTCGCGCTGCGCGACACGCTGATGACACTGGCCGGGTTGGCGCCGGGCCTGGCCCTGCGCACCTTCGACGGCATCGCCGACTGGCGACCCCCGCGGTATGCCCCCGCCGCCCCGGCATACGATCGCCGGGACGGTCAGGCACTGCGACAGGGAGACTCCCCGTGAAGATCGGCTGCATCGGGCTCGGCGACATCGCGCAGAAGGCCTACCTGCCCGTACTCGCCACCCGGCCCGGGGCCGAACTGCACCTGCACACCCGCACACCCGCCACGCTGGCCCGCACCGCCGAGGCGTACCACGTCCCCGCCGCCCGGTGCCACACCGACCTGGACTCGCTGCTGGCCGCCGGGCTCGACGCGGCGTTCGTGCACGCCCCGACCGCCGCGCACGCCGGGATCGTCACTCGGCTGCTGGAGGCGGGCGTCCCCACGTACGTCGACAAGCCCCTCGCCTACGAACTGGCCGACTCCCGCCGCCTGGTGGAGCTCGCCGAGCGGCGCGGGGTCGCCCTCGCCGTCGGGTTCAACCGCCGCTTCGCGCCCGGCTACGCGCAGTGCCTGGACCACCCGCGCGACCTGATCCTGATGCAGAAGAACCGGGTGGGTCTGCCCGAGGACCCGCGCACGCTCGTGCTCGACGACTTCATCCACGTCGTGGACACGCTGCGATTCCTGCTGCCCGGGCCGGTCGAGCACACCGATGTGCGCGCCCGCGTCCGGGACGGTCTGATGCACCACGTGGTGCTCCAGCTCTCCGGCGACGGCTTCACCGCCATCGGCGTGATGAACCGGCTGAGCGGCTCCACCGAGGAGATCCTCGAGGTCTCCGGACGGGACAGCAAGCGCCAGGTCCTCAACCTCGCCGACATCGTGGACCACAAGGGCCAGCCGAGCGCGCGGCGGCGCGGCGACTGGGTGCCGGTCGCCCGGCAGCGCGGCATCGAGCAGACCGTGCTCGCCTTCCTCGACGCCGTGCGCGCCGGCCGCGTGCTCAGCGCCCGGGACGCCCTGCTGACGCACGAACTGTGCGAGCGGGTGGTACGCGAGTGTCTGGAGCGGTTCGCCTGAGGCGGGAGGCGCCCCCGGCGGCGCACAGCGCGGCGACCGCCCCGTACACCGGCCAGTCACCGAACCGGGTGTACCCGGTCGTGCCCGTGGCCAGCGGGACGTCGTACACCGCCGCCGCGCCGCGGTCCGTACCGAGCGGGGAGCCGATCCGGGAGCCGTCCGCGGCGTACCCGGCGCTGATCCCGGTGAGTGTGGCGTGCACCATCGGGCGGCCGGCCTCGGCGGCCCGCAGCGCCGCCAGCGACGCGTGCTGCCCCGGCGCCCAGCTCTCCTGGAACGTCGAGGTCGCCGACTGCGCGACCAGCAGCTCGGCGCCGTCCCGGGCGAGGCGGCGGCTCATGTCGGGGAACGCCGACTCGAAGCACACCAGCGGGCCCAGCCGCAGCCCCCGGTCGCCGACCGTCATCACCACGGGACGGGTGCCGCGCCGGCGGTCCTCGCCCGCCGCCCTGCCCACCGAGGTCGCCCAGCCGAGCACCGAGCGGGCCGGGACGTACTCGCCGAACGGCACCAGGCGCATCTTGTCGTAGCGGTCGCCCGTCGGACCGTCCGGGCCGACCAGCACGCTGCTCTTGTGGATGCCGGGGAGGTCCGAGCGGCGCGCGTCCACATTGACCAGGATCTCGGCGCCGACCTCCCGGGAGAGCGCGGCGAGCCGTGCGGCGAGGTCGGGACGCCGCGCCAGATCCGCGCCCACGCTGCTCTCGCCCCACACCACCAGGTCCACTCCCCGGCCGGCCAGTTGCCGGGTGAGCTGCTCGCCGCGCCCGAACCTCCGATCGGCGCCGTCCACCACACCCGGCTGGACGACCCCGACCCTGACCTCCCCCGACGGCCGTGGGGGCTGCGCCCACAGCCACGCCGATCCCATGATGAGCGCGCACCCGGTCAGGCCCGCCACCGCCGTCGTACGCGACGCCGGCACCGCCACCAGAACCGTCACCGCCGTATTGACCGCCACCACCAGCAGGCTCACCAGCCACACACCGCCCAGCGACGCGGCGCGCAGCGCCGGGGGGACCTGCCACTGGCTGGCGCCGAGCAGACCCCAGGGGCCGCCCAACGCCTCCCACGACCGCACCAGTTCCACCATCAGCCAGCCCGACGGCACCACCACCAGCGCCGCCGCGGCCCTGGCCCGGGACGGCGCACCGCCCAGCGTCCGCCGCACCAGCCATCCCCAGGCCGGCCAGAGGAGCCCCAGGAGCGCGGCCAGCACCAGGATGAACACATGCAGGCTCGGCATCAGCCAGTGGTGCACGGCCAGCATGAACCCGGTGCCGCCCAGCCAGCCGTCCAGCGCGGCCCGGCGGCCCGTGGGAGCCGTACGGATCAGCAGCATCCAGGGCACCAGGGCGACATAGGCCAGCCACCACAGGGAGGGCGCCGGAAAGGCGAGCGCCGGCAGGGCACCCGCGGCCGTCGCGAGCCCGCCCCGCCACCACGGGGACCACAACGCCCGCCGTACCGCCGCCTCCCGCGAGCCGACCGGGGTCCGCATACCGCCTCCTCGCCCTGCGGGTCACACTGGGTGCCCGCCTCCAGTGTGCGGGAGCGGCCCGGCCGGCGGACAGTGCGCGGACCGCGCGTCTGCGCTGCCCGCCGACCCTGCGGCGGAACCGTCCCGCGGTGCGGTAGTGCTGCCGCACCGGTCCGCCCGGAGAGGTGCGGTCAGCCCGCCCGGGCCCCGGGCGGCGGGTCGCCCCGGCCCGGCCGGTACCGCTCCACCCCGGCCAGTGGCGCGGGCTCCGGCACCGGCGGGTGATCGACCTGCCGTCGGCGGGTGTCGTGGCCCTGTCCCGGGGCACGGCCGTTCCGCTGGAACACCCCCCCGGGGCGGTTCGGGACGGCACCGGCGGGCGGGTGGGCCGTGGGCCGGGGCGGTCCCAGGTGCTCCCCGGGGCCCCGCCGGTGCTCGCCCGGGCCCCGCCCGGCCGCGCCATCCGGGGGAAGGCCCCGCTCAGGCGGCCTCCCACTGATGGGCCCGGCCGCCGCGCCACTCGACCAGCGTCGGGTCGTCCAGCGCGCTGTCGGCGTCCTCCAGGCCGGTACGGCGCAGGAACTCCACCAGGTCCGCGTCGTTGTGGGCCAGCCCGACGATGCGCCCGCGCACCGTGACACGCCGCCCGCCGTCCGCGGCGGGGCGGTGCACGACCACGGGTGCCTGCTGGGCCATGACCTCAGAGTGCGCCGGGCGGCACATGATCGCAGCCGGACGCCGGGGCCGCGCGCGTCCGGACCGGAGGGCCGTCCCGGCCGTGTGCGCCCGCCGGCTCAGCCGGCCGACTCGCCCGCGTGCGGGCTCAGGACGCCCATGCCGACCAAGGCGAACAGCAGGATGCCGAGCAGTATCCGGTAGATCACGAACGGCATGAAGCTCTTGGTGCTGATGAACTTCATGAACCAGGCGATGACGGCGTAGCCCACGGCGAACGCGACGAGCGTCGCGAAGATCGTCGGGCCCCACGACACATGACCGCCCTCACCGGCGTCCTTCAGCTCGAAGACGCCCGACGCCAGCACGGCCGGGATGGCCAGCAGGAACGAGTAACGGGCCGCCGCCTCACGCGTGTACCCCATGAGCAGGCCGCCGCTGATCGTCGCGCCCGACCGCGAGACGCCCGGCACCAGGGCCATCGCCTGGCAGGCGCCGTAGATCAGGCCGTCCCGCACGCCCAGGTCCCGCAGGGTCTTGCGCTCCCGCACGGCGCGGTGCCGCCCGCCCACCTCGTCGCGCGCGGCCAGCCGGTCGGCGACACCCAGCACCACACCCATCACGATCAGGGTCGTGGCGATCAGGCGCAGGTCGCGGAAGGGCCCCTCGATCTGGTCCTTGAAGGTGACGCCCAGCACGCCGATCGGGATGGACCCGACGATGACCAGCCAGCCCATCCGGGCGTCGCGGTCGCCGCGCATCCTCTTGTCGAACAGCGACCGCGACCACGCCGAGACGATCCGTGCGATGTCCTTGCGGAAGTAGATGAGGACGGCCGTCTCGGTACCGATCTGTGTGATCGCCGTGAAGGCCGCTCCCGGGTCGTGCCAGCCCGCGAAGGCCGCGGTCAGCCGCAGGTGCGCGCTGGAGGAGATGGGGAGGAACTCCGTCAGCCCCTGGACGAGTCCGAGGATGAACGATTCGAACCAACTCATGGGGCTTTGGCCGTCCCGAAGGTACTCGTGCGGTCATGACAGTACGTGCGCGGTCAGGGCGACGGCCGCTGATGGGCGGCCGGCGGTGCGCAGCGTACCGCCCTCAGATGAACGGGGGGCGCCGGCCCGTGCCGCTCACCGGCGGCGCAGCCGGTGCCGCTTGCACCAGGCGACGAGCGTCGCGCCCAGACCCGACAGCACGATGAAGCCCATCGCGAGGAGGAAGGCCGGCGACGTCGGTGACGCGGCCTCGCTGCCCGCGACGACGTACGCGGCGGTGTTCGGCACCGAACCCAGCGCCGTGGCCAGCAGGAACGGCGTGCAGCCCATCCGGGAGACCGCGGCGCAGTAGTTGGCGGCGGCGAAGGGCACCCCGGGGAAGAGCCGGATCGCCAGCATCGACCGGAACCCGTGCCGGCTCAACTGCCCGTCCGCGGCCTCCAGCCAGCGCCCGCGCACCAGCGGCCGCAGGGCCCGCTGCCCCAGCGTCCGGCCCAGGGCGAAGGCGATGCCCGCGCCCAGCACGGTGCCCGCGACCGCGGCGGCCAGCCCCGCCTGTGAGCCGAACAGGGCGCCCGCCGCGAGGTTGAGCACCGGCCGGGGGACGAAGGCGGCCGTGCACAGGCCGTACGCCAGGGCGAAGAGCACCACCGCGCCGGCACCCCCCACCTGCGGGGCCCACCCCGCCGACAGCAGTCGCTGCGGTTCGTACAGCACCACCGTCACCGCCGCCGACGCCAGGACCGCGACCAGCAGCGACAGCCGCGACCAGGGCGACAGAAGGACCCGGGAGCAACGGACGGCGAGACCGGCCTGGGGCCGGGTGACGGGGTCGAGCATCCGGGGAGACTAACCGACGCGGCCCGGTGATCGCCGTAAGGTCCGCCGCACGGTCCCGTAACGGCCGCCCGTTAATCGTTCGACGCGCGGGCCCCGCCGAGCGATGATCAGCGGCATGTTCCGGTACGCCTTCCTCGCAGCGCCGTCCGCGGTCGCGGACGCGCCGAAGGCTGCCGTCGACGCCCTCGCCGTCACCGGCGTCCTCGCCGTTCCCGGCGGATTCGCCCCGGTGTCCACCGAGGCCCTCGCCCCGGCGCCCATCGGCGGCGCCCGAAGCTGACCCTTCCCGGACAGTCCGGCGGACCCCGCAGGGGGAGGGTCGGCCGGATCCAGGGGTCCCGCACCGCTTCGAGTTCCGGGAAGGAACCACGCCGCCATGTCCAAGACGGCATACGCGCGCACCAAGCCGCACCTCAACATCGGCACCATGGGCCACGTCGACCACGGCAAGACCACCCTGACCGCCGCCATCACCAAGGTCCTCAGTGAGCGCGGGACCGGCACGTTCGTGCCGTTCGACCGGATCGACCGGGCGCCCGAGGAGGCCCGGCGCGGCATCACCATCGACATCGCGCACGTCGAGTACGAGACCGACACCCGCCACCACGCGCACGTCGACATGCCCGGCCACGCCGACTACGTCAAGAACATGGTCACCGGCGCGGCCCAACTCGACGGGGCGATCCTCGTCGTGTCCGCGCTCGACGGGATCATGCCGCAGACCGCCGAGCACGTCCTGCTCGCCCGCCAGGTGGGCGTCGACCACATCGTCGTCGCCCTGAACAAGGCCGACGCGGGTGACGACGAGCTCACCGACCTGGTGGAGCTCGAGGTGCGCGAGCTGCTCACCGCCCACGGCTACGGCGGCGACTCCGTCCCCGTCGTACGGGTGTCGGGGCTGCGGGCGCTGGAGGGCGACCCGCGCTGGACGGCCGCCGTCGAGGCGCTGCTGGACGCCGTGGACACCTATGTGCCGATGCCGGTGAGATACGTGGACGCGCCGTTCCTGATGCCCGTCGAGAACGTGCTCACCATCACCGGCCGCGGCACGGTCGTCACCGGCGCCGTGGAGCGCGGCACCGTACGGGTCGGCGACCGGGTGGCGGTACTGGGCGGGGACACCGAGACGGTGGTGACCGGGGTCGAGACCTTCGGCAAGCCGATGGAGTCCGCCCAGGCGGGCGACAACGTGGCCCTGCTGCTGCGCGGGGTGGCGCGTGACGCGGTCCGCCGCGGCCATGTCGTGGCGGCGCCCGGCAGCGTCGTGCCGAGCCGCCGCTTCACCGCGCGGGTGTACGTGCTGTCGGCGCGCGAGGGCGGCCGCGCCACCCCGGTCTCGACCGGGTACCGGCCGCAGTTCTACATCCGCACCGCGGACGTCGTCGGAGACGTGGACCTCGGCGGGGCGGCGGTGGCGCGGCCCGGGGAGACGGTCACCATGACCGTCGAACTCGGCCGGGACGTCCCGCTGGAGGCGGGCCTCGGCTTCGCGATCCGCGAGGGCGGCCGTACCGTCGGCGCGGGAACGGTCACCGAGGTGCGGTGACCCGCGTCCGCCTCCGCCGGGCCCCGGCCCGGCGGAGGCGGCTGCTCCCGGAGTCCCGGAGTCCCGGACTCCGCTGCTTCCGGCCTCCCGTGCTCCCGGAGTTCCGGCCTTCCGGACTCCTCGGCTCCCGCCCTGCCGGGGGCGGCGGTGGCGGCGGGCCGCCCGTCGGGGGCGGTACGGGCCTGCCGGGAGCCTTGACACAATGACCGGGTGAACGAGTCGCTCCCCGTACTCCGTGACGTCGACCGGGGCACCGCCAAGCTGATGCCCGATGTGGACCGGGAACGGGCCTGGCTGCTGACGATCGACGGGGCGCCCCAGTCGTACGTCGACCTGGACGACCCGGCCCACCTGGAGTTCGAGTACGCCCGCAGACTCGCCCATGTCCTCGACACCGCCGCCGGTGAGGGCGAGCCGCTGGACGTGCTGCACCTCGGCGGCGGGGCGCTCACCCTGCCCCGGTACGTGGCGACGACCCGCCCCGGGTCACGGCAGGACGTCGTCGAGGCCGACCGGGGGCTCATCGAACTGGTCGCCGAGTGGCTGCCGCTGCCGGACGGCTCCGGGATCACCGTGCACGGCGCGGACGCCCGGCGGTGGCTGGACGCGGCCCCGGCGCGGTCGGCCGACGTGCTGGTCGCCGATGTCTTCGGCGGCTCCCGGGTGCCCGCCCACCTGACGTCCGTGGAGTACGCGCGCGCGGCGGAACGGGTGCTGCGCCCCGGCGGGCTCTACGCCGCCAACCTGGCCGACGGCGCGCCGTTCACCTTCCTCCGCTCCCAGCTGGCCACGTTCGCCACCGTCTTCGAGGAGCTGGCGCTGATCGCCGAGCCCGCCGTGCTGCGCGGCCGGCGGTTCGGCAACGCGGTGCTGGTGGCCTCGCACACCCCGCTCGACACGGCCCGCCTGACCCGCCGTACCGCGGCCGACGCCTTCCCGGCGCGGGTGGAGCACGGCCCGTCGCTGGCCCGGTTCACCGGGGACGCGGCGGCGGTCGGCGACCCGGACGCGGTGCCCTCACCCGAGCCGCCCCACGGGGCTTTCGGCATCGGCTGACGGCTCGGGCGCCGGTGGTGGCTCCCCGGTGGTGACCGTCCTCGTACGCCGGGTCAGGTTCCGTACGTCGGGCACGAGCAGCACCAGCCCGGTCACCACCACGATCAGGGCCGCGCAGCCCCACAGGGCGCGGGAGCGGCCGACCAGGCTCTCCACCGGGCCCGCCAGCGCCGTGGACAGTGGCAGCATCGCGGTCGAGCCGAACCAGTCGTACGCCGACACCCGCGACAGCTTGTCCTCGGGTATCTCCTGGTGCAGCGCGGTCATCCAGGCCACCCCGAAGACCTCCAGCGCCACCCCGCTCACGAACATCGCCGTCACCAGGCCCGCCACCGGCAGCGGCACGGCCAGCGCCGCCGACGGCAGCGCCAGCGGGAAGACGCACAGGGTGCCCACCAGCAGCATCCGCCGGGGCTTCCAGCGCATGGCCAGCAGCGCGCCGCCCAGTGTGCCGGCGCCGAACGCGGCCAGCGCCAGGCCCCAGGGCCGCGCGCCGCCCAGCTCCTCCTGGGCGACCAGCGGCCCGTAGACCGACTCGGCGGCGCCGACGACCGCCGCCACCACGGAGAACTGGGCCACGATCGACCAGAGCCAGGGCCGCCCGCTGAACTCCTGCCAGCCGTCCCGCAGATCGGCCAGCAGCCCGCCACCGGGCTCGCGCGGCGCGATGTGGCCGACGTCGAGGAAGGCGCGCAGGGCGCCCGCCGCCGCGAACCCCGCCGCGTCGACGGCGAGTACCCAGCCGGGCCCCACCGCCGCGATCATCGCGCCGCCGAGCGCGGCACCACCGATGCCGGCGCCGTTCACCGCCATCCGGAACAGCGCGAAGGCCCGGCTGGCGTGTTCGCCGCTGACGCTGGACATCAGCATGCCCTCGGCGGCGGGGCTGAAGAATGCCTGCCCGGTGCCGCACAGCGCGGTGAGCACCATCATCTGCCACAGCCGCGCGTCACCGGCGAGGACCAGGACGGCGAAGACCGCCTGGGACGCGCAGTTGAGGATGTTGGCGGCGACCATGACCCGGTGCCGGGGCAGCCGGTCGGCGATCGCGCCGCCGATGAGCAGGAACAGCACGAGGGGGAAGGTGCGGGCCGCGGCGACCAGTCCCACGTCGCCGCCGTCGCCACCGGACTCCAGAACCGCGAACGCCGCCGCGACGAGCGCGCCGTGCGTGCCGAGGTTGGTGACGACCGCGGCGGCGGTCAGCAGGGTGTAGTTGCGCCCGGCCCACTCGGGCCGGCGGCCGGGGCCGGAGCGGGCGAGGAGGCGCGGGCGCTTACGGAGTCGGGGGCGGGGGCCGGGCCCGGCGGCGGGAGATGTCACCCAGGGACTATCGCCGCCACCGCGGCCCGCCGCCAAACCGGTTCCGCGCTCAGGAGGCGGTCCCGACCAGCCGCACGGTTCTGAGGATCTTCTGGATGGTCGCCTCCGGCACCTCGTCCTTGACGCCCGCGTTGGACACCATGACCCAGGAGGCGAAGTCGCCCCGCTTGTTCTTGAAGGTGAAGGCGATGGACTTGCCGTCCGTGTCGCACTTGCCGGTCTTCCTGGTACCCAGCGCGGTCGCCGTCGCGACATGGCCGGACAGCCCGGACGCCGAGGTGTAGGGCACCGACTTCTTGATCTTGACGAGGTTCTTGTCCTGCTGGGAGAAGCCCGCCCACACCCAGTTCGCCGCCTCGTTGTACGCGGCCTCGGCGGTGCTCTTGGCTCCCTGGCCGCCCTTGGTGCCGACGGTGGACAGCCCCGAGGTCTCCTCCCGGCCGTCCTTGTCGCTGTCGGTGGTGCACCACTTCTTCTTGAGGAACGCCGGCGCCGACATCGTGACCAGGGGCGTGCCGTCCCCCTTCTTCTTGTCCTCGAAGAAGATGAGCGAGTCCGAGCTCGCCACCTCCCACTCGGCCGGCACGTCGAACAGCGTGCCGTACTTGGGGTTGTGGACGACCTTCCAGCCCGGGACGGTCGGTGTCGCCAGGTCCGATCCGGCGCGCGGGTTGTCGGTGGGCGCGGCCGTGGAGGGGTCGGGCCGCGACGCGCTCTGCGAGGGCTTGCCGTCGCCGCCGGCCGTCGTCCTTTCCTCGTCGTCCTTCAGGACGAGGAAGCCGGTGACACCCGCGGTCACGACCACGGCGGTGGCCGCGACGATCGCCACCAGGGTGGTCCGGTTCTTCCCGCCGCCCCCCGGCGGCAGCGGGGCGCCGGGCGGCGGCCCGGGCACGCCGTACTGCGGCGCGGTGGGCTGCTGGTACGGGTTGGGCTGCGGGAAACCCGGCTGCGGGTGGCCGGGCGAGCCGTACCCCCCGGGCTGCCCCGGCGGCTGCGGCGGGTGGCCCGGCTGCGGCTGAGGCGCGGCGTACGGCGGCTGCTGCGGCGGGTGGCCGGGCTGTTGGTACGGGTTGGGCTGCTGGTAACCCGGCTGCTGGTACGGGTTCTGGTCCTGCGGGTTCTGCTCGCCCCCGGGCGGCTGCTGTCCTGGCCACATGGCGAGTAACCATAGAGGGACGGGGCCGGCGGGTGCCACGGCAGCCCCCGCCGGGGAGGGTTCCGGTGCTTGCTACTGCCTGGTAACTTCGGGGCATGTCCGAGACACTGCCGAACATCGGCGAGATGCTGCTGGCCACCGTTCCCATGGCCAGGACCCTGAACCTGGAGGTCGTGGAGGCGACCGCGGACCGCGCGGTGCTGCGCCTCCCCGACCAGGGCGCCTTCCACAACCACGTCGGCGGCCCGCACGCGGGAGCGATGTTCACGCTGGGCGAGTCCGCCAGCGGCGCCATCGTCATCGGCGCCTTCGGCGACCAGATGGGCCGCGCCGTGCCCCTCGCCGTCAAGGCCGAGATCGGCTACCGCAAGCTGGCCATGGGAGTCGTCACCGCCACCGCGACGCTGGGCCGCACCAAGGCGGAGGTCGTCGCCGAACTGGACGCCGGGCAGCGCCCCGAGTTCCCGGTGCACGTCGAGATCACCCGCGAGGACGGTGCCGTCACAGGTGGGATGACCATCGTCTGGACGCTGCGCCCCCACGCCTGACACCGGCGGCCCGCACCCGGCCCGACGCCCCCGCACCCGCTCTTCGGGTGTGGGGGCGGCGCCGTTCCCGGGCCTTGACGGCGTGTCACGCGGCTCATCGCGCATAGTGCGCCCATACGTCCATACCCGGCATTCCGCCGGTCCGCGTGAAGGAGCCGCCGCACATGCCTCAGAACGTCTCCCGGAGACGAGCCCTCCGCCTGCTGGGCGGCGCGGTCACGGCCGCCGCGGCCGCCGCCGGCGCGGTCGGCGCGCTCACCTCGACCGCGGCCGCCCGGGTCCGGGCCGCCGCACCCCGGCCCGCCCGCGCCGGGCGGCACGTGGACGAGCTGGTCGCCCGGCTGACCCTCGACGAGAAGCTCGGCCTGCTGCACGGCGCCAAGGACCCCCACAGCCTCGGACAGGCCGGTTACCTCCCCGGCGTGCCCCGGCTCGGCATCCCGCCGGTGCGGCTCGCCGACGGGCCCGCCGGGGTGCGCGTCCGGGCCCGCGCCACCGCACTGCCCGCCCCCGTGATGCTGGCGAGCGCCTTCGACCCCGCGCTCGCCCGGGAGTACGGGAGGGTCATCGGCCACGAGGGCCGGGCCCTCGGCCAGGACGTGCTGCTCTCGCCCATGGTCAACCTCATCCGCACCCCGTACGCGGGGCGGAACTTCGAGACCTTCGCCGAGGACCCGCTGCTCTCCGCCGACCTGGTCGCTGAGGAGATCCGCGGCATCCAGGGCGAGGGCCTGATCGCCACGGTCAAGCACTTCGCCCTCAACAACCAGGAGAAGGACCGGACCACCGTCGACGTACGGGTGGCGGAGCAGGCCCTGCACGAGACCGAACTGCGCGGCTTCGAGGCCGCCGTCGCCGCCGGGGCCGGCTCGGTCATGGGCGCCTACAACAAGGTGGACGGCGTCCACGCCTGCCAGAACGCCCCCCTGCTCACCGGCGTCCTGCGCGACCTGTGGGGCTTCGACGGCTGGGTGATGAGCGACTGGGACGCGACCCACAGCACCGTCCCGTCCCTCACCGCGGGCCTGGACATGGAGATGCCCTCCGGCCGCTGGTACGGCACCCCCCTGCGGGACGCCGTGCGCGCGGGGGCCGTGCCCGAGGCGGACGTCGACCGCTCCGTACGCCGGATCCTCACCGTGCTGGACCGCTTCGGCCTGCTCGGTCCCGCCGCCCCCGCCCGGCCCGTCCGCGACGCGCGGGACGGTGCCCGGGTCGCGTATCGGGTCGCCACGGCAGGGGCGACCCTGCTGCGCAACGAACACGCCACCCTGCCGCTGACCGGGGCCGCCGCCCGCTCCCTCGCCGTCATCGGCCCGACCGGCGCCCACCCGCTGGCCAGCGGCGGCGGGAGCGCCCATGTCGTGCCCGACCGGGCCGACAGCCCGCTCGCCGCCCTCACCGCCCGCGCGGGGAAGGACGCCCGGGTCACCTACGCGGCCGGCGAGAGGTTGTACGGCTCCCCGCTGCCCGCCACCGCGCCGGCGGCGTCCTTCGAGGAGCGGGCCGTCGGCGCCGGGGAGACCTGGCGCTACGAGGGAACGCTGACCACCGGTGAGCCCGACGAGTGGACCTTCGTCGTCCACTACAGCGGCGAACGGCCCCAGGTCGTCGTGGACGGCACCGAACTGTTCCCGGTGCGGGACGTCGAGAGCGAGCTCTTCGCCGGCTTCGGCCTGCTGTCCAGGGCGCCCGACGGCCTGAAGGTCCGCCGCCGGACCCTCCCGCTCGCGGCCGGCCGGCACACCCTGCGGGTCACCGCGAAGGGCGGCACGGGCGGACAGCGCTTCCGGCTGCGCCGCACCACCGGCGCCACCCGTGCGCTGGACGTCGCCGAGGCGGTACGCGCCGCCCGTGCCGCGCACAGCGTCGTGCTCTTCGCGTACGAGGACGCCGCCGAGGGACGCGACCGCGCCACGCTCGCGCTGCCCGGCCACCAGGAGGCGCTGATCGAGGCGGTGACCGCCGCCAACCCCCGTACCACCGTCGTCCTCAACACCTCGTCCGCCGTCACCATGCCGTGGCTGGAGCGGACCGGCGCGGTCCTGCAGATGTACTACCCGGGCCAGGAGGGCGCCGCCGCCACCGCCGCCGTGCTCTTCGGCGACACGGATCCCGGCGGCCGGCTCACCCAGACCTTCCCGGTCTCCGAGACCCGCCACCCCATGGCCGGGGACCCGCGCCGCTACCCGGGCACCGACGGGATCGAGGAGTACTCCGAGGGAGTGCGTACCGGTCACCGCTGGTACGACGCGCACGGCGTGGAGCCACTGTTCCCGTTCGGGCACGGGCTGTCGTACACGACGTTCGCGTACGCCGGCCTGGCGGTGACCCCCGCTCCCGGCGGCGGTCTCACCGCGCGCCTCACCGTCCGCAACACCGGGCGGCGCACCGGGGTCACCGTCGCCCAGCTCTACGCGGGCCCCTCGCCCGACCTCACGCTGGACCAGCCACCCCGGGTACTGGCCGGTTACCGCCGCGTCGAACTGCGGCCCGGCGAGGTCCGGCACCTGACCGTGCCGATCGCCGCCCGCACGCTGTCCTGCTGGGACCCGGCCCGGCCCGGCTGGGTCCTCGGCACGGGCAGCCGCTCGGTGTGGCTGGGGACCTCCTCCCGCGACCTGGGGCTCACCGCACGCGCGACGGTCCTCCCGGGGTGACCCGGTAGGCTGCCCGGCGTGCGCGCCACCGCGCACGCCGGGCAGCAGACTTCAGTACCGAAACGGGAGGAACCGGCGTTGCACGTCCAGGAGTGGCTCGAGACCGTTCCACCTCTCAGCGTCTACCTCCTGGTGGGGGTGGTGATCGGGCTGGAGAGCCTCGGCATTCCCCTGCCGGGCGAGATCGTCCTCGTCAGTTCGGCGCTGCTCGCCTCCCAGCACGGGGACATCGACCCGTACGTCCTGGGAGCATGCGCGACGGCGGGCGCCATCATCGGCGACTCCATCGGCTACGCCATCGGCCGCAGGGGCGGGCGTCCGCTGCTCGCCCGGCTGGGCGGCAGGTTCCCCAAGCACTTCGGCGAGGCCAACATCGCCATGGCGGAGCGGTCGTTCCAGAAGTGGGGGATGTGGGCCGTCTTCTTCGGCCGCTTCGTGGCGCTGCTGCGGATCTTCGCCGGCCCGCTGGCCGGGGTGCTGCGCATGCCGTACTGGAAGTTCCTCATCGCCAACGTCTTCGGCGGCATCCTGTGGGCCGGCGGCACCACGGCCGTCATCTACTCGCTCGGTGTCGTCGCCGAGGCATGGCTGAAGCGTTTCTCCTGGCTGGGTCTGGTCCTCGCGGTCCTGTTCGGCCTCGCCTCGATGCTCGTCCTGAAGAGCCGCGCCAAGAAGGCGGCGGCGCGGACCGGTGCCGAGTGCGCCGCCCGCCCGGACGCCGACGCCGGTCCGCGCGCGGTGGCCGGACCCGAGCCGGTCGGGGCCGCGGCCACCGACTGAGTACGCCGCGCCCGCCCCCGGCCGCCGGGCGTGCCGCCCGGTCCCATACGGTGCTACCGGCGCGGCTCCGAACGGACGAGGAGAACAGGCATGGCGGACCAGGCACTGATCGCGGGAGTCGGGGGCTCGGAGCCGAAGGTGTCCCCGGACGCGTTCGCCGCCCCGACGTCCGTGGTGATCGGCGACGTCACCCTGGCCCCGGGGGCGAGCGTCTGGTACCACGCGGTGCTGCGGGCCGACTGCGGCCCCATCACGCTCGGCGCCGACAGCAACATCCAGGACAACTGCACGGTCCACGTCGACCCGGGCTTCCCGGTCACCATCGGCGAGCGGGTGTCGGTCGGCCACAACGCCGTCGTGCACGGCTGCACGGTGGAGGACGACTGCCTCATCGGCATGGGCGCCACCGTCCTCAACGGCGCGGTCATCGGCGCCGGTTCCCTCGTCGCGGCACAGGCGCTGGTGCCGCAGGGGATGCGGGTGCCGCCGGGGTCCCTGGTCGCCGGGGTCCCCGCGAAGGTGCGGCGGGAGCTGACCGACGAGGAGCGCGAGGGCATCCGCCTCAACGCCGCCATGTACCTCGAACTCGCCCGCGGCCACCGCGAGGCGCACGGCTGACCCCCGCCGCCCCGCGCGCCCGCCGCGGCCGGGCGGCGTGGGGTGAACATCACAGGTGAGCGCCCGGGCCGGGTCCCGCCCGGGCCATTACCGTGTGCGGGTGCCGAAGAACCGAAACACGTTCTCATCCCGCGCCGGTCTCACCGCCTGGCGGCGCCGGGTCGTGGCCCGCGCGGTGCACCGGGGCTGGCAATGGGTGCGGGAGGCCGGAGCGGTCACCGCCGACCACCCCGGACGGCTGCGCTTCCGCCGGATCGGCGCCGGAACCCGGCTGGCCTTCCCGCAGGGCACCGTCTTCGGCGAGGAGTGGATCGAGCTGGGCGAGCACTGCGTCATCGCCGAGCAGGTGACCCTCACCGCCGGGATGATGCCCGGCCTGGAACTGGGGCCCGACGCGGTCCTCACGCTCGGCAACGGGGTGGTCCTCGGGCGCGGCAGCCATGTCGTCGCCGACGCTCCGGTGACCATCGGCGCGGACACCTTCTGCGGCCCGTACGTCTACATCACCTCGACCAACCACAGCTACGACGACCCGGACGAACCGGTCGGCAGGCAGTGGCCGCGCACCGCCCCGGTCGGGATCGGCCCCGGCTGCTGGCTCGGCACCGGGGCGGTGATCCTGCCCGGCGCCCGGCTGGGACGCAACGTGGTGGTCGCCGCCGGCGCCGTCGTACGGGGCGAGGTGCCCGACCACGCGGTGGTGGCCGGGGCGCCGGCCCGGGTCGTCCGCAGCTGGGACCCGGCGACGGGCTGGCAGCCGCCGCTGCGCACGCCCGCGCCCCTACCGGTGCCGGAGGGGGTCACCCCCGAGCAGCTCCTGGCGCTCGCGGAGCTGGACCCCGACAACGCCTGACCCCGGAGCCGGTGCGGAAGCGGGGCGGGAGGGGCGGTGCCGCGCAGTACAGTGCGGTGGACAGCGGGTGCACCGGACCGTGGTGCGACGCGCTGGACCCTGTCGCCGAGACACCGGACGGAACGTGTCGGACCTCGACCAGCTCACGCAGTCGCTCGCCCGCAACCTCAAGCGTCTGCGCAAGGAGCGGGGCTTCACCCTCGACGCCCTCGCCGCCCGGGCGGGTGTGAGCCGCGGCATGATCATCCAGATCGAGCAGGCCCGCACCAATCCCAGCGTCGGCACCACGGTGAAGATCGCCGACGCCCTCGGCGTCTCGATCACCGCCCTGCTCGACTTCGAGCAGGGCCCGCAGGTGAGGCTCGTGCCCCGGGAGCAGGCGGTGCGGATGTGGTCCACGGCCGGCGGCAGCCACACCACCCTGCTGGTCGGCGCGGAGGCCCGAGGCCCGCTGGAGCTGTGGTCCTGGACGCTGATGCCCGGTGACGCCAGCGACTCCGACGCCCATCCGGACGGCACGACCGAACTGCTCCACGTCACGGCGGGCGAGCTCACCCTCGTCGTGGCCGGCGCCGAGCACCGCGTCCCGGCGGGTACCTCGGCGGCCTTCGCGTCCGACGTGCCCCACGCCTACCGCAACGACGGGTCGGAGACCGTCGAGATGACGATGGCGGTCTCCGTCCCGCCCCCGCGCTGAGGCCGGCGCCTCAGCGCAGCCGGGGGATCTCGATGGCGGGGCACAGGTCCATCACCATGTCGACACCGGCGGCGCGGGTGCGCTCGTACGCGGCCTCGTCGACGACTCCCAACTGGAACCAGACCCCCTTGGCGCCCTTGGCCACGGCCTCGTCCGCGATGGCTCCGGCGAGGTCGCTGTTGACGAAGACGTCCACCACGTCCACCGGGAAGGGGATGGCGGCCAGCGAGGCGTACCCGCGTTCGCCGTGGACCGTCTCTGCCTTGGGGTGCACCGGCACCACGCGTTTGCCGAAGCGCTGGAGGACGGCCGCGACGCCGTAGGCGGCCCGCGCCCGGTTGGTGGAGAGGCCGACCACCGCCCAGGTGCCACCGCTGTCGGTGAGGAGCTTGCGGATGGTCGCGGGATCGCCGTACACGTGCTGTCCTGGGGGGTCGGGGACGGGCGGGGCGGTGCTTCGCCCCGGACAACCGGAACCGGCGGCCGGGCATTCCCCGGGTGGCCGGGGCGCCCGACGAAACCCCGGGCGCCCGACGGCACCCGGGGCCCGGCGACGGCTCCCGGGGCCCGGCGACGGCTCCCGGGGCCCGGCGACGGCTCCCCGCGGTGCCTCGCGGCACCGGTGGTACCGGACGCCGCATAGGGTGGCGGGATGCAGGAGCAGTACCGGACGGTCGCCCGCGAAGGCGTGCACGAGACCGAGATCAACCGCTCGCGCTTCCTCTGCGCCCTCGCGCCCGTCGCGACCGAGCGGGAGGCGCAGGACTTCGTGGCCCGCGTCCGCCGGGAACACCCGACCGCCACCCACAACTGCTTCGCGTACGTCATCGGCGCCGACGCCGCCGTACAGCGGGCGAGTGACGACGGCGAACCGGGCGGCACCGCCGGAGCACCCATGCTCCAGATGCTCCTGCGCCGTGACATGCGCTACACCGCCGCCGTCGTCACCCGCTACTACGGCGGGGTGAAGCTGGGCGCCGGCGGCCTGATCAGGGCGTACGGCGGGGTGGTCGGCGAGGCCCTGGACGCCCTCGGCACCGTCACGCGCCGTCGCTTCCGGCTGGCCACCGTCACCGTCGACCACCAGCGGGCCGGGAAACTGGAGAACGACCTGCGGGCGACCGGACGGGCGGTGCGTGAGGTGCGTTACGCCGAGGCCGTCACCATCGACATCGGCCTGCCCGACGCCGACGTCGACAACTTCCGCGCCTGGCTGGCCGATGCGACCGCCGGGACCGCCGGACTGGAACTGGGCGGCGAGGCGTACCAAGACGCCTGAAGCCGCACAGGATGTCCGAGCCCCCCGTTAGTCTCGGGGATCATGAGACTCCTGCACACGTCGGACTGGCACCTGGGACGGTCGTTCCACCGGGTGAGCCTGCTCGACGCCCAGGCCGCGTTCCTCGACCACCTGGTGGCCACGGTGCGCGAGCGCGACGTGGACGCGGTGCTGGTGGCAGGCGACGTCTACGACCGGGCGGTACCGCCGCTGCCGGCCGTCGAGCTGTTCGACACGGCGCTGCACCGGCTCGCGGACGCCGGGGTGCCCACCGTGATGATCTCCGGGAACCACGACTCGGGACGCCGGCTCGGGGTCGCGGCCCGGCTCATCGAGAAGGCCGGGATACACCTGCGCACCGACCCCGCCGGCGCGGGCACACCCGTGGTGCTCGCCGACGCCCACGGCGACGTGGCCCTCTACGGCCTGCCGTACCTGGAACCGAGCCTGGTCCGCGACGAGTTGGGCGCAGGAAAGGCCGGTCACGAGGCGGTGCTGGACGCCGCCATGGACCGGGTCCGCGCCGACCTCGCCCGCCGCCCGGCCGGCACCCGCTCCGTCGTCCTCGCGCACGCCTTCGTCGCCGGTGGTGAGCCCAGCGACAGCGAGCGCGACATCACGGTCGGAGGTGTGGCCGCCGTACCGGCCGGGGTCTTCGACGGCGTCGACTACGCCGCCCTGGGCCACCTCCACGGCAGCCAGGCCATCACCGAGCGGGTGCGCTACTCGGGCTCCCCCCTCGCCTACTCCTTCTCCGAGGTCCACCACCGCAAGACGATGTGGCTGGTGGACCTGGGCGCGGACGGCGCGATCACCGCCGCCGAGCGCGTGGCCTGCCCGGTGCCCCGCGCCCTCGCCCGCCTGCGGGGCCGTCTCGACGACCTGCTCGCCGACCCGGAGCTGGCCCGCCACGAGGACGCCTGGGTCGAGGCGACCCTCACCGACCCGGTGCGCCCCACCGACCCCATGGCCCGCCTCTGCGCGCGCTTCCCGCACACCCTCAGCCTCGTCTTCGAACCCGAGCGGACCGCCGACGACCCCCTCGCCTCGTACGCGCGGCGCCTGCGGGACCGCAGCGACCAGCAGATCGCCGAGGACTTCGTGGCCCACGTACGGGGCGGGGCGGGCCCCGACGGAGCGGAACGCGCGGCGCTGCACAGCGCCTTCGAAGACGTACGGGTCGCCATGGCCGAGCGCGAGGTGGCCGGGTGAGGCTGCACCGGCTCGACATCACCGGCTTCGGCCCGTTCGGCACCCCCCAGCGCGTCGACTTCGACGCGCTCAGCAGGGCCGGGCTGTTCCTGCTGCACGGGCCGACCGGCGCCGGCAAGACCTCCGTCCTGGACGCCGTCTGCTACGCGCTGTACGGCGCGGTGCCCGGCGCCCGGCAGAGCCCGGGGGCCTCGCTGCGCAGCGACCACGCGGCGCCCGGCACCCCCACCGAGGTCGCCCTCGAACTGACCGTGGCCGGCCGGCGCCTGGAGATCACCCGGCGTCCCGCGCAGCCGCGCCCCAAGAAGCGGGGCACCGGGCACACCACCGAGAAGGCCCAGTCCTGGCTGCGCGAGTACGACACCGCGACGGGCACCTGGCGCGGGCTCAGCAAGTCGCACCAGGAGATCGGTGAGGAGGTCACCCAGCTCCTCGGCATGAGCCGCGAGCAGTTCTGCCAGGTCGTCCTGCTCCCGCAGGGCGACTTCGCGCGCTTCCTGCGCGCCGACGCCGAGGCGCGCGGCAGACTGCTCGGCCGGCTCTTCGACACCCGGCGGTTCGCCGCCGTCGAGGAACGGCTCGCCGAACTGCGCCGCGCCGCCGAACAACGGGTCAGGGAGGGGGACGAGAGGCTGCTGGCGCTCGCCCACCGGATGGCCCAGGCGGCGGGCGGAGCGGCCGGGGACTGGCCGGCGCCGGACGGCAGGCCCGGTGAGCCGGGACTGGCCCGGTCCGTGCTGGCCTGGGCGGCCGTCGCGCGCTCCGGGGCCCGAGAGGCACTGGACATCGCCGGCTCGGCACTGGCCGCCGCCGAGGAGCGGCAGGCCGCGGCGCGCCACGCCCTGGACGCCGAGCGGGACCTGGCCGCCCGCCAGCGCCGCCACGCGGACGCCCGGCGGCGCGCGGCCGAGCTGGACGCAGGGCGCGCCGAACACGACGAGCGGCAGGCCCGGCTGGAGCGGGCCCACCGGGCCGAGCGGGTCGCGGGCCCGCTGAGCCTGCGTGAGGACGCCGCGCGCGAGCACCGGGCGGCGAGCGACGCCCGGGACCGGGCCATGGCCGCCCTCCCGGCCGAGCTCGCCGACGCGGACGCCGGGCGGCTGTCCGCCCTGGAGCGGCGTCTGCGCCAGGACCTCGGGGAACTGGCGGCCGCCCGCCGCGCCGAGCTGCGCGGCGCCGCGATCCGCCTGGAACGCGAGGACCTGGAACGGCAGGAGCGCGCCGACGAGGACGCCCTTCAGGAGGCGGCCGAATGGCTGGCCGGATGGGAAGCCACCCGGCGCGCCCTGACGGACCGCGTCGAAGCCGCCCAGGAAGCGGCCACCCGCGCCGAACACCTCGCCGGGCGGCTCGACCCCGCCCGCCGGCGGCTGGCCGCCGCCCGCCGCCGCGACACGCTGGCCGGGGAGGTCTCCGCCGCCGAGTCCCGGCTGGCGACGGCCAGGGAACGGGCCAACAGCGCCCATGAGACCTGGCTGGACCTGCGCGAGCGCCGGCTGCGGGGCATCGCCGCGGAGCTCGCGGCCCAGCTCGCGGCCGGCCTGCCGTGCGCGGTCTGCGGCTCTCCCGACCACCCGGCGCCCGCGCGCGCGGAGGACGGCCAGGTGGACCCCGGGACCGAGGAGGCGGCGTACGAGGCCCACACCCGCGCGGATGAGGCGAGGGCGCGCGCCGAGCGCGAACTGGCCGTCGTACGGGAGGCGCTGGCCGCCGCCCGGTCGGCGGCCATGGACTCGGCCGACCCGGACGGCGCCCTGGTCGGCGCCACCGGAACGGGCTCCGCCGACGGCGCCACCGCCCCGTCCGCCGGCCCCACCGCCGGCGTCGCTCCGGCCGGGCCGTCCGTCGGTCACCCGGAGCCGCCCTCGTCGGCCGGTTCCGGGGCCGCTCCGGCCGGGCTGCCCGCCCAGGCCGGGCCCCGGGCGGGAACCCCCACGGGGATCCGCGCCGGCGCCGGACTGGCGGGATTCCCCGCCCAGGCCGGGCCGCCGCGCCCGGACCAGGCCGACGGCCCGAGCGCCGCCGAACTCGCCGACCTGGTCGAACGGCTGGAGCGCGAGCACACCGAGGCGCACCGGCTGGCCGCCGGGACCCACGCCGCCCGTGAGGCACTGGTCCGCGCGGAACGGGAGTACGAGGAGCGGCTCGCCGTCCAGCGCCGGGCCGAGCGCCGGGCCGCCGCGCGCACCAGTCAGCGCGAGGCCCTGGACCGCGAGCAGGCGGCGCTCGACGCCGAACTGGCCCGCGTCCGGGACGGCGCCACCGACACCGTCGCCGACCACGCCGCCCGGCTGGAGCGCAGGATCGGCGCCCTCGCCGAGGCGGCCGACGCGGTACGGGCCGTGGAGGCCACCGCCCGGCGCCTGAAGGAGGCCGACGGCCGGCTCGCCGACGCCGCGTTCCACGCCGGCTTCGGCACGCCCGACGACGCCGCCGCCGCGCTGCTCGCCGACGACCGCCGGCGCGAGCTCCAGCGGCTGCTGGACGACTGGCGGGCCGAGGCCGCGGCGGTCGCCGACCGGCTCGCCGAGCCGGAGACACGGGCCGCCGCCGCGTGCCCGCCCGCCGACCCGGACACCGCCCTGGCCGTGCACGGCGCCGCCGAACGCGCGCTGCGGGAGGCGGCCACCGCCCTGTCCGCCCACCGGGAGCGGTACGACGAGCTCGCCCGGCTGTCCCGGCGGGCCGCCGCTGAGGTGCGCGGGCTCGGGCCGCTGCGCGAGGAGTACGACAGGGTGGCCCGGCTGGCCGGTCTGACCGCCGGGACCTCGGCCGACAACGAACGCCGGATGCGGCTGGAGTCGTACGTCCTGGCGGCCCGCCTGGAGCAGGTGGCCGCCGCGGCCACCGTCCGCCTCCAGCGCATGTCGTCCGGCCGCTACACCCTGGTCCACTCCGACGCGCGCTCCGGCGGCAAGCGCTCCGGGCTGGGCCTGCACGTGGTCGACGCGTGGACCGGCAGCGAGCGCGACACGGCGACGCTCTCCGGCGGTGAGACCTTCTTCGCGTCACTGGCGCTGGCCCTCGGCCTGGCGGACGTCGTCACCGACGAGGCCGGCGGCGTACGGCTGGACACCCTCTTCATCGACGAGGGGTTCGGCAGCCTGGACGACCAGACCCTCGACGAGGTGCTGGACGTGCTCGACTCGCTGCGCGAGCGCGACCGCAGCGTCGGCATCGTCAGCCACGTGCCCGACCTGCGCCGCCGCGTCCCGGTCCAGCTCGAGGTGGTCAAGGAGCGCGGCGGCTCGGCGGTGCGGCTGCGTACGGGGGCGGGGGTCAGCGGCTGACCGGGCGGCGCCGCAGCGGTGAGGAGTAGACCACGCTGGTCGTCACCGAACCCAGCGCGCCGACCCTCCCGGAGACCTCCTCCAGGTGCCCCATGGAGCGGGCGGCGACCTTCAGGACGAAGCAGTCGTCGCCGGTGACGTGGTGGGCCTCCAGGATCTCCGGGGTGGTCTCCAGCAGGTCGTGGAACGGCTTGTAGTTGCCGTGCGGGTAGCGGAGCCGTACGAAGGCCAGGATGGGCAGCCCGATCCGCTCGTGGTCGACCACCGCCGTGTAGCCGGCGATCACCCCCGCCTCCTCCAGTCTGCGCACCCGCTCGGTGACGGCGCTCGCGGACATGGACACGGTACGGGCCAGCTCGGCGAAGCTGGCCCGGCCCTGGTCCTGCAGGGCCTGGAGGATGCGCCAGTCGGTGGCGTCCGGTGAATATCCGGTCATGGACGAGGAATAGCAGGGAATTCCCCGGTCGGACAAGAGAAGGCCCGGGGATCGTCACTTCACCGAGATGATCAACCCACCGTACCTTTCCCCTCATGACGACATCACGGCCCTCCTCCGCCCACCCGGTCCTGCGGGTTCCGCCGGCGTCGCCCGCCGCTGCCGCCGCCTACTTCTCGGCGAGCCTGGCCTTCCACACCGACCCCTCGGACGTCGCCGCCGCCCTGGCCGCGGGCGGCGATCCGGGGTTCGTGCTGCTGGACTCCCGGTCCGCCGAGTCCTGGGACCAGGGCCGCATCCCCGGGGCCGTGCACCTGCCCACCGCGCTCATCGCCGACCGGGCGGGGCACCTGCTGGACCGGTCGGTCCCGGTGGTCACGTACTGCTGGGGCCCGGGCTGCAACGGCGCCACCCGGGCGGCCCGGGTCCTCGCCGAACTCGGCCACCAGGTCAAGGAGATGCTGGGCGGGTTCGAGTACTGGGTGCGCGAGGGCTTCGAGTTCGAGACCCGGCGGGGCCGCGACCGGCGGCCCGTCGACCCGCTGACCGCCGTGACGGGCGCCGGGGTCTGCGGCTGCTGACACCCGGCCGGACCGCGCCCGGCGGCCCCGGGGCCCGGGCCGAACGGCAGCGGCCGAACGGCACGGGGCGCGCCCGGGCGTGGGGGACCCGGGGCGCGGACGGGTGCCGGGCGCGGGCCCGGCGGGGCGGTGGTCAGAGGCGGGACAGCTCGTCCACCAGGTCGTCCAGGCCCAGCGGGCCCTGGGAGAGGGCGGCCATGTGCCACTTCTTGGCGTCGAAGGCGGCGCCGTGCGCCCTGCGCGCGTTCTCACGGCCCAGCAGCCAGGCGCGCTCGCCCAGTTTGTAGCCGATCGCCTGCGCCGGCATGGACAGGTAGCGGGTGAGCTCGCTCTCCACGAACGCCGGCGGCCTGCTGCTGTGCGCCCGGAAGAACTCCTGGGCCAGCTCCGGCGTCCACCGCTCGCCCGGCCGGTACGGCGAGTCCGCCGGGATCCGCAGCCCCAGGTGCATGCCGATGTCCACGATCACCCGGCAGGCCCGCATCATCTGGGCGTCCAGGTAGCCCAGGCGGCGCTCCGGGTCGGGCAGGAAGCCCAGTTCGTCCATCAGCCGTTCCGCGTACAGGGCCCAGCCCTCGGCGTTGGCGCTGACCTGCCCGACCGTCGCCTGGTAGCGGGAGAGCCGGTCGGCGACGTGCACCCACTGCGCGAGCTGGAGATGGTGACCGGGCACCCCCTCGTGGTACCAGGTCGACACCAGGTCGTAGACCGGGAAGCGGGTCTCGCCGTCGACCGGCAGCCAGGTGCGGCCCGGGCGGGAGAAGTCCTCGGACGGACCGGTGTAGTACGGCGCGGCGGCGCCGCCCGGGGGAGCGATCCGGGACTCCACCTTCCGTACCCGCTCGACGAGTTCGAAGTGCGTGCCGTCCAGCGCCTCGATCGCCTCGTCCATCAGCTCCTGCAGCCAGACCCGCACCTGCTCGACGCCCTCGATGTGCGCGCCGTGCTCGTCGAGGTGGGCCAGCGCCTCCCAGGGGCCCGCGCCCGGCAGGATCCGGCCGGCCTCGGTCCTCATCTCGGCGTACAGCCGGTGGTACTCGTCCCAGCCGTACGCGTACGCCTCGTCCAGGTCGAAGTCGGTTCCGTTGTAGTAGCGGGACCAGCGGGCGTAGCGCTCGCGGCCGACCGTGTCGGGGGCCTTGGCGACGGCCGGGGCGTACACGTCGCGCATCCAGTCGCGCAGTTCCACCAGCGCCCGCGTGGCCTGCCGCGCCGCCGGGTCCAGCTCGCCGCGCAGGGCGTTGGGCCCGCCCGCCGCGAACTCCTCGAACCAGCCGCGCCTGGCCCCGTCGTGGCCCGACCACTCGGTGAGCTGCTGGACGAAGGTCGCCGTCGCGCGGGGCCCGCCCGGCAGTTCCCGCTCCAGCCCCAGGGCGAGGGAGGCCCGGTAGCCCTCCAGCGCGGTGGGCACCGCCCGCAGCCGCTCGGCGACCGCCGACCAGTCCTCGTCCGTCCCGGTGGGCATCACGGTGAACACCATGCGCACGCTGTGCGCGGGGGAGTGGATGTTGCTGACCGTGCGCAGCCCCTCGCCAGCCTCGTGGACGGCGAGCTCGGCGGTGAGCCGTTCCCGCAGGAGCCGGCCGCACCGCCGTTCGGCGTCCTCGGCCGCTCCCGGCAGGCGCTCCGCCTCGTCCAGCCGGGCGAGCGTCCGGCGGGCCAGCGCGGCGATCTCGTCCTGCCCGGCGGGCGAGAAGTCGGGCAGCAGACCGGCGCTCTCCCGGACCCCCAGGTACGTACCGGTGATCGGGTCGAGTCCGACGAGCGCGTCGACATGGGCATCGGCGACCTGGCGGGGCAGGGCGCTGCTGGAGGTCTCTGGCATGGGGCCATCCTCGTATGCCGCCGGCCTGGTCGTCATCCTCCCCGGCCCCCGCCGGATGTCACTCGGCCGACATGTGAGGACCCTGAACGGGCGGCAGCAGCGGCCCGCACTCCCAGTGCTGGAAGATCAGCCGGGTCTCCACCCGCGCCACCTCCCGCCGCGAGGTGAACTCGTCCAGCACCAGTCGTTGCAGGTCGGCGGCGTCCACCACGGCCACGTGCACCAGGTAGTCGTCCGGTCCGGTCAGATGGAACAGCGCCCGGGACTCCGGCAGGGCGCGGACCCGTTCCACGAACGGCCCGATGAGCTCCCGGCGGTGCGGCCGGACCTGGACCGAGAGCAGCGCCTCAAGGCCGCGCCCGAGTTTGGCCGGATCGATGCGCAGCCGGTGCCCGAGCACCACCCCGGTGCGGCGCAGCCGTGCCACCCGGTCCAGGCAGGTCGAAGGGGCCACGCCCACCTCGGCGGCCAGCTCCCGGTAGGTGGTCCGGGCGTCGTTCTGCAAAAGGCGAAGTATGTGCAGATCGACCGTGTCCAATACGACGGAACCAGTCATTCGGCGAACGTAACACGGTGATTTTCGGCTACGGGCCGGTATCTGTTCACAGTTCCGTCATGGACACCATGGACCACGCCGCCTCGCCCGCCCCCCGCCACCCCAGGGCGCTGGCCACCGAGGCCGTGCACGCCGGCCGCGACGACCTCGCCGCCCAGGGCCTGCACGCCGTGCCGATCGACCTCTCCACCACCTACCCGTCGCACGACGCCAGAGCCGAGGCCGCCCGCATCGACGCGTTCGCCGCCACCGGCGCCCGCCCGGAGGGCCCACCCGTCTACGCCCGGCTCGACAACCCGACCACGGCCCGCTTCGAGACCGCCCTGGCCCGGCTGGAGGGCACCACGAGCGCCGTGGCGTTCGCCAGTGGCATGGCCGCCCTCACCGCCGTGCTCCTGGCCCGGGCGAGCATGGGCCTGCGCCACGTGGTGGCGGTCCGCCCGATGTACGGATGCAGCGACCACCTGCTGGACGCCGGGCTCCTCGGTACGGAGGTGACCTGGACCGGTCCCGAGGGCATCGCCGCGGCGATCCGGCCCGACACCGGACTGGTCATGGTGGAGACGCCGGCCAATCCCACGCTCGCCGAGGTCGACATCCGGGCCGTGGCCGACGCCTGCGGCTCGGTACCGCTGCTCGTCGACTCCACCTTCGCCACCCCGGTCCTGCAGCGGCCGGTGGAGCAGGGGGCGCGGATCGTGCTGCACAGCGCCACCAAGTACCTGGGCGGCCACGGGGACGTGCTCGGGGGAGTGGTGGCCTGCGACGAGGAGCTCGCCGGCCGGCTGCGCCAGGTGCGGTTCGCCACCGGGGGCGTCCTGCACCCGATGGCGGGCTATCTGCTGCTGCGCGGCCTGTCCACCCTGCCGGTCCGGATGCGGGCGGCGTCGGCGACCGCCGCGGACCTGGCGCGCCGCCTGGCGGTCGACCCGAGGATCGCGCGGGTGCACTATCCCGCGATCGGCGGGGCCATGGTCGCGTTCGAGGTGTACGGGGACCCGCACGACGTGATCGCCGGGGTACGGCTGATCACGCCCGCGGTGAGCCTCGGCAGCGTCGACACGCTGATCCAGCACCCGGCCTCCATCAGCCACCGCATCGTGGCCGAGGGAGACCGGCGGTCGGCCGGCGTCAGCGACCGCCTGCTGCGGCTCTCGGTCGGTCTGGAGGACGTCGAGGACCTGTGGCGGGACCTGACGGAGGCGCTCAGCGCTCGGCCGGCTCCGTCCGCCGGCCGGGACGCGCCCGCTCAGCGGTCCGGTGGTGCGGTTCGGGAGCTCCGGTCAGCCGCGCGGTGATCACCAGGGTGCCCTCCTCGATCTGGTAGTCGAGCGGGAGGTCCAGGCCCCGCATGGCCGCGACCATCCCGGTGTTGGACGACTGCGTCACCGCGTAGACGCTCGCGCAGCGCGCCTCGACGGCCAGCGCCACCAGGCGGCGCAGCAGCTCGGAACCGATGCCCCGGCGCTGCCAGTCGTCCTCGACGAGCAGCGCCACCTCGGTCTCGTCGCCGTCCCAGAGCAGGTGGCCGAGCGCGACGAGCCGTCCGGAGGCGGTCCGGACGGCGAGCGTGCGGCCGAAGCGCGGGCTGAGCAGGTGGTTCAGATAGCGGTCGGCGTCACCGACCGGGCCGTGGTAGCGCAGTGCGAGCGTCCGGTCGGAGCACCGGTCGTGCATCGCGCGGGCGGCCACGAGGTCGCCCGGACCGGCGCGCCGGACCGTGATCTCGTTGCCCTCGGGGAGGGTCAGCACGTCCTGGCTGCGCGGGACGCGCGGCCCCAGGCGGGTGTCCAGCTCCACCAGGGCGCGGGCCCGGGCGAACTCGGTGGGCGTGAAGGGCAGGTAGGCCCGCTCGACGGTGATGGCCCCGCCGTTCGGGTCGCGCAGCCGCATCACCGTGTCGCCCGCTTCCAGGAGCCCCTCCACCGGGGCGGTCTCACCGGTGGGGCGTCCGGTCAGGGAGACCGCAGGCCGGGAGTGGATGGTGCACCGGCCCAGCAACTGGCGCAGCGCCAGGGGGAGTTCCGCGCCGTCCAGGGCAGTACGGGTGGCCAGTCCCAGCACCCGGGTGGGGGTGTCGACCAGGTCGTGGGCGTCGGCCCGCTCGACCCAGGTGCCCCTTCCGCCCGCCGCGGCGATCTGCTCGGTCAGCCGGGCGGGCGCCAGTGCCTCGGGTGCCCGCAGCAGGAACTCGTCCACGGTGCCCTCGGCGAGCGGGTGCGTCTGCAGGGTGAGGATGTCCACGCCGAGGTGGGCGAGGGCGGTGCACAGCGCGGCGAGGCTGCCCGGCTCGTCGCGCACCGTGGTGCGCATCCGCCACAGCGTCGTCCGCGGCCGCCCGGCCGGCGCCGGGGTTCCGGCACCCGTGCTCACCGGGGCGACCGCCGGCGCCGGTGAGCCGCCGGTATCACCGGGGTGGCCGGCCGGCGGGGCGTGGCCGTGGCGGCGTGACCACCAGATGTGGAAGGCCGCGGTGGCGATCAGGGCCACGGCCGAGACGGCGAGCAGGTAGGGGCCGTCGGGGCCGTGCGCGACGGTGTTCGCGACCGCGTCGGCCACGGCGACGGCGGTGAACAGGGCGGCCAGCTCGACGAGGTCCCGCCGCCAGTGGTGGCGGCGGGTGCTCCGGAGGGATGAGGCGTCAGTCATGGCATCACTGTGACGGAGCGGTGTTGCCTGATCACGAACGCTCTGTGACTGATGGGTTAAGCAGGGTTCTGGGCGCTTAATGACTGATTTTCGCTTTTTCGGCCGAGGATCGTTCGCCTCGACGTCCCTCCCTGTTCGCCAACGAGTTCGGCGGGTGGCGGGCGACCGGCTACGGGCGACCGGCCGGGCCCGGGCGGCCCGGCCGGCGTCACGTCACTGGCCCACGAGGCCCGGCCGGAGCACCTTGCTGAACAGGACCGTGCCGCCCTCCGCGCGCAGGCGTACCGTCAGTTCCCCGCTGCCGCCGTCGATGTCCACCTCGCCGAAGTACTGCGGCGACTCCATCGGTGAGACATTGGCGCGCTCCGGAGCCCGTACGAAGACCCGCTCCGGACCGAAGGTGGCGTCCAGGGCGCTGGCCGGGAACCCACCGGCCGCCAGCGGCCCCGACACGAACTCCCAGAACGGCGCGAAGTCCTTGAACGCCGCGCGCTCCGGCGCGTAGTGCTGCGCCGAGGTGTGGTGCACGTCGGCCGTCAGCCACAGGGTCCCGGTGATCCGCCGGTGCTTGACGAACCGCAGCAGCTCGGCGATCTGGAGCTCCCGGCCGAGCGGCACACCCGGGTCCCCCTGCGCCACGGCCTCGAAGTCCGTCGCCCCGTCCGGCACGACCAGGCCCAGCGGCATGTCGGCCGCCAGCACCTTCCACACCGCCCGCGAACGGGCCAGCTCCCGCCGCAGCCAGGCGAGCTGGCCGGCGCCGAGGATGCCGTCGCGGTCGTCGGCCTGCCGCCCGGGCGAGTTGGCGTTGCGGTGGGTGCGCATGTCCAGCACGAAGACGTCGAGCAGCGGGCCGTACCGCACCACCCGGTGCATCCGGCCGCCCCCGCCCTCGGCGAGCGTGGACACCGGGAAGTACTCGCCGAACGCCCGCAGCGCCCGGGCCGCCAGGACGTCCACGTCCTTCTCGGTGTAGCGGGGATCGTCCAGGATCTGCCCGGGGTACCAGTTGTTGCGCACCTCGTGGTCGTCCCACTGCA
Source organism: Streptomyces sp. NPDC050856 (assembly GCF_040653855.1). Classification (NCBI taxonomy): domain Bacteria; kingdom Bacillati; phylum Actinomycetota; class Actinomycetes; order Kitasatosporales; family Streptomycetaceae; genus Streptomyces; species Streptomyces sp. NPDC050856. Next base: position 246,222 of record NZ_JBFAGV010000004.1, on the reverse strand, counting down.
CGACCGAGGGCACCTGGGCGTTGAACGCCCGGACGTTGTGGTCGAGCAGGTTGTAGCGGAAGTTGCCCCGGTACTCGCCGAGGGTCTCGGCGACCTTGGACTTCTCCTCGGTGGTCACATTGCGCCAGACCCGCCCGTCCGGGAGCGTCACCCGGGGCTGGAGAGGCCCGTCCGCGTAGACCGTGTCACCGCTGCACAGGAAGAAGTCGGGGTCGAGGCGGCGCATCTCCTCGTAGGCGCGGAACCCGCCGATGTCCGGGTTGATCCCCCAGCCCTGCCCGGCGATGTCGCCCGACCACAGGAACCGCACCCCGTCCCGGCGCCGCGCGGGGGCGGTGCGGAACGTCCCGTACACCGGCTCCCCGCTGCGCCGGGGGTCGTCCGGGTCGGTGAGCGTCACCCGGTAGTGGATCTGCTCCCCCGCCGGCAGGCCGCGCAGCGCGGTGCTGCCGGTGAAGTCGGTGTCCGGCCCGAGCAGCGGGCCGTGCCACCGGTGGACCCGGCGGAACGACTCGGTCGCCGAGGTCTCCACCACCATCCGGGCCGGCCGGTCCGAGCGCACCCACACCAGGCCGGACGAGGAGGTGACGTCGCCGGCCTGCACGCCCCACCCGGCGTTCGGCCGCCCGGACCGCGACTGTGCCGGCGCGGCCGGCGCGGGCGCCGGCGCTGCGCCCAGCGAGAGGGCGGCCGAAGCGGCCAGCGAGCCACGCAGAACGGTACGGCGGCCGGGAGCGGAACCGGGCGGCTGGCTGTACGTCATCGAATACGCCTCCGAGGGCGGGCGGGAAGCCGGGCAGCGGACGGCTGCCGGGTCACGGCCATACCTAGTGGCCCGGGGAGGCGGGCGCGCGAACCGCACATGAACAACCGGGTCACCCGCCGTGGCGGGCACCCCGGGCCCGCGCCCGGCCGTCCCGCGCGGTGGTGGCTGGACACGGCCGGAGCGCGTCGGCTGGGATGGGAGGGTGACGACCGATCCCCCCGCGTACCGCGCCCCCGGCGCGGACGGCACCGGCCCCACCGGTGTCTTCGAGGCCCATCGCCCGCTCCTGACCGGGGTGGCCTACCGGATGCTCGGCCGGGTCGCCGACGCCGAGGACGTGGTCCAGGAGACGTGGCTGCGCTGGTCGGGCGCCGAGCACGCGGAGGTCCGCGACCCGCGGTCCTATCTCGTACGGATCACCACCCGGCTCGCCGTGGACCGGCTGCGCCAGGCGCGGGCGCGGCGCGAGACGTACATCGGCCCCTGGCTGCCGGAACCGGTCGTCACCGACTTCGGACCCGCCGTCCCGGACACGGCCGAACGGGCGGTGCTGGCCGACTCCGTGTCACTGGCCGTGCTGGTCGTCCTGGAGTCCCTCTCACCGCTGGAGCGGGCGGTGTTCGTGCTCCGTGAGGCGTTCGGCTTCCCGTACGGGGAGATCGCCGCCGCCCTGGACCGCTCGGAGGCCGCGGTGCGCCAGCTCGCCGGCCGGGCCCGCCGCCACGTCGACGAGGGCAGGCCCCGCTACGACGTGGACCCCGCGGTACGCCGCGACCTCACCGAGCGCTTCCTCGCCGCGGCGTCGGGCGGCGACCTGGCCGGGCTGCTCGCCCTGCTCGCCCCGGACGTCCGACTGGTGGGCGACAGCGGCGGCAGGGCGAAGGCGCCGCTGCGGGTCGTCGAGAGCGCGGACAAGGTGGGCCGCTTCCTCATCGCCGTCGCCCGGCAGCCCGTGCCCCAGGCCGAGTTCCGGCTGGTCGAGCTCAACGGCGGTCCGGCGCTGCTGGTGCTCTCCGGCGGCAGGCCCGACTCGGTGTTCCAGCTCGGGGTGCGGGACGGGCTGATCCAGTGCGTCCACATCGTGCGCAACCCCGAGAAGCTGACCGCGGTGGTGCCCCGGGGTCCGTCGCGCCTCCACCGCCGGACCGGCCGCGCCGGGTGACCCCCGCGCCGGTGGCGGCGGCCGTTCCCGGAGCGTGGCCCTCCCCCCTCCGGCGCGTGGCCCGTCCCCGCCCCGACAACGCTGGGTGAACGCTCTGTGGCGGAGTCCGGCAGCGCTGCGTAACCGGGCGATGATTGGTCTTGACCAAAGAGGTGCGCCGTCCTATGGTCGCAGGGATAGTGAAGGAACCTTTAATAAACAAGCGCGAGGAAAGCCGCCGGGGACACGGCGATTGCGGAGGATCAGGGTGGGGACCACGCAGCTGGAGTCGGTGCCGGAGCCGAAGTACTGGCACCTCAAGACCGTGCTCAGCGAAGCGCTCGACTCCGATTTCGCGGTGGGGGAGATCCTGCCCAACGAGCGTGAACTCGCCGCTCGTTACGGGGTCGCCCGCGCCACACTGCGCCAGGCGCTCGAACAGCTCGAACTGGAGGGCCGGCTCCAGCGGCGCCGCGGCGTCGGCACCACCGTCGCCCCGCCCCGCGTGGGGGTCGACGTCTCCACCACCCAGCACCAGTGGCCCGGGGCGGGCGAGGAGAGCTGGCAGCCCGTCGACTGCGCCGCCGCCGTGCCGCCCGCCGCCGTGGCCCGCATGCTGGGCACCGGTGCCCAGGAGACCGTGCACACCGTGCGCCGGCTGCGGGTGCCGCACGGGGCACCGGTCGCGGCCGAGCACCTCTACGTCCCGTCCGGCTCGGTGCCCGACCTCACCGCCATCGACGCCCCCTCCGGCCCCGCCAGGGCCCGCAGCGTGCTGCGCGAACTGCAGCGCCTGGCGCTGGAGGGCCAGGACCGCGCGGTGGAGCTCGGCTCGGCGCGGGCCGACGACGCCAAGGAGCTCGACCGGCTGCCGGGCGCCCCGGTCCTCCTCGTCACCACCCGGTACTTCGCCGGGGGCCGCACGGCTGCCGTCTCGGTGGCCACCTACCGTGCCGACACCTGCCGGCTCACCTTCGGTGACGCGGGAGACCTCCAGATCGCGTCCTGACGCCGGCCCGCGCCGCCCCGCGCGGGACAACGGCCCGCCGCCCGGCCGCTCCTCGCGGTCAGCGGCGGGCCGTCACCGTTCCCTCGACCGCGAAGAGCTGTTCCTCGACGTGGTCCAGCGCCAGCCGCAGCGCCCCGGTCGCCACCGCCGCCTCGCCCAGCAGCGACAGCGCCACCCGGGGCGGCCTCAGGCAGAACCGGGCCAGCTCGTCCCGCAGCGGCTGCAGTATCCCGTCCAGTCCGGCCGCCCAGCCGCCGACCACCACCAGCTCCGGGTCGAGCGCCAGTACCAGGGCCGCCACATCGTGCACCAGCCGCTGGATGAACCGCTCCACCGCGGCCAGGGCCCGCGCGTCCCCCTTCCGCGCCAGGGCGAACACCTCCGCGACCGCCTGCTCGTCCAGTGGGTGCAGCGGCTCGTCCGTGGTGGACAGCAGCGTCTCCGGGGTGACCTCGCGGCCCAGCAGGTGCAGGGCGCCGATCTCGCCGGCCGCCCCGCCGAAGCCCCGGTGCAGCCGTCCGCCGATCAGCGACCCGGCACCGGGGCTCAGCCCGGCCAGCACGAAGACGATGTCGTCGGAATCCGCCGCGGCGCCCTTCCACTGCTCGGCCACCGCGGCCGCGTTCGCGTCGTTCTCCACCAGGACCGGGCAGCGGAACGAACGCCGCAGCCGCTCGCCCAGCGCCAGACCGGTCCAGCCGGGCAGCGCCGTGCAGAGCCGTACCGTCCCGTCGGCCTCCACCACGCCGGGCGTGCCCACGCCGACCGCCCGCAGGCTGTCGCGTGGCACACCGGTGCGCCGCAGCACATCGGCGACCACCGTCCGGACCCGCTCCAGCCGTTCGTCCGCCGACGCCTTCTGGCCCACCGCCCGGGAGCCGGCACCGATGATCCGCCCGTCGAGCCCGGACAGCAGCGCGGCGACCCGGTGGGGACCGATCTCGACACCCAGCAGGTGCCCCGCCTCCGCGCGGAACCGGAACCGGCGGGCCGGCCGGCCCTGCCGCCGGGCGGCGCCCTCCTCCGGGGCTGCCTCGACCACCAGACCGGTCTGGATCAGCCCCTCGACGACGCCCTCCACGGTCGGCCGGGACAGGCCGGTGAGGCGGGTCAGGTCGGTGAGGGTGAGCGCGTCGGCGCCGCGCAGCGCATGGAGTACCACCGCGGAGTTGATCCGCCGCAGCAGTGACGGATCCCCGCCGGTCAGCCGGCCCACCGTGTGTCCTCCCAGTTGGAGCGCGTGTGTGCGGATGGTACTCAATGGTTGAACGACCGGCGACCGGGGCCCGTCCACCGGCCGGGCGAGGCGCCCGGTACCGCGCCGGCGGGTACCGCCCGCCCGACCCCCGGCCACCTGGCCGGGCGCCGGGGGCCGGCCGTGCCGCCTGCCGGTGCGTCAGCCGGCCTGGCCGCCGAAGCCCTGACGCGACGCCAATTGTCAGTGGGGCGGGCTTTACTGGAGCCATGACCACCGCACGGCATCTGGCGACCGTCGACGCGCTGCGCTCCCGCCCCTTCCCGGCGCAGCGCGGCAGATCGGACGTGGGGGACAGTGGTCCGGGCCACCACATCGCCGAGCTCGCCACGAGTGAGGACTTCTGGGAGGACGACGGCACCCGGCGGGAGCTGACCGGGGATCAGTTCGAGGCGGAGCGGGAGGCGCTGGCGGCGGTGCTGAGCGGCCGGTGGGGCCGGCCCCAGGTCTTCAGCCTCTGGTCGCTGCTGGAGCGCGGGCTGGCGGGCGAGCCCCTGCCGGAGCCGTGGGGCACCCTCAGCGGTTCGGTGCCGGACGTGCACCTGTGGCGGGTGGACGGGCGCTGGCTGGCGCTGGGCGTCTCCCAGTGGGACAAGGAGCTGCCGTTCCAGCTGCTCGCCGTCGTCACGGAGACCGACCCGCCCTAGGGGGTGTCTCGCCGATCCCGCCGGGCTCGGGTCACCCGGTGCCGCGCCTCGCCGCTCGGTCGCGGGTCGCCACTGCCCCGCAGTGGCTCCCTCCTCCGCCCCGCGATCCACGGCACCGGACGCCGCTCCCCGATCCGGCCCGATCGACCAGACACTCCCTAGGGGCCCTCACGGGCAGCCGCCCGCAACCGGCCGAACTCCTCCGCCATCGTCTGCACGGTCCAGTGGGCGTTCAGGCCGCTGGGGTTGGGAAGCGCCCAGATCCGGGTGTCGCCGATCCGGCGGTCCTGCGGCCCTATGCGGGCCTTGCGGTCGCCGAACGCCGTCCGGTACGCGGTGACACCGGCCACCGCGAGCCAGCGCGGCCGCAGCCGTTCGACCTTGGCGGCCAGCAGCCGGCCGCCCTCGCGGAACTCCTCGTCGCTCAGCTCGTCGGCCCGCGCGGTCGCCCGCGCCACCACGTTGGTGATGCCGAGCCCGTGGTCGAGGAGCTCCTCCTGCTCGGCGGGCCGCAGCCGGCGCGGCGTGAAACCGGACAGGTGCAGCACCGGCCAGAAGCGGTTGCCCGGCCGGGCGAAGTGGTGGCCCGTGGCGGCTGACATCAGCCCCGGGTTGATGCCGCAGAACAGCACGGACAGACCGCTCGCGATCACGTCGGGCACGACGCGGTCGCGAGCGGCTTCGAGTTCCTCAGGTGTCATACGCGACTGGTGCCCCGGCTCAGAGGATCGACCCGGGCACGTAACCGGCCGCGTCGGGGTGCCGCTCGGCGATCTCCCCGATCCGGGAGACCACCGTGCCGACCTGGTCGGCGGCCGCGCCCGTGAACGACAGCTTGTCCGCCATCAGGGCGTCCAGCTCGGCCCGGTCCAGCGGGATCCGCTCGTCGGCGGCCAGCTTGTCCAGCAGCTCGTTGCGCTCGGCCCCCTGCTCGCGCATGGCCAGCGCCGAGGCGACCGCGTTCTCCTTGATGGCCTCGTGGGCGACCTCGCGGCCGACCCCGGCCCGCACCGACGCCATCAGCACCTTGGTGGTGGCCAGGAACGGCAGGTAGCGGTCCAGCTCCCGGGCGACGACCGCCGGGAAGGCGCCGAACTCGTCCAGCACGGTCAGGAACGTCTCCAGCAGGCCGTCGAACGCGAAGAACGCGTCGGGCAGCGCCACCCGGCGCACCACCGAGCACGACACGTCGCCCTCGTTCCACTGGTCGCCCGCCAGCTCGCCGGTCATCGAGGCGTAACCCCGCAGGATCACCATCAGGCCGTTGACGCGCTCGCAGGAGCGGGTGTTCATCTTGTGCGGCATCGCCGAGGAACCGACCTGGCCGGGCTTGAACCCCTCGGTCACCAGCTCGTGGCCGGCCATCAGCCGGATCGTCCTGGCCAGCGACGAGGGCGCGGCGGCCAGCTGCACCAGGGCGGTGACGACCTCGTAGTCCAGCGAGCGGGGGTAGACCTGGCCGACCGAGGTGAAGGCGTGCGCGAAGCCGAGGTGGGTGGCGATCCGCTGCTCCAGCTCGGCGAGCTTCGCCGCGTCGCCGCCCAGCAGGTCGAGCATGTCCTGAGCGGTGCCCACCGGGCCCTTGATGCCGCGCAGCGGGTAGCGGCCGAGCAGCTCCTCCAGCCGCGCGTACGCCACCAGCAGCTCGTCCGCCGTGGTCGCGAACCGCTTGCCGAGCGTCGTGGCCTGCGCGGCGACGTTGTGCGACCGGCCCGCCATCACCAGCTCGCCGTACTCGGCGGACAGCTTGCCCAGCCGCACCAGCACCGCCACCGTGCGGTCGCGCACGAGTTCCAGCGAACGCCGGATCTGGAGCTGCTCGACGTTCTCGGTGAGGTCGCGGGAGGTCATGCCCTTGTGGACCTGCTCATGACCCGCCAGCGCGTTGAACTCCTCGATACGCGCCTTCACGTCGTGGCGCGTGACCTTCTCACGCTCGGCGATGGAGGCGAGGTCGACCTGGTCGACCACCCGCTCGTAGTCGGCGAGCGCGGTGTCCGGCACCTCGATCCCGAGGTCCTGCTGCGCCCGCAGCACGGCGAGCCACAGCCGGCGCTCCAGCTTCACCTTCTGCTCGGGGGACCAGAGGTCGGCGAGCTCCGCGGAGGCGTAGCGGCCGGCGAGGACATTGGGGATGCGAGGCTTCGCAGACGCAGCAGTCACGTGACCAGATTCTACTGGCGGTTTCTGCAGGTCGGCGCCACGGTCCCGGTTGTGGCTCGCTACGAGAGCGAGGAGTCGCGGGAGTCCTGGTAGGGCAGCAGCTGCGGCCGCTTCGCCGGCCGGCCGTCTCCCGACGAGCGCCCGGTCAGCCGCCGCGCCACCCACGGCCCCAGGTGCTGCCGCGCGAAGCGGGCGTCGCTCACCCGCCGGGTGAGCCAGCGCTCCGGAACGGTGGAACCCAGGGGTGCCCGCCAGTCCTCCTCGGCCGGCAGCCCCAGCGCCTGCCACACGGCCTCCGCCACCCGCCGGTGCCCCTCGCCGGTCAGATGCAGCCGGTCCAGGTCCCACAGCCGGGGGTCGCCCATCACCGGGGCCCCGTACAGGTCGACCACCAGCGCGCCGTGCCGGTCCGCGAGCTCGTCCACGTACCGGAACAGTTCCTCCATGCGCGGCCGGAACCGCTCCATGACCGGGCCCCGGCGGCCGGGGCTGCGCATCAGCACCAGCTGTCCGCACGAGGGGGCGAGCCGCTCCACCGCCTCCTCCAGCAGCCCGCGCACCCGCCCCATGTCGCACGCGGGCCGCAGGGTGTCGTTGAGCCCGCCGACCAGTGTGACGACATCCGCCTCCATGGCCGCCGCGAGGTCCACCTGCTCGTCCACGATCTGCCCGATCAGCTTCCCGCGCACGGCGAGGTTGGCGTACCGGAAGCCGGGTGTGCGTGCGGCGAGGCGGGCCGCCAGCCGATCGGCCCACCCCCGGTAGGACCCGTCGGGCAGCAGGTCCGACATGCCCTCGGTGAAGCTGTCGCCCAGCGCGACAAAACTGTTGTAGGTGGCATTCATCTCCATGGCGGAGTGATCGTACCGTGAGCCCCGCCGGGCCGGGCACCCGCCCGGAGCCCGGCCCGGCGGGGTCGCCGGAGGGCGGGTCAGACCACCGGGCGGCCCACCAGCTGGCGCAGGATGTCCTCCATCGTGACCAGGCCGGCCAGCTTGCCGTTGTCGTCCAGCACCGCCGCCAGGTGGGTGCGGCTGCGCCGCATCGCCGTCAGGACGTCGTCCAGCGGGGTCGCCGCCCGCACCCGGGCGATCGGCCGCATCGCCGACACCGGGAACGGCACGTCCCTCGGTGTCGCGTCCAGGGCGTCCTTGACGTGCAGGTAGCCCAGGATGCGGCCGGTGGAGTCGACCACCGGGAAGCGGGAGAACCCGGACTCGGCGGACAGCGCCTCCAGCTCCTCCGGGGTGGTGCCGACCCGGGCGTGCACCACCCGCTCCAGCGGCATCACCACGTCCCGCACCGGCCGGCGCCCCAGCTCCAGCGCGTCACGCAGCCGCTCGGCGGCCCGGTCGTCCAGCAGGCCGGCGTGGCCCGCGTCCGTCACCATCCGGGCGAGCTCGTCGTCCGAGAAGGTCGCCGACACCTCGCTCTTGGCCTCCACCCGCATCAGTTTCAGCAGGCTGTTGGCGAAGGCGTTGACCGTGAAGATCACCGGACGCAGCGCCCGGGCCAGCGCGACCAGCGGCGGACCGAGCAGCAGCGCGGTCCGCGTCGGCTCGGCCAGTGCGATGTTCTTCGGCACCATCTCGCCGAGCAGCATGTGCAGGTAGGTCGCCACGGCGAGCGCGATCACGAACGAGATCGGGTGCACCAGCCCGTGCGGCACGCCGACCGCGTCGAAGGCCGGCTCCAGCAGGTGGGCGATGGCGGGCTCGGCGACGACGCCGAGCACCAGGGTCGACAGCGTGATGCCGAGCTGAGCGGCCGCGAGCAGCGCCGAGACGTGCTCCAGACCCCAGATGACGCTGCGGGCGCGCCGGTCCCCGGCCTCCGCCGCGGGCTCGATCTGGCTGCGGCGCACCGAGATCATGGCGAACTCGGCGCCGACGAAGAAGGCGTTGACGACCAGCGTCAGCAGACCGATCAGCAACTGGATCGCGGTCACCGGCCGGCCTCCTCTTCGTCGTCCCGCGCGCCGGGCGGCGGCGCGTGCATCAGGACCCGCGCGGCCCGGCGCCCGGAGGCGTCCACCACGTCGAGCCGCCAGCCGGCCAGCTCCACGCTGTCGCCGACCGCCGGGATCCGGCCCAGTTCGGTGGCGACCAGGCCGGCCAGGGTCTCGTACGGGCCGTCCGGCACGCGCATGCCCAGCGTCTGGAGCTGGTCGGTCCTGGCGGCCCCGTCCGCCGACCACAGGGGCCGGCCGTCGGCGTCCTCACCGGCCCGCGCGAGGTCGGGCGTCTCGTGCGGGTCGTGCTCGTCGCGCACCTCGCCGACGACCTCCTCCACGATGTCCTCCAGCGTCACGACACCGGCCGTGCCGCCGTACTCGTCGATGACCACGGCCATGGCCGACTTGCCGGACAGCCGGTCCAGGAGCCGGTCCACGGTCAGGGTCTCCGGGACGAACAGCGGCTCGCGCAGCATCTCGGAGACCGGCTTCAGGCGCCGCAGCGAGGCGGGTACCGCGAGCACGTCCTTGATGTGCGCGGTGCCCACGACCGTGTCCAGGCCGCCCCGGTAGACGGGGAAGCGGGACAGGCCGGTGGCGCGGGTGGCGTTGGCGACGTCCTCGGCGGTGGCCTGCGCCTCCAGCGCGATGACCTGGACGCGCGGGGTCATCACGTTCTCCGCGGTCAGCTCGGCCAGGGTGAGGGTGCGCACGAACAGCTCGGCCGTGTCGGCCTCCAGGGCGCCCTCACGCGCCGAGTGGCGGGCCAGCGCGACCAGTTCCTGCGGGCTGCGCGCGGAGGCCAGCTCCTCGGCCGGCTCCATGCCGAGCCGGCGCACCAGCCGGTTGGCGGTGTTGTTGAGGTGGCTGATCAGGGGCTTGAAGGCGGCGGTGAAGAACCGCTGCGGGGTGGCCACGACCTTCGCGACCCCGAGCGGGGAGGAGATGGCCCAGTTCTTGGGGACCAGCTCGCCGACCACCATCAGGACCACGGTGGACAGGGCCGTGCCGATGACCAGGGCCACCGACGAGGCGACCGAGTCGGGCATGCCGACGTCCCGCAGCGGGCCGCGGAGCAGCTTGGCGATCGCCGGCTCGGAGAGCATGCCGACGATGAGGTTGGTGACGGTGATGCCGAGTTGCGCGCCGGAGAGCTGGAAGGTGAGGGAGCGTACGGCCTTCAGGGCGCCCGCCGCTCCGCGCTCGCCCCGCTCCACGGCCCGTTCCAGGTCGCCGCGCTCGATGGTGGTGAGGGAGAACTCCGCCGCGACGAACGCGCCGCAGGCGAGGCAGAGCAGCAGTGCCACGACGAGCAGGAGCACTTCAATCATCGGTTCACCTCCGTCCCATGGTCTGCCCGGGAGGGGAGGATCGCGCGATGTCGGCTACTGGGAGGCTCGCCCATGGGCGGACGCTCACACCTTTCAACGGAGGACGAATGATGCACTCATGGTAAAGGACCGGCAAAACGGCGGGCGCGGCCGGTGTCAGTGGTCCGGCGGCGGGTTCCGCGCGCCGGCGGTGTCGGCCGGCGGCTCCACCCGGCGGGACCACCTCGGCTCGGGCGCGTAGCCCGCGGCCCGCCCAGGGTGCTCGGCGAGCTCGTCGCGGCCGGGGACCACCGCGTCCCCGCGCGGTCCGCCCGGCCGGACGGACCGCTCCCCGGGCGCCGCGAGCGGCACGCCGCCGGGGCCCGGGGGAGACCGCCGGCCGGTACGGGTGGCGGCGCCACCCGTCGGACCCCGCTGGGCCCGCCGACGGATCCGGCCGTCCGGCCGGGCGGTGCCGCCCAACGGGCGGATCAGCGCCTCCTGGTCGCGAGCGACCAGCCGTTCCGCTCCGTCGCGGTCGTCGCTGATGCCGGTGCCCTCGGCGCCGGTCCTCCGGGAGGCCGGGACGGCGTCGTGGCCTCCCGGCGCGGCGGCCCGGACACGAAGATCGTTCACGGGCCCGTGCTCCCAGCCGTCCCTGAGCGCGCCGGCACGGGCCCGGGGGCCGCCGCGGCGGCCCGGTGCCCGGCCGGCCGTACCGGCTCCGGTCTTGTCATGGCCCCTCCTTCACCGACAGAGTCCCTGCCCCGTGGGCGCCCGAGTAGTCCGGTCACCACCCGCGCGCCGGCACTCCGGCGCGCGGCGTCGCGGTGTGGCCGTGGCCCCGGGAACGTCCCCACGGCGGGGCCACCGGCCGAGCCGCCCGCGACCGCCCGGGCGCGCGGCAGCGGGGCGTCGGTGCGCCCGGCCGGCCGGTGGCGAGGGGTGACCGGAGGTGCGCGCCGTCGTCGCGGAACCGGGCCATGGCGACCGCGCGGCGGCGACACCCGCCGAACGGGCCGCGACTTCCCGGTACGGGCGCCGCCGGGGCCTACCGGACGCCCTCTAGCGGGCGTCGCGGTCGGACGCCGGCCACAGGTACGGCAGGTCGTCCGGCACCGCGGGGAAGCGGGGCCGGTAGAAGCCGGGGTCCTTGCGCACCAGCGCCGACTGGTGACTGCGGTGGAAACCGGGGTCGCCCAGCCACGGCGGCAGGTCGCCCTCCGCGGCGAGCCGGTCCTGGGTGCGCACCTCCCGGCCCGGGTGGTGCGCGGCGAAGTCGGCCAGCATGGTCGTCGCGCAGGTGTCACGGCGGCCCTCGGCGGTCCACACCCCGCACATCTCCAGGCCGTAGCGCACCAGCGCCTCCTCGTACCCGGTCCACATCCGGACCGCGGGGTGCCTGGCCCAGCCGTAACCGGGCACGGTCAGGCCGCGCAGCACCTGCAGCGCCTCGACCCGCTGCTTGCCCAGCCGGCGGGTGTCGAGCACGGCCGCCGACGCCGAGAAATCCGGGAACGGCAGGAAGGTCTGCATATCAGGCGGTCGCCCTGGGACAGCGGACGAAGCACATGGTCATCTCCTCGCTGGGGCCGTGCCGGGCCGGGGCCCGGAAGCGGCCGGACGGTGGCGGTGCTGCACGGACACATTCCGCGTTCCGCGCCGAAACCAACCTCTCCCGCGCGGACGCCGGCACCTGTCCGACCGGAGGCCGGCCCGGACCGGGCGGGCCTCAGAAGTCGAACTCGACGTAGTCGATGTCGGTGAACTCCACCTGGAGGCCGTCGGCCCGGCGGCCGTGGTCCTTGAAGTACTGCTCCTGCAGGCCCTCGGCCGCGATGTCCCGGAGCTGCCGCTCGGTGGCCCCGGCGGTCCGCGCCTCGAACAACCGGGCCGCGTACGCGGGCGGCAGGTGCTGGGTGATCAGCCGCAGCCGGCTGTCGTCCGTGCTGCCCGGGGCGGCGGTGAAACCGAACCGGGCCCGGGTCTCGATCACGATGCCACCGGTGGTGGCCGCCGTCTCCCGGGCCCGCCGACGCACCCGCGGCTGCCAGCTCCTGCGCACCTCGGCCTCCAGCCGGGCGGCGAGTTCGGCCCGGGGATGCTTGATCTGGCCCTTCAGATACCGCTCGACGGTGCGCTGGGAGACGCCCAGGCGCCGCGCCACCGCCCTGGTGGAACCCTTCTCGCTCCTGACCAGGAAACGCATCCGCGCCCCGGCCGACCTGGGGATGGGCCGGGTGAACGTGTTCGACTCCGCCTTGTCGAGGCTGTCGGCCAGGATGCCCATCGCGCGTTCCTACTCCCCGCCCGCGGCGGCGTCGGTGCCCTTGATGTGGCGGGCGGGGTTGTGGCCCCCGTCCAGCAGGCGGACCGCCCACATCAGGTCCTGGGTGCCCTCGTGCTTGACCATGCCGGGGGACACCCCAAGCCGGAAACCGCCCGGCAGCGGCTTGCCCTCGGGCGTACGCGGCAGGAAGTCCAGCGGGCCGGGGCCGTCGGACAGGTAGACCGCGCAGTCGGACAGCACCGCGACCGGGAACAGTCCCACCGCCGCCAGCCGCAGCATCTTGCGGTGCATGTTGACCCGGGCGGCGGAGATCACCGCCGCCCGGATGTCCGGCCGCCAGGTGGGGCGGTCGAGCGCGGGCCACCGCTCACCGGGGCGGTAGCCCGCTCCCTGGGGGCGCTCGCGCAGCTTGCCGATGCCGCCCTTCACCGTCGACTTGATCGCCGACAGTACGGCGGCCTGCCCCGGGTCCACCGTCTTGTGCCGCGCCAGCGCCTCCATGGCGGCGAGGAACTCCGGCTCCGGCATACCGGCCCGGACACCGAGCCGCTCCATGGTGGCCAGGTAGGCGTCGCGCAGCCGGGTGTACCAGGCGTCCAGGTAGGGGCCGTTCTCGGGCCGGAGGTACGCCTCGGCCGGCCGTACCCGGTGCCCGAGCTCCACGGCGTACGCGACCGTCGGCGTGGCGTACCAGGCCGGGCCCTCGGGCCGGCCGCCGTGCGGGGTGAAGGGACTCGGCAGGCGCGGGTCCAGCTCGACCGCCGACAGGTCCACCAGCCAGCAGCCGGGCGTCCTGGCGTCGAACACCGGGGCCTTCACATGGACCGGCGCCCCCAGGCCCACGGTGAGCCGGTTCGCCGCCGCCGCGAACGCCATGTTGACGTCGATGCCCACCGCGTACGGCCGGGCGCACTCGGTGTCGTCCAGCGACTCCGGATCCCGGATCCAGTCGTAGGCCTCCTCGTCGAGGACCTCCTCGGGCGTGCGCCGGTGGCCGCGCGGGTACAGCCCCGCGACGACGGGGTGCTCGTCCGGCGCCTCCGGCGGTGCCGGGTCCACCGGCTCGGCCAGCGCGCCCGGGTTGGGGGCCGGCACCCAGGCGGCGGCCGTCTCGTCCCACACGGCCCGGGTCGGCGGCCGCAGCGCCGTCATCAGCTCCAGACCGGAGACGGCGGTGGAACCGCGCGGGGTGATGACGCGGGTGGCGTAGGAGCCGAGCACATCGGCCAGCTCCGCCGGGTGCAGCCCGGCCGCCGCTCCCCAGGCCCGCGCGTCGAGCGCGCCCCACGGCAGGACGGCGAGCTGCACGCACCGGCGCCGGCCCTCCTCCGCCGGGCGGTAGATCCTGGCCCACGGCCCGAAACCCCGCCGGGTCAGCCGCCACTTCGCCCGGGTCACCTGCCGCACGACCGGGTGGTCGTCCGGCAGCCGGAGCCCGCGCCGGTCCGCCAGCTCGGCGGGCAGCCCGAGCCGGACGGCGGCGGCCTCGGTGAGCACGACCAGCGGGTCGGCGTCCTTGCCGTTGCGGTGCAGCCGGGGCGCGCCGAGCGCGGCCTCGGTGAGGGCCCATTCGACGAGGGAGGGGATGTCCCGGGCGGGGCAGTCGAGGACGAGCCCCCCGAGGCAGTACGCGTTGCCCTCGCCGTCCAGCACGGCGAGCGGCCCGTGCGCGAACCGTGCACCGGCCTCGGCGGTCGCGGGCGCCGGCGCGCCGGCGCCCGGCGCGGCACGGCGGCCCGCCGGGCGGGTGGCCCCGGCCCCGGCGCGCGGGCGACCGTCACCCGGACGGCCCGCCGCGGCCCGGCGCTGCGGCTCCCGGTCCCCGGCCGGTACCGGCTCCGGCGCCGTGACGGCCCGGGTGGCGGGTGGCGTCGTCCCGGGACGCGGCACGGCGGCCGGGGGCCACGCGCCCGGCCGCCCGCCGCGCCACGGCACCGCCGGGTGCGGCGCCGCGTCCCGCGGAGCCGGTGCGGGTCCCGGCGCGGGACCGGAACACGGTGGCGCCGGCTCCCCGGCCCGCGGGCCGGGGCGCTCCGCCGGGCGCGGGGGAGGCGTGGCGTCGGCCGGGCGCGGCGCGGCCTCGTCCGGGGCGGGCGCCGCCTGCGGGGCGGGCACCGGCGGGCGCGGCGCGACCTTGGGGGCAGGTGCCGGAGCGGGGTGGCGTTCCGCCAGGGCGGAGAGCAGCCGCGCGTAGGCCGCGCGCTTCGGGGGGCGCGGGTCCGTGCGGCCGGACTCCCAGCCGGTGACCGTCTCACGCCGCACGGACAGCGCGTGGGCGACCTGCTCCTGGCTCAGTCCGGCGGCCTCGCGCAGCCGTTTGCGTTCCTCGGGGCCGGGCAGCGCGTCCTGCGCCGCCGCCTCCAGCAGCGCGTCGACCGCTGCGAACAGCTGCTCCTGCTCGTCGGGCACGGGCACGTCACCTCCAGTGACGATCACCCTAGCCCAGACGCACCTCCGGACGAACCCGGATCGCACGGCCGCCGTGCCACGCCCAGGACACACGGCGACGACGGCAGTGGCACACCCGTGTCCGGCACCCGCAGCCTCCGGTACGTGACGAGTTCGAACCCCGCCGCCCCGATCGCCGCCAGCGGGTCACGTGCCGTGTGACAGCCGCCGAACAGCAGCGGCCACACCGTACGGTCCAGCGCCCGCTGCGCGGTGGCCAGGGCCCGCCCCGCCGCCCGTCCGTGTTCCAGGAACCGCAGTTCACCGCCCGGCCGCAGGACGCGCCGCACCTCCGCGAGCGCCCGCGGCACGTCCCGGACCGTGCACAGCACCAGGGAGGCGACGGCCGCGTCGAACTCCCCGTCCCCGGCCGGCAGCGCCTCGGCCACACCCGGCACCACGTCCACCGGGACCCCCGCGCGCAGCGCCGCCTCCCGCGCCGCCCCGCGCAGCCGGCGCTCCGGTTCCAGGGCCACCACCCCGGAGACGGCCGACGGGTAGTGCGCGAAGTTCAGCCCGTTGCCCGCGCCGATCTCGACGACCCGGCCGGACAGCCCGGCCAGCAAATCCCGGCGGTGCGCGGCCATCCCGCCCCGGGTTTCGGCGGCCACGCTGACCCGGGCGTAGAAGCGGGCGAACAGCGGATGGCGGACGGCGTCCCGGGAGCTCCCGGTACTGCGCGCGGGCATCGCGGACCTCCACGGGGAGCGGGACGGACCCGGGCATTGTCCACCGTGTCCGCCCCGTGCCGGGTCCGCCCGGGCCCGGCCGGCACCGATCAGCCCCGATCAGCCCCGTACGAGGCAGAATTCGTTGCCCTCCGGGTCGCGCAGCACCTGGAAGTCCCCGTGCGGGTCGGTCACGACGCCACCGACCCGCACCGCGCCCAGCCGCTCCGCCTCCGCCGACGCCGCGTCCATGTCGGCGTCGACGTCCAGGTCCAGGTGGAGCCGGTTCTTCGCGGCCTTGCCCTCCGGTACGCGCTGGAAGGCGACCCGGACGAAACCGGGCGGCTCGACGTAGGACCAGTCCGGGCTCCGGTCCACCGGGTCGCCGCCCAGCAGCGCTGCCCAGAACCGGGCGAGGGAGGCGGGCTCGGCGCAGTCGAAGACGATCTCGTTCACTCGTGTCCGCATGGTCACCAGCGTACGGCGGCCTCGAACGCCTCGGCGTCCCACGCCCCGCCGAGCGGCGGCGCCAGCCAAGTGGCCGCCCGCGCCCGGAAGTCGGCGGGCGCCAGGGCTCCCGCCCCCCGGGGCACCGCGCCCAGCAGCGGAGCGCCCGCCGCCCGGGGCAGGTCCGCCACGTTGCAGCGCTCGGCCAGCCCGGGTTCGTCCGGCCAGCTGCCGATCACCACACCGGCCTGGTCCAGCCCCCGGGCCCGCAGGGCCTCGCCGGTGAGCGCCGCCGTGTTGAGCGTGCCGAGCCCGGCGGGCACCACGACGAGCACCGGGGCGCCCAGCAGCCGCGCCGCGTCCGCGAGGGTGCCGCCGTCCTCGTCGTAGCGCACCAGCAGTCCGCCGGCGCCCTCGACCAGGACCAGGTCGTGCCCGGCGGCCAGCTTCCCGGCGGCCTCGGCCACCGCGTCCGGTGTCACCGGGGCCTTGCCGGCGCGCCGGGCGGCCGTGTCCGGGGCCAGCGGCTCGGGGAACCGGGCCAGTTCGGCGGCCGTCACGCCGCCCGCCAGCCGCACCACCTCGTCGGCGTCGCCCCGCTCACCGGGGCCCACGCCGGTCTGCGCGGGTTTCAGCACGGCGACCGACCGCCCCGCCGCCCGGGCCACCGCGGCGACCGCGGCGGTGACGACGGTCTTGCCGATCTCCGTACCGGTACCGCTGACCACCAGTACCGCCATCTCAGCCCTCCCTCGCCGCCGCGCACACCGCGCGGCCGATCCGTGCCAGGTCCTCCTCGTCCGTGACGTACGGCGGCATCACGTACACCAGGTCCCGGAACGGCCGCAGCCACACCCCCTCGCGCACCGCCGCCGCCGTCGCGGCCGCCATGTCCACCGGGTGGTCCAGCTGCACCACCCCGACGGCGCCCAGCACCCGCACCTCGCGCACCCCCGGCAGTTCCCCGGCCGGCGCGAGCCCTTCGGCCAGCGCGGCCTCGATCCGTTTCACCTCGCCCTGCCAGTCCCGGCCCAGCAGCAGGTCGATCGAGGCACAGGCCACCGCGGCCGCCAGCGGGTTGCCCATGAACGTCGGGCCGTGCGCCAGCACCGGCACCTCGCCGCGCGAGATCCCGTCCGCCACGCGCGGCACGCACAGGGTCGCCGCCATCGACAGGTAACCACCGGTCAGCGCCTTGCCCAGGCACATCACGTCCGGGGAGACGGCGGCGAGCTCCGCCGCGAACAGCGCACCCGTGCGGCCGAACCCGGTGGCGATCTCGTCGAACACCAGGAGTACGTCGTGCTCGTCGCACGCCTCGCGCAGCACCCGCAGGTACTCGGGGGAGTGGAAGCGCATCCCGCCCGCGCCCTGCACCACCGGCTCCACGATCACCGCGGCCAGCTCGTCCGCGTGCCGCGCGACGAGGGCGCGCAGTTCCTCCGCGTAACCCTCCTCGTACGCGGCGGGCGGCGGTCCGGCGAAGACCTGCCGGGGCAGGGCGCCGGACCACAGCTCGTGCATCCCGCCCTCCGGGTCGCACACCGACATCGGCTGCCAGGTGTCCCCGTGGTAGCCGCCGCGCCAGGTCAGCAGCCGCCGCTTGCCCGGCCGTCCCACCGAACGCCAGTACTGCAGGCACATCTTCATGGCGACCTCGACCGCCACCGATCCGGAGTCGGAGAGGAAGACGTGCCGCAGCGGCTCGGGGGTGATCTCCACCAGCCGGGACGCCAGCCGCACGGCGGGCTCATGGGTGAGCCCGCCGAACATCACGTGGCTCATCCGGTCGAGCTGGCCGCGCACCGCCTCGTTGAGCACCGGGTGGTTGTAGCCGTGCACGGCCGACCACCACGACGACATGCCGTCGACCAGCTCGTGCCGCCCGTGCACCGGTTCGGCCAGCCGCAGCCGTACACCCGAGGCGGACGCCACCACCAGTGGTTCCGCCCGTCCCGGCATGGGACCGTACGGGTGCCAGACGTGCTCCCGGTCGAGCGCCAGCAGTTCGGCGGGGGAGAGCGGCTCAGGCATTGGGCGCCAGGTCCGTGCCGGCGCCCCGGCGGCGCACCGCCACCAGGTCGGTGCGGGCGGCGGCGGGGGTTTCCGCGCCGGCCGGCTCCTCGTCGGAGCACACGGAGCCGCACCCGCCGCCCGGACCGCAGGCGCCCTCGGCCCGGTGCTCGGGCAGCGTCGTCGTGTCGGTGCCCTCGACCTCGAAACCGGCGTCCGCGATCATCTCCAGGTCGGCCCGGCCGGCCTGCCCCTCACTGGTGAGGTAGTCGCCCAGGAAGATGGAGTTGGCCAGGTGCAGGGCGAGCGGCTGGAGCGTCCGCAGGTGCACCTCGCGCCCGCCGGCCAGCCGTACCTCGACGTCCGGGCAGACGAACCGCACCATCGCCAGGATGCGCAGCGCCCGCTGCGGGGTGAGGTGCCACTCCTTGGCCAGCGGTGTGCCCTCGAAGGGGATGAGGAAGTTCACCGGCACCGAGTCCGGGTCCAGCTCCCGCAGGGCGAAGACCACGTCGACCAGGTCCTCGTCGCTCTCGCCCATGCCCGCGATCAGCCCCGAGCAGGCCGACAGCCCCGCGGCGTGCGCCTTCTGCACGGTGTCCACCCGGTCCGCGTAGGTGTGGGTGGTGGTGATGTCCCCGTATGTCCCTTCGGAGGTATTGAGGTTGTGGTTGTACGCGTCCGCCCCCGCCGTCCGCAGCCGCTCCGCCTGGCCGTCCGAGAGCAGCCCCAGGCAGGCGCAGACCTCGACGCCCTCGTTCTCCTCCTTGATCGCCTCGATGGTCTTCGAGACCCGGTCGACGTCGCGGTCCGTCGGCCCCCGGCCGCTGGCGACCAGGCACACCCGCTTGGCCCCGCCCGCGACACCCGCCGCGGCCGCCCGGGAGGCCTCCTCGGGCTTCAGCCAGGTGTACTTGAGGATCTCCGCCTTGGAGCCGAGCCGCTGCGAGCAGTACGAGCAGTCCTCCGGGCAGAGGCCCGACTTCAGGTTGACCAGGTAGTTGAGTTTCACCCGCCGCCCGAACCACTGACGGCGCACCTTGCCCGCCGCCGCCACCACATCGAGCAGCTCGTCGTCGGAGGTCGCCAGCACGGCGAGCGCTTCTTCACGGGTCGGCAGCTCGCGCCGAAGCCCCTTGTCCACCAGCGTGTTCAGCAGGTCCATGGCGCCGATCCTGGCCTACGCCGCCCCTCGTGGCCAAGGAGGAACCCCACAACAGGCCCCGCGGCGAGTGTGTGCATGCCCACACTCTGACCTCGCCCGTTCCCGGCTAGGGTCTGTGCGCTGCCTACAAAAGGGACCGAGACATGCCCCAGGCCCCATTCGACTGGACCGACGCCGAGGCGCGCCGCCGCGCGGACGCCGGCCTGGTCCGTACGCTCCGCCCGCGCCCCGCCGAGCCGGATCTGCTGGACCTGGCGAGCAACGACTACCTGGGCCTGACCCGGCACCCGGAGGTCACCGCCGCCGCCGCCGACGCGGCCCGGCGCTGGGGCGCGGGCGCCACCGGCTCCCGGCTGGTCACCGGCACCACCGAGCTCCACGCCGAGCTGGAGCGGGAACTCGCGGAGTTCTGCGGCTTCGAGGCGGCGCTGGTGTTCTCCTCCGGGTACGCGGCCAACCTCGCCGTCCTCACCGCGCTCGGCGCCGCCGGCTCGCTGATCGTCTCCGACGCGGGCAACCACGCCTCCATCGTGGACGGCTGCCGGCTGTCGCGCGCCGAGACCGCGGTCGTGCCGCACGCCGACCCCGAGGCGGTCACCAAGACGCTGGACGCGCACCCGGGGCGCCGCGCCCTGGTGGTCACCGACTCGGTGTTCTCGGTGGACGGAGACGCCGCGCCGCTGGCCGGGCTGGCCGAGGCCTGCCGCGCGCACGGCGCGGCACTGGTCGTGGACGACGCCCACGGCCTGGGCGTCCTGGGCGACGGCGGTCGCGGCGCGGTGCACGCGGCCGGGCTCGCGGGCGCGGCGGACACGGTCGCCACGCTCACCCTGTCCAAGTCCCTGGGCAGCCAGGGCGGAGCGGTGCTCGGCCCGGCCCGGGTCGTCGACCACCTGGTCAACGCCGCCCGCACCTTCATCTTCGACACCGGCCTGGCCCCGGCGGCGGTGGGCGCGGCGCTGGCCGGCCTGCGGCTGCTGCGCCGGGAACCGGACCTGGCGGGGCGGGCCCGTACCGTCGCCGCCACCCTGCACGGGCGGCTCACGGCGGCGGGCCTGACCGCCGTACGGCCGGACGCGGCGGTGGTGTCGGTGCGCGCCCCGTCGGCGGAGCAGGCGGTGCGCTGGGCCGCCGACTGCCGCGCCGAAGGGCTCGCGGTCGGGTGCTTCCGGCCGCCGTCGGTCCCGGACGGCGTCTCGCGGCTGCGGCTGACGGCCCGCGCCGACCTGACCGGGGCTCAGATCGAGACGGCGGTCGCCACCGTCCTGCGGACCGCGCCGCCGGTCAGCTGACCGGCTCCCGGCCGCCCCGCAGGGAGGAGACGAAGGAGGTCCAGGCCGCCGCGGAGAACCGCAGCGGCGGGCCGGTGAGGTGCTTGGAGTCCCGGACGGCCAGCCGTCCGGGGCCGAGGCGGGCGGCCTCGACGCAGTTGTTCATGCCCACGCTGCGGCTGCTGCGCCGCCATCGCAGGCCGTCGTGGTGTGCGAGGTAAGCAGACATGTGGGGTGCCTCTCCCTACGCGCCGTCACCGATCCCGGCGATGAGTTCGGACGACTCCTCGGGCGTGAGGGCGCGCGCCCGCATGGTGCGGAACGCGGCGCAGTACGCCTCGAGGTCTTCCGTGCGTTCGAGATAGAGGCTACTCGTCAAGTGGTCTAGAGCAACCACATCCAGATCAGAAATGTTCGGAAAGGAGAAAATAACGAAAGATCCGGAGAGGCCGACGTAACCCCCGAGTGTGAACGGCAGCACCTGCAACCGCACGTGCGGCAACCCGGCCAGCTCCCGCAGCCGCCGGAGCTGCTCCCGCATCACCGCGCGGCCGCCCACCTCCCGCCGCAGCACCGCCTCGTCGAGCACCGCCTCCAGCCGCAGCGGCGGATCGGCGCGCAGCACCTCCTGACGGGCGATCCGCACCCGCACCAGGGAGTCGACGGTCGCCGCCGGCCACCCCTCCAGCGCCGCCCGGGTCACCGCCCGCGCGTAGTCGGGCGTCTGCAGCAGGCCGGGCACCACCGACGTCTCCAGCGTGCGCGCCGAGCAGGCCTGCGCCTCCAGGCTGATGAAGTCGCGGTACGGGGGCGACAGCACCCCGCGGTACGCGTGCCACCAGCCCGGCCCCCCGCCGTCCGCCGCGCCGGCCAGCGCCTCCAGCAGCGCCCGCAGCCGTGGCTCGCGCACCCCGTACACATCGAGCAGCCGGGTCACGTCGGCGCCGCTCACCCCGCTCGTACCGGTCTCGATCCGGCTCACCTTCGACTGGTGCCAGCCGACCAGCCGGGCGGCTTCCCGGCTGGTCAGGCCCGCACCCAGGCGCAGTCCGCGCAACTCCTCACCCAGCTTGCGCCGGCGCACCGCCGGTCCGTGCCGCGTGCTGCGCACGACCGCCTCCTCCCGCTCCCCGCGCCCGACCGGTCAGCCGGTCAACCCCTCAGTCTGCCGCCCCAATCCGTTCTCGCGTAGCAGGGTTCACCGCTTCGAGCGACAGATATATGCAGCTCTTGCCGGATCGGCCCCACGGGCGGCGACATAAGTGGCACTCTGGCGCGAAGCGCAATCCGAGGCCGGCCGCGAAAGACATCCGCTCCGTGTCGGAAACCGGCCCCGGTGGGAAAGGGACAGCGTCGCCATGGCAGACCACCAGGAAGCCTCCGTCACTCTGCCGAGCGATCCCGCCTCGGTATCCGCCGCCCGGAGGTACGTGGCGGACGTCCTGGCCGAGTGGGGCCTGCCGGGTGAGGCCGAGACGGCCGACACGGTCCGGCTGATCGTCTCCGAGCTCGCCACCAACGCCGTCCAGCACACCTTCGGCCAGTCGCCCACCTTCACGGTGGACGTACGCCTGGAGCGGGACGAGCAACTGCGCATCGGTGTCACCGACAGTCACCCGCGCTGGCCCCGACGGCTGCCGGCCGCCGTCCAGCAGGACAACGGCAGGGGGATGGTCATCATCCGCTGGCTCGCCGCCGAATGCGGGGGCCGGCTCTCGGTCACCCCGACGGCGGAGGGCGGGAAGACCGTGTGGATCGCCCTGCCCTGGACGGCGCCCGTCCAGAGCTGAGCCGCACCCGGCGGGGTGCCACCCGCGAGGCCCTGGTCCCCGCCCGGCCGGAGATCCGGCCACCGTCCCCCTGGCGCCGGGGGCCGTTCGAGGGCCGTCCCGCGGCGGGCTCGCCGCACCGGGAGGGCGCCGGCCGCCGCTCCGGCGCCGGGGACGCCCCGGGTCGTGCCGCGCCGCCGGGGGCTGCGCGTCCCCGGCGCGCTCCAGCGGCGCGCCGGGGACGCGGCACAGGGGCTCTCACCGGCCTCGCGGGACGCGCGTCCCCTGTACCGCGGCGCTTCGGTCGCGTCAGCGGGCGATCAGCGCACGCGTCCGTACCAGACCGACTTCGACCAGATCTTGTCGAGCTTCACCACCGAGCCCGACTTCGGCGAGTGCCAGATCTTGTTGCTACCGGCGTAGATGCCCACGTGGTACACGTTGCGGCCGGAGTGGAAGAAGACGAGATCACCCTTCTGGCGGCTGGACGCCGAGATGTGACGGGTCTTGTTGTACTGCTGCTGCGCCGTGCGCGGCAGGCTCTTGCCGGCCTTCTTGTACGAGTAGAGAGTCAGGCCGGAGCAGTCGAACCGGGACGGACCCGCCGCTCCGTACTTGTACGGCGCGCCCTTCTTGGACGCGGCGACGTTCAGCGCCTTGCTCGCGTGCGCCGGTGCCGCCTGGGCCTCCGACGTGGCGCCGGGCGCCAGCATCGTGCCGCCGACGGCGGCGAGGGTGAGTGCCGAGACGGCACCGGCCCGGGACAGCAGGGACGGGACATGAATCTGCGCAGTCATCGCGCAACCCTTCGTCAGCCGCCTGTGAAGGATGACCTGTCGGGTTCGGGCAGAACGAAGATGCCCGGCCGCTCACGCGGCTTCACCCCAAGGGACGACCGAACCGGAACGGTTCCGGTCACCCCGAACTGCTTGGGTCCTCCACTCCTGCCGATGCACTTCCATCGACCAGTCATCCGGACGGCGGCAGGACTCGGCGTCCGCCCGGACCGCCCCGCCGCGGTGGCGGGGGCTTGTCGTCGTCACGGATCTTGACCCATCAACGAGCGAAATGCCGAGCCGAAACGGCGTTTTGTGAGGCTCCTCACGACTGATCCGTTCGGGTGGACAGAGGGCTTTTGGCGCCACGCGCAGGCCGGGTGGCGATCCCCGTACCAGCACTGGAACGTGATATTCCGCCAGGTGTGTACACGCGGTGCGCAACTCGTGCGGCACGGAATTCCCTCTTCTGCCTACGCCGAACGTGGCCGGTGGTTCCGCCGTCGGTGCGTCCGGTCGCGCCGGCCGACATCCGTCAGACGACGGGGTCCTGAGGCACCGTCACCCGTTCGGCGCGCCGTTCGCCGTCCAGCATCCGCAGGGCGCGTGTCAGCGTTCCCGAGTGCACCTCGCTCTCACCGCGTTGGTGCATCAGCGCCAGTGCGTCGCGCAGCGCCGTCGCGCGCCCGACCAGGGCCTGCGCGGCGCGCAGGGCGCCATAGGTGTGGGTGGCGCGCGCCGGGTTGGCCCGGCCCAGCAGGTCGACCATGCCGAGGTACGCGTCGATGAACTCGTCCTCGGCCCGGGTCAGCGCGGGCAGCGGCGGCGGCTCGGGGGGGGAGCACCGGGTCACCCCCTGCGGCTGGAGACCACTTGGTCCACCAGCCCGTACGCCAGGGCGCCGGCGGCGTCCAGGACCGTGTCGCGCTCGATGTCGGCCTCGATCCGCTCCGGGGCGTGGCCGGTGTGCTCCGCGAGCAGCCCGGCGAGCCGGCCGCGCAGTCGCAGCAGTTCCGCGGCCCGGAGCGCGAGATCCGACGGCTGCCCGCGCAGCGGCTCCTCGACGGCCGGCTGCCGGACGACCACCCGCGCGCCGGGCAGGGCCAGGCGCTTGCCGGGCGCTCCGGCGGCCAGCAGGACGGCGGCGGTGCCGGCCGCCTGGCCCAGACAGGTCGTCGCGACGTCGCAGGTGATGATCCGCATCGTGTCGTGGATCGCGACCATGGCGTCGACCGGACCGCCCGGGGAGTTGACGCAGAGCGAGATGTCCCGGTCGGGCGCGGCGTGTTCCAGGTGCAGCAGCTGGGCGACGACATCGCCGGCGGCGGCGTCGTCGACGGGGGTGCCGAGGAGGATGATCCGCTCCTCGAACAGCTTTCCGTACGGATCGAGAGTGCGGATCCCCGAGCCGGTGCGCTCGGTGAACTCGGGCAGGACGTGACGGGAGGCGGGGCGGGTCATGGCTGTCTCTCTCTGTAGAAAATGTACAGGATGTACAGGCCGTTATGATGGTGAGCATGGCCTACGAGATTCCGGTGACGCAAGCCCGGGCAGAGCTCGCCGATCTGATCAACCGCGTGGTGTACGGCGGCGAACGCGTGGTGGTGACCCGTCACGGCAAGCCGCTGGTCGCCCTGGTCTCGGCCGCTGACCTGGAACGACTCGAAGCCGGCCGGGAGCCGGACGGCGAGCCGGAGGCGCCGGCGGAGGAACGGGTCGTCAGCTCGGTCTCCCGTATCGGCTCCGCCCCGTCCGCCGAGGGCGAACGGGGCGGGTTCGGCATCGCCGCGGAGCACCGGGACCCGCGCCCGGGCAGCGGCCCGCGCCACCCGCATCCGGGCGACTGACGCCGCGACCGGACGTCCGGCGATCGCCCGGCGCGCCCGGCGGACTCGCGCTCCCGGTGGGCGGCCGGACGCGCCTTCCGGCCGCTCCCGTCCACCGGGGATCCCGGCCGCACACGACCGCCTCCGGCACCCCGGCCGGCCGCCCGCGCCGGAGCCGGCCGGGGTGGCCGGGGAGCGGGCCGCGCTCCCGCGTCGGCCATCGCCCGGCAAAGACGCAGTTAACCTCCCGGAAAAACTTCTGCCCGAGATGGAAATATCTCTCGGCCACACTCGTCCTCGCAGGTCAACAGAGTGTTGAACGCGGATAGGGTCCCGCTGCGCCCGGGACGACGCCGGGCGGGAGACTGTGAGGTGGAACGTGCAACTGACCCCGCACGAGCAGGAGCGCCTGCTCGTCCATGTGGCCGCCGACGTGGCGGAGAAGCGCAGGGCGCGCGGAGTGCGGCTGAACCACCCCGAGGCCGTCGCGCTGATCACCTCGCACATCCTGGAGGGCGCCAGGGATGGCCGGACCGTCGGTGAGCTGATGGAGTCCGGCCGGAAGGTGCTCGGCCGCGACGACGTCATGGACGGCATCCCGGAGATGATCCGCGACGTCCAGGTCGAAGCCACCTTCCCCGACGGCACCAAGCTCGTCACCGTCCACGACCCGATCGTCTGACGGGGCGCCGCCGATGATCCCCGGAGAGATCCTGTACGCGGACGGGCCCGTGCCCCTCAACGTGGGGCGCCCGGTCACCCGCCTGACCGTGCTCAACGCCGCCGACCGGCCCGTCCAGGTCGGCTCCCACTACCACTTCGCCGAGGCCAACCCCGGCCTGGTGTTCGAGCGGTCGGCCGCCCACGGCCTGCGGCTGAACATCGCCGCCGGTACCGCCGTGCGCTTCGAGCCCGGCATCCCCGTCGACGTCGAACTCGTCCCCCTGGCCGGACTGCGCCTCGTCCCGGGCCTGCGGGGAGAGACCGGAGGACCCCTCGATGCCTGAGCTCGACCGCGCCGTGTACGCCGATCTGTTCGGACCCACCGCCGGTGACCGGATACGGCTGGCCGACACCGACCTGCTCGTGGAGATCGAGGAGGACCGATGCGGCGGGCCCGGCCGCGCGGGCGACGAGGCGGTGTTCGGCGGCGGCAAGGTGATCCGCGAGTCCATGGGCCAGTCCCGCACCACCCGCGCGCAAGGCGCGCCCGACACGGTCGTCACCGGGGCCGTCGTCATCGACCACTGGGGCGTCGTCAAAGCCGACATCGGTGTCCGGGACGGCCGGATCACCGCCGTCGGCAAGGCCGGCAACCCCGACACCATGGACGGTGTCCACCCCGCTCTCGTCATCGGGCCGGAGACCGAGATCATCGCCGGCAACGGCAAGCTGGTCACCGCCGGCGCGGTCGACGCGCACATCCACTTCATCTCGCCGACCGTCGTGGAACAGGCCCTCACCTCCGGCATCACCACGCTGGTCGGCGGCGGCACCGGGCCCGCCGAGGGCACCAAGGCGACCACCGTGACACCCGGGCCCTGGCACCTGGACCGCATGTTCCGGGCGCTGGAGGCCTACCCCGTCAACATCGGGCTGCTCGGCAAGGGCAACACGATGTCCCGCGAGGCGATGCGCTCCCAACTGCGCGGTGGCGCCCTCGGGTTCAAGATCCACGAGGACTGGGGTGCCACCCCGGCCGTCATCGACGCCTGCCTGAGCGTCTGCGACGAGACCGGGGCGCAGCTCGCCATCCACACCGACACCCTCAACGAGGCCGGCTTCGTGGGCGACACCCTCGCCGCCGTCGCGGGCCGCACCGTCCACGCGTACCACACCGAGGGGGCCGGCGGCGGGCACGCGCCCGACATCATCACCGTGGTCTCCGAGCCCTACGTCCTGCCCAGCTCCACCAACCCCACCCGGCCCCACACCGTCAACACCCTCGAGGAACACCTCGACATGCTGATGGTGTGCCACCACCTCAACCCCGCCGTCCCCGAGGACCTGGCCTTCGCCGAGTCCCGCATCCGGCCCTCCACCATCGCGGCCGAGGACATCCTGCACGACCTGGGGGCCATCTCGATCATCTCCTCCGACTCCCAGGCCATGGGCCGGGTCGGCGAGGTGATCCTGCGGACCTGGCAGACCGCGCACGTGATGAAGAGGCGCCGGGGCGCGCTGCCCGGCGACGGCCGCGCCGACAACCACCGGGTCCGCCGCTATGTCGCCAAGTACACGATCAACCCGGCCGTCGCCCAGGGCCTCGACCGCGAGATCGGGTCCGTCGAGCCCGGCAAACTGGCCGACCTGGTCATCTGGGAGCCCGCGTTCTTCGGCGTCAAACCGCAGACCGTGATCAAGGGCGGTCAGATCGCGTACGCGCAGATGGGTGACGCCAACGCCTCCATCCCCACCCCCCAGCCGGTCCTGCCCCGGCCGATGTTCGGCGCGCGGGGAGGCGCGCCCGCCGCGAACTCCGTCAACTTCGTCACCGGCACGGCCATCGAGGACGGGTTGCCCGAACGCCTCGGGGTGGGCAAGGAGTTCGTACCGATCAGCAGCACCAGGGGCGTGACCAAGGCCGACATGCGGGAGAACGACGCCCTGCCGCGCGTCGAGGTCGACGCCGACACCTTCACGGTGACCATCGACGGGGTGGCGGTCGAGCCCGAGCCGGCCGTCGAACTGCCCATGGCCCAGCGTTACTTCCTCTTCTGACGGGCCGGCCGGATGAGTCGCGCCGCACTCCTCGTCCTCGCCGACGGCCGGTTCCCGGCCGGCGGTCACGCCCACTCCGGTGGCGCCGAACCGGCCGTCAGGGCGGGCCGGATACGGGACGCCCACGAGTTGGAGGCGTTCTGCCGGGGCCGCCTGCACACCACCGGGCTCACCTCCGCCGCCCTGGCGGCGGCGGCCGCCACCGGACTGGACCCGGTCGCGCTCGACGCCGCCGCCGACGCCCGCACCCCCTCGCCCGCGCTGCGCGCCACCGCCCGCAGACTCGGCCGCCAGATGCTGCGGGCCGCCCGCGCCACTTGGCCCGGCCCCGCGCTCGACGCACTGGCCCGGGCCTTCCCGCGCGGGTCCCACCAGCCGGTCGTCCTTGGGCTCACCGCCCGCGCGGCGGGCCTCGGTCCCGAGGACGCCGCGCACTGCGTGGCGTACGAGACGGTCAGCGGTCCCGCCACCGCGGCGGTGCGCCTGCTGAGCCTGGACCCCTTCCAGGCCACCGCCGTCCTCGCCCGCCTCGCCCCCGACCTGGACCGGGTGGCCGCCGCGGCGGCGGTGGCCGCCGCCCGCGTCCCCGACGAGGGCCTCGACGCCCTGCCCGCGGCCTCCGCGCCGCTGCTCGACATCACCGCCGAGCAGCACGCCACCTGGCCCGTACGCCTCTTCGCATCCTGAGAGAGACTGGAGCACCACCATGCACCTCGGCCACGACCACACCGGCCCCGCCGCCCTGAGCGCCGACGCCCACCGCCCCGACGGCACCCGGCGCGCCCTGCGCGTCGGCCTGGGCGGGCCGGTCGGCTCCGGCAAGACCGCCACCGTCGCGGCCCTCTGCCGCGAACTGCGCGACTCCCTGTCCATCGCGGTCGTCACCAACGACATCTACACCCGCGAGGACGCCGAGTTCCTGCTGCGCAACGCCGTCCTGCCGCCCGAGCGGATCGCGGCCGTGGAGACCGGGGCCTGTCCGCACACCGCGATCCGTGACGACATCTCCGCGAACCTGGAAGCCGTGGAGGACCTGGAGGAAGCCGTCGGACCACTCGACCTCGTCCTGGTCGAGTCCGGCGGCGACAACCTCACCGCCACCTTCTCCAAGGGCCTCGTCGACGCCCAGATCTTCATCATCGACGTGGCGGGCGGCGACGACATCCCCCGCAAGGGCGGCCCCGGCGTCACCACCGCCGACCTGCTCGTCATCAACAAGACCGACCTCGCCCCCCACGTCGGCTCCGACCTGGCGCGGATGGCCCGCGACGCCGGGGAGCAGCGCGGCGACCTGCCCGTCGCCTTCACCTCGCTGACCGGCGAGCGGGGCGTCGCGCCGGTCGCCGACTGGGTGCGCGGGCAGCTCGCCGCCTGGACCGCGTGAACCGCGCGGGCGTCCGGGCCACGGCCCGGATCACCGCCGAGGCGGGCGGGGCCCTGCCGGTCCTGCGGAGCGACGGGCCGCTCGCGCTGCGCCGCACCCGCGCCACCGCGCCCGGCGCCCGGGTGACCGTCGTCGGGGCGATGACCGCCCCGCTCGGCGGCGACCGGCTGGCCGTCGAGGTGGACGTACGGGACGGGGCCGCGCTCACCGTCGACTCGGCGGCGGCGACCGTCGCCCTGCCCGGCCGGGCCGCCGGGCCCGCCCACTACGACGTGACGCTGAGGGTCGGCCGGGGCGCGGTGCTGCGCTGGCTGCCGGAGCAGCTCGTCTCCGCGCACGGCTCCGAGCTGAGGACGCGTACCCGGGTCGAACTGGCCGACAGCGCCCGGCTGGTGCTGCGCGAGGAGCAGATCCTGGGCCGCCACGGCGAGGAGCCCGGCACCCTCGCCGGCCGGCTCACCGTCCACCGCGCCGGGCGCCCCCTGCTGGACCAGGAACTCGCCTGGGGTCCGGGGGCGCCCGGCGGATGGGACGGGGGCGCGGTACTGGCGGGGCACCGGGCGGTGGGCCAACTGCTCGTGGTCGACCCGGCCTTCGCGGACCGGCCCGTCGAGCCGCGCCCGCTGGGGCCGGGCGCGGTCCTCGTCCCGCTCGCCGGGCCCGCGGCCCTGGTGACCGCGGTGGCGCCGGACGCGCTGGCGCTGCGGCGCGTGCTCGACGAGGCGCTGGCCGGCCTCACCGGGGACTGACCCGTGGCGGGCCGGGTCAGCCGCCCACGTACCAGCTGAAGCCGCCCGTCGAGGCGGCGACGGCCATCAGGATGCCGAAGATCACCAGGTCGACGACACCGAGCACGATCGCGGCCTTGGCCATGCCCGCGCCGCCCTTGGTCGCCGCCTGCCGGAGACCGACGGCGCCGAAGACGATGGCGAGCGGCCCGAGGATCACATTGAGGAAGAACACGCCGATGACGCCGCAGACCAGCCCCGCGACGGCCAGGCCGTTCGTACGGGACTGCGCGTGCCCATGCGTA
The DNA here is from genome assembly GCF_040653855.1 of Streptomyces sp. NPDC050856. Lineage (NCBI taxonomy): Bacteria > Bacillati > Actinomycetota > Actinomycetes > Kitasatosporales > Streptomycetaceae > Streptomyces > Streptomyces sp. NPDC050856. The sequence goes on along the minus strand of NZ_JBFAGV010000004.1, from coordinate 216,166 downwards.
CCGCTGGTGCCGTAACCGGTCACGATAACTCTCCCTGTCCTGGGGGAACTTGTGGGAGTCCGTGTTGCCCGAAGCGCCGGCGGCATGCCTGCCGCGCCGGAACTCCGCCCCGGCCCGCCTCAGCGCCCCAGGCGGGGGAACCCGCGCCCCGGCCGGTGCTGGGCCGCCGCCTTCACCGTGGCGGCGTACTCGTCCACGTACTCCTGTCCGGACAGCGCGAGGATCCGGTACATGATCTCGTCGGTGACCGCGCGGACCACCGCCTTGTCGTTCTCCATCCCCGCGTACCGGGAGAAGTCCAGTGGCTCGCCGAAGCGGATCGTGACCCGCCTGATCCGGGGAACGACCTTGCCGGGCGGCTGGATCTCGAAGGTGCCCACCATCGCGCAGGGCACGACCGGTACGCCGGCCCTCAGCGCCATCACCGCGACCCCGACCTTGCCCTTGTAGAGGCGTCCGTCGTGGGACCGGGTGCCCTCCGGGTAGATGCCCAGCAGCTCATCCCTGGCCAGCACGCACAGCCCCTCGCGGATGGCCGCCTGCCCGGCCTCCTTGCCCGACCGGTCCACCGGGATCTGCCCGGCGCTGCGGAAGAAGGCGGCGGTCAGCCGGCCCTTGATCCCGGGGCCGGTGAAGTACTCCTGCTTCGCCAGGAAGGTGATGCGCCGCTTGAGGACCGCCGGCATCAGGAAGTGGTCGGAGAAGGACAGGTGGTTGCCCGCCACGATCGCGGCGCCGGTGCCGGGGACGTGCTCCAGGCCCTCGGTCCTGGGCCGGAACAGCAGCCGCAGCACCGGCCCCAGCAGGACGTATTTGAGCAGGTAGTAGAACACGGGCTGGCTCCCTACTGCACCGAATCGGCTCCGGGGCTTGCGTTCTACCAGGTCATGAACGACTGCGAGGGGGATCAGTGTAGGTGCGCGTGTCGGCACGGTCCACCAGGCGGGACAACTCCACCCGTGAGCGCACCCGCAGCAGGGCGAAGACATTGCGCAGGTGGTGGTCGACGGTCCGGGGACTGATGGACATCCGCAGGGCCACCTCGCGGTTGGTGGCCCCCTCGGCGACGCACCGCGCGATCCGGAGCTGCTGGGGCGTCAGCCGGGCCAGCTCACCGGCCGGTCCGCCGCCCGCCGCCTCACCGGTGGCCCGCAGCTCTCCCCGGGTCTGCTCGGCCCAGGCGCCGGCGCCGGAGCGCTCGAAGGCCACCAGGGCGTCCCTGAGCCGGTCCCTCGCCTCGCTGGGCCGGCGCCGCCGCCGCAGCCACTTGCCGTACAGCAGCAGGGTGCGGCCCCGCTCGAAGTCGCCGCCCGCCTCCTCGTGCCGGGCCAGCGCGTCGGCGTACAGGGCGTCCGCGGGCCCGGCCGGCGCCCGCGGGACGCCGCCGCCCTCCGGCACGGCGAGCAGGGCCCGGCAGCGGGCCAGTTGGGCGGGCGCCTGCGGGTCGACCTCCAGCGCGGCCCAGCGGGCGAACTCCTCGGTGGCGGCGAGCGCCTGCGCCTCCTTGCCGGCCGCCACCGCCGCCTCGACGAAGCACGGCACGGCGAGCATACGGACGGCGAAGTGCCCGCAGCGCGGGCCCGGCCGCACCAGGGGGGCCAGCCGGGCCGCGGCCTCGAAGGCCCGGCCGCGACCCAGGTCGGCGCGGGCCGAGGCCCATTCGGCCAGAGTGGCGGCCTGGGCGAGGCCGTGCGGGCGGGCGATCGCCAGGGCGGCCGCGGCGTGCCCGGCCACCGCCGCCGCGTCACCCTCCACCGACGCCACCAGGGCCAGCACGGCGCGCAGATGGGCCACGACATTGGACTGGCCCAGCCGGTGGGCGGCGCGCAGGCCCTCCTGGGCGTGCGCCCCGGCCCTGGCGTGCCGCCCGGCGCGCAACTCGGCGTACGCCAGGTGTTCCAGGCACCGGGGGAGCAGCCCGGCCGGGCCGTGTGCCTGCACGACCGCGACCGCCCGGGCGTGGGCCCGGCAGGCGGTGGCGCTGTCACCGAGGACCAGGGCGGCGGCCCCGGCCCGCAGCAGCCGCTCCGGGGCACCGCCGACGGCCTCCTCGCCCCCGGCTCCCGCGCCGTCCCGCTCGCCCGACTCCGCGTCGGCGGCGCGCCGCAGCGGTGCCCGGGCCGCTTCGAACCGCCCGTCGAGCACCGCGCGCAGCCCGTCCCAGTAGTCCCCGAGCCGACCGTCCCCCGGCCCGTCGCCCAGTGCGGCCAGACAGGCGGTCACGTCCCCCGCCGCCCAGGCCGCGTCCAGGGCGGCGAGCCGGGCCGCGCGGGCGCGCCGGGGGTCGTACGGCGCCAGCAGCCGGGCCGCGACCAGCAGCATGTGGTGGGCGTTGCCCACCGGTCCGTCGGCCAGCAGCAGGGTGCCGCGCACCAGCTCCGCCCGGCCGCGCACGGCGGCCGGGGCCGCGGGCGCCGTCACGCCGGCGAGCAACCGGCGGGCCGGGCGCGGGCGACCGGCGGCGGCGGCGAGCTCGGCGGCGCCCACGAGCCGGGCCGCCCGGGTCGCCTCGGTGGTGACCAGTTCCGCGGCGCGGGCCAGGGCGGCGGAGCGTTCCACCAGCCCCGCCCCCGTACCCGGACCGGCGCCGGACGCCGCGGCGGCCAGGTCGGCGGCCAGCCGGGGAGCCGGGCCGTCGGCCGCCAGGGCCCGGTGCAGCAGCCGGGACAGCCGGTGACCGTCACCGGTGAGCGCGGCCGCGAGCAGCCGGTGCGCGGTGCGCCGCCGGGACAGCGGGGCGCCGGCCAGCACCGTCCGGCGCAGCGGCTCGCTGGCGAACCGGATGAGGCCGCCGACCACGTGGGCCACCCCCGCCGCCTCGGCCGGATCCAGCGCGCCGGGCCGGATCCCGGCCGCGCGCGCGGCCCGCAGGACGGCGTTCGCGTCCGCCCCGGCGGGCCGGGCGGCCGGCTCGTGCGCGGCGGCCGCCAGCAGCAGCAGGAACAAGGTGTCCCGCGGCAGCCCCGCCAGCCGTCCGCCGAACACCGGCAGCAGGACGTCACCGTCGGCCGGCGGCCTGGGCAGCGGGGCGTGCCCGGCGAGCTGCGCCGGTGACAGGCGCTCCGTCAGGGCCCGGAGCAGGGCCGGGTTGCCCTCGGCCTCGTACAGGATCTCCTCCCGTACCGCGGCCTCGGCCGTGCCGCCGGTGAGGTCGTCGACCAGGGCGGCCGCGGCGTGTTCCGGGAGCGGGCCCAGCCGGACCAGGGGCAGGCCCGCGAAGTCGGGGTCGTCGGCGCGGTGCCCGGCCACCGACAGCAGCAGCCCCAGGGCGTGCCGGCCGGCGGCGGCCGGTCCGGTGGCGGCCGCGCGCCGGGCGGCGAAGCCGAGCGCGGCCCGTGACGCGTCGTCCCACAGGTGCGCGTCGTCGACGCAGACCAGCAGGGGGCCCGGGCGGGCGCGGAGCACCTCGGCCAGGGCGCCCGGCGCCAGGCCCGAGCGCAGGACGTCGGCGGGCGCGGTGCCCGGCGAACCGGCGGCCGCGCACAGCAGGGCGTGCGCCCCGCTGTGGGGCAGGTCGCTCTCGGCCGGTGCCGCCCGGGTGTGCGCCACCGCCCCGGGCGCGAAGTCCCGGGCGGCCCGGCCCAGCAGCGCGGAGCGGCCCAGTCCCGGTTCGGCGGTGAGCAGCAGCGCGCCGTCGCGCCCGGACCGCAGCCGGTCCAACAGGGCGGTGACGGCGGCCAGTTCCGCGCTCCGCCCGTACAGCCGGAGAGAACTCCGCGGGATCGTCTTTCCGGTCACGGCTGTCACGTTACTTCCGCGTAAACAGCGGCGGAAGCCTCGGGTCCGTGCCGTCCGGCCGCCGCCCCGTGCGACGGCGCCGGCCGGGCGGTACGGCCGGGCGGCTCAGGAGTCGTGCGGACAGGTGCCCCGGTACTCCTCGATGGTGGAGCTGGGCCGGGGCAGCGGGCAGAGGAACTGCTCGTAGCGGGTGTCGTTGTCGATGAATCTCTTGAGCCAGGAGACGCTGTACTTCGCGATGGTGGTGTTGGGGGAGTTGGGCGCGAAGTGGTCGGCGTTGTTCAGCTCCAGGTACGCCTTGTCGAGCGTGCCGGGCAGGCTCTGGTAGAAGGGCTCCGAGTGCGAGGCGACCGGTGCGATCGAGTCGCCGTCCGCCCCCACCACCAGGGTCGGCGTCTGGATCTCCGGCCAGCTCTTGTCGGTGTTCCAGCCGGTCAGGGGTATCGCCGCCTGGAGGGACGGCCGTGACTTGGCCGCTTCCAGCGAGCCGCCGCCGCCCATCGAATGGCCCATCACCCCCAGCCGGGTGCTGTCGATCCGGCCGCGCACGGTGCTGCGCTGGGTGAGGTGGTCCAGCGCGGCCAGCAGCTGGCGGCCCCGGCTGGCCGGCTGGTCGACGGTGCTGAGGGTGTCGATGGTGAACACCACGAACCCCTGCGAGGCGAGCCGGGGGCCGAGCCAGGCGATGGAGGACTGGGTGCCGGTGTAGCCCGGTGAGACGGCCACCGCACCGAAGGTGCCGTCACTGGTGGAGGTGGGGTAGTAGATGGTGCCCCCGCCGAAGCCGGTGGCGCTCAGGGCGGAGACGGTCGTCTGGGAGACCGCGTAGGGGCCGCGGGCGGCCTCGATGCTCGCGGTGGTCGGGGCGGGGCCCCGCTCGTAGGGGTTGTCCGCGGCCAGGGCGCCGGGGCTCATGGCGGTGCTCAGGGCACCGGCGGTCAGCAGGGTGGCCAGGCCGGTGGGGAGCGCCCGTGACCGGCGCCCGGTCCGGGGGGCGCGGCTGCCGGGCGTTCCGCTGTTCTCTCGCTGTCGCTGCACGACGGGGTCGTCCTCTCGGTCGTGGGGGGCCGCCGGTGCCACCGGGCGGTCCCGCCGTGTGTGCCGGGGGGCCACTGTCGGTCCGGGCCGGGGACGCGGGCATCGGCCAAATCACCTGTCTCCCGTTTCGCGGGCGGCCACAGGGGGCGAGGATGGTTCAGGAGGTGCGGGTGAGGCGTGACCCGGTACCGAAGGGGTAGTCGTCCCGCCGCACGTCGAGCGACCCGTACAAGCCGGTACGCACCCGTACGGCACGTGATATGTGTGGTGACCATGTACGACCCTGTATGTGCCTGTACGGCCGTTCCGAGCCGCCAGGAGGCCGGACGAGCCGTACGACGAGGAGCGTGAGCCGTATGACCGAGACGGCCGGCCGCAGGACGGCCCCCGACGGTGCGACCGTGCTGCCCACCGTGACCAGCCTGGAGGAACTTGGTGAGCTGCTGGACCGGGAGGGGCCGCTCTATGTGCGCTGGTCCCGGGGCCCGGTCCACGACCTGGCCGAGACCCAGAGCCTGGACTACCTCACCGGGATCCCCATGCCCGGCCTGTCCGCCAACCCGCTCGGGGTCGAGAGCTGGTGGGGCGACCGCTCACTGCGCCTGTGGGTGGCCCGTCGCCTGTACGACTACTGCCACCTGCGCAGGGAGCGGGACGGCGACATCCGCCCCTGGACGCTGCGCGGCCGGGAGGTGGCCCGGGGCCCGGACAACGAGCCGCTGGTGCGCGACATCGAGCCGGTGAGCTGGATCGACCTCGCGGTGATCGAGGAGGCCGAGGAGGAGGTGGCCCGCCAGCCACGGCCGTGGGGGCCGATCCGCCGCTGACCGTGTGACCAACGTCCCGCGTGCCCCCGGGCACCGGGGGAAGACGCGGCGACATGTCCACAGCGATGGAAACGAAGGATCAGCCGCTCAAGCGGGCCCTCACCACCCCCCTGCTCTACTTCTTCATCCTCGGCGACGTGCTCGGCGCCGGCGTGTACGTCCTGATCGGCCAGGTCGCCGCCGACTCGGGCGGCGCCGTGTGGGTGCCGCTGGCCGTGGCGCTCGGACTGGCGCTGCTGACGGCCGCCTCCTACGCCGAGCTCGCCACCAAGTACCCCAGAGCCGGCGGGGCCTCCCACTACGCCACCCGCGCCTACGGGCCGTTCGCCGGCTTCGTCGCCGGGTTCTGCATGCTGGCCGCGGGCGTCGTCTCGGTCGCGGCGCTGGCCAGGGGCTTCGCGGGTGACTACCTGACGGAGTTCGTCACCGTCCCGGTCGCGCTCGTCGCCGTGCTGTTCCTGGTCGCCCTCGCCCTGCTCAACGCGCGGGGCATCCGGGAGTCCACCCGGGCCAACGCCGTCGCCACGGTGGTCGAGGTGGGCGGCCTGGCCGTCATCGTGGTGCTGGGCGCCTGGCTGCTGCTGCGCGGCGACGGCGACCTGGGGCGGCTCACCCGGCTCGGCACGGCGGAGAAGGGCGCGGCCGCCGCCGTCCTGAGCGGCTCGGTCCTCGCCTTCTACTCGTTCGTGGGCTTCGAGACCTCGGTCAACGTCGCCGAGGAGACCCGCGACCCGCGCCGCTCCTACCCGCGTGCCCTGTTCGGCGCGCTGGCCACGGCGGGCGGGGTGTACGTCCTGGTCGGGCTGGCCGCCTCCGCCGCCGTACCGACCGACGTCCTGGCCCGGTCCAGCGGGCCGCTGCTGGAGGTCGTCAGGGCCGCCGGCGGCGTGCCCGTCGAGCTGTTCAGCGCCGTCGCGCTGGTGGCCGTCGCCAACGGCGCCCTGCTCACCGGGATCATGTCCTCCCGCCTCGCCTACGGCATGGCCCGCGACGGACTGCTCCCCGCCGCCCTGACCCGGGTGCTGCCCCGCCGGCGCACCCCCTGGGTCGCCATCGCGGCCACCACGGCGCTGGCGCTGCTGCTCGCCCTCACCGGAAGCGTCGCCACCCTCGCCTCCACCCTGGTGCTGCTGCTCCTGGTGGTGTTCTTCATGGTCAACACCGCCGTGCTGGTGCTGCGGCGCCGGGAGGAGGGGGAGCCCGGCCACTTCCGGGCACCGACCGTGCTCCCGGTGCTGGGAGCGGCCTCCTGCGTACTGCTCGCCACCCAGATCGAGGCACAGGTGTGGCTGCGCGGCCTGCTGGTGCTGGCCGTGGGCGCGGTACTGGGGGCCGTCGCCGCCGCCCGGCGCGGTGGCCGGTCAGCCGTCGCGGGTGGCGACCACTCCTAGCGTGACCAGGCCGAGCACGACCCAGCCGAACCACAGCCACCCGTTGCTGCCGAGCGCCACCGTGTAAGCGGTGGTCAGGACCAGCGCCCCGAGGGTGAGCGCCCCCATCGCCTTCGTGGAACCGGACATGTGCGTCCTCCTCCCGGCCGAGGCCGACCAGCCCATGGTCACCCCTGAGGAGGCCGCCGCGCTACCGGCCGCGCGCCTGGAGGGAGGCCAGGTAGGCGTTGTAGGCGGCCAGCTCCTTGTCGCCGTCCCGGTCGGCGGCCCGGTCCGAACGCCTGGCCACCCGCTGCTCGGACCGGTACCACTGGTACACCAGCGCGATCAGCACCAGTACGGACGGGATCTCGCTGAACGCCCAGGCGATGCCCCCCGCCGCGTTCTGGTCGGACAGGGCGTCGACGCCCAGCGAGGCGGGCGGGTTCGCGTAGGCCTTGACCATCGGCTCCGAGGCCATCATCAGCGCGATGCCGAAGAACGCGTGGAAGGGCATCCCCGCGAACAGCTCCAGCATCCGCATCAGGTACCCGGGCCGGTGCGGGCCCGGGTCCACGCCCATGATCGGCCAGAAGAAGACCAGGCCCACCGCCAGGAAGTGCACCATCATCGCGATGTGCCCGGGCCTGGACCCCATCAGGAAGTCGAACAGCGGGGTGAAGTACAGCGCGTACAGGCTCGCGATGAACAGCGGGATCGTGAACACCGGGTGCGTGACGATCCGCATGTAGCGGCTGTGCAGCAGCGCCAGCAGCAGTTCGCGCGGCCCCTTGCTGCCGCGCCGGGACGCCACGGGCAGCGCCCGCAGCGCCAGGGTCACCGGCGCGCCCAGCAGCAGCAGGATCGGCGAGAGCATGCTGATGACCATGTGCTGGACCATGTGCACGCTGAACATGACCATGCCGTAGTCGTTCAGCCCGGTGCACATCACCAGCGCCACGGTCAGCACACCGGCCGTGAAGAAGACGATCCGGCCGGCCGGCCAGCCGTCACCGCGCCGGCGCAGCCGGACGACCCCCCACCCGTACAGCCCCAGCGCCAGCACACAGCCCACCAGGAAGAAGGTGTCCGGGGAGAACGCGAGCCCCCGCCCCAGCGTGAACGGCGGCAGGTCCATGGTCATGCCGTGCCCGCTGTGATCCATCCGCCGGCTCCTGTTTCGTACGGGGTTGTCCGCTTGCGGGGTCCAGCGTAGAGCCGCCCCCGGCCGCGGCTGCGACCGGGGGCGGCGTTCCGTGCGCGACCTGACTCAGAGGACGGTCTCGGCCTCCTCGTACCGGTCCGACGGGACGGTCTTGAGGGTCTCCACGGCCTCGGCCAGCGGAACCATGACGATGTCCGTACCGCGCAGCGCGGTCATCATGCCGAACTCGCCGCGGTGCGCCGCCTCCACCGCGTGCCAGCCGAACCGGGTGGCCAGGACCCGGTCGTACGCCGTGGGTGTGCCACCGCGCTGGACGTGGCCCAGGATGACCGGCCGGGCCTCCTTGCCCAGCCGCCGCTCCAGCTCGGAGGAGAGCTGGCGGGCGATGCCGGCGAACCGCTCGTGGCCGTAGATGTCCTTGCCGCCCTCGTCGAACTCCATGGTGCCCTCGCGCGGCTTGGCACCCTCGGCGGCGACCACGATCGCGAACCGCTTGCCCGCCTCGAACCGGGCCCCGACGCGGGCGGTCAGCTCGTCGATGTCGAAGGGCCGCTCGGGGACGACGATGGCGTGGGCGCCGGCCGCCATGCCCGAGTGCAGCGCGATCCAGCCGGTGTGGCGGCCCATGACCTCCACGATCAATACCCGCTGGTGCGACTCGGCGGTGGTCTTCAGCCGGTCCAGCGCCTCGGTGGCCACCCCGACGGCCGTGTCGAAGCCGAAGGTGACATCGGTGACGGCGATGTCGTTGTCGATGGTCTTGGGCACGCCGACGATCGGCAGACCCGCGCCGGACAGCAGGCTGGCCGCCTTCAGGGTGCCCTCGCCACCGATCGGGATGATCGCGTCCAGACCCAGGTCGGCGACGTGCCCCCTGGCCCGCTCGACGCCGTCGCGCAGGTGCGCGGGCTGGACGCGGGAGGAACCGAGGATGGTGCCGCCCCGGGCCAGGATGCCGGCCACCGCGTCCAGGTCGAGCTTGCGGTAGTCGGCCTCCAGCAGGCCCTTCCAGCCGTCGTGGAAGCCGATGACCTCGTCGCCGTGGTCGACGACGGCACGGTGCACGACGGAACGGATGACAGCGTTCAGACCGGGGCAGTCGCCGCCGGAGGTGAGCACACCAATGCGCATAGCCCGAAATACCTTTGCAACGTGGGCCGACTCCCGGACCACGTCGTCCGGTTGGATCCCCGCCACCCTACCGGCGGGAGGTGGCGGGGCCGAACCCGGCGTCCGACTGCTGGACGCCGTTCATATGAACGGACGAACCGCTCGGCGGGCCTCAGGCCGGCTGGCTCGCCGCGGCGATCCGCTCGGTCCGCAGCGCCTCGTACCACCGGTCGTCGGTCGGCGGCAGCGCGTTCACATCGAGGGCCAGCTTCAGCAGCAGGTCCGCGATCTGCGGGTTTCGGGCCATGACCGGGCCGTGCATGTACGTGCCGAAGACGGTGTCGTTGTACGCGCCCTCGGTGCCGTCGCCGGTGCCGTTGCCCTTGCCGAACACCGTCCGGGCGAACGGGCGGGCCGTCGGGCCGAGGTGGGTGATGCCCTGGTGGTTCTCGAACCCGGTGAGCTGGGGCAGGCCCAGCCGCGGGTCGATGTCGGCCAGCACGTCCCCCACGCACCGCTCGCCCTCGCCCCGGGTGGAGATCACATCGATCAGGCCGAGGCCCGGCTCGCGCTCCCCGAGGTCGTTGATGAACTCGTGCCCCAGGATCTGGTACCCGGCGCACACCGAGAAGATGATCGCGCCGTTCTCGGCGGCGCGGTTCAGCCCGCCGTCCCGGCGCAGCCGCTCGGCCGCCAGCCGCTGCGGCCGGTCCTCGCCGCCCCCGATCAGGTAGATGTCACCCGAGGTGGGGATCGGCTGGTCGCTGCGCACGTCCACGCGCTGCACGTCCAGGCCCCGCTGGCGGGCGCGCCGCTCCACCACCAGGGCGTTGCCCTGGTCTCCGTACGTGCTGAGCAGGTCGGGGTAGACCCACACCAGACGCAGGCTGTTGTCGCTCATGCTCATGTCCTCAAACCTCTAAGCCGTCACGCGGGGTCAGTTGCCGACGCGCCGGCGCACGTCCTGGAAGGCGGTGTAGTTGGCGATCAGCTCGATCCGGCCGGGCGGGGCGAGCTGCACCGCCTCGTCGACGGTGTCGCACACCCGGAAGTCCAGCCCGGCGACCTCCAGCCGCACCGCCAGGTCCAGCCTGCGGTCGCCGATGACGAAGATCGGGTGGCCGGCCAGCCGGGTGTAGTCGACGTCCCAGAGCCAGGAGGTGTCCGTGCCGTCCGCGCCACGGGCGTTGACGGAGAGGATCACCGGCGTCGGCGGCGGGTCGATCAGGGAGAAGGTCTCGAGCCAGCCCGCCGGGTTCTTGGCGAGCAGCAGCCGTACGTCACGGCCGAGGAACGACACCACGTCGTACCGGCCCGCCACCGCCTGCACCTGGTACATCCGCTCCAGCGCGACCTGCGGCGGCACGCCGAAGACCGCCGCGACGGCAGCCGAGGTGGCGGCGTTGGCCTTGTTGGCGCGGCCGGGGAGCTGGAGGTGGATGGGCCAGGCCGAACCGTGCGGGTCCAGTACGTGGTCACCGCTCAGCGCCCAGCTGGGCGCCGGACGGCGGAAGCCGCACTCACCGCAGAACCAGTCGTCACCGGGGCGCTGCATCACACCGCCGCAGGCGGGGCAGGACCAGGCGTCGTCCTTCCACTCCTGGCCGGCCGCCACCCACACGACGTTGGGGGAGGAGGAAGCGGCCCAGACGATGAGCGGGTCGTCCGCGTTGGCGACGACCACCGCCTTCGTACCGGACAGGCCCTCGCGCCACTTCTCGGCGAGCATCCGGGTCTCGGCGGCCCGGTCGAGCTGGTCGCGGGAGAGGTTGAGCAGCGCGATCGCCTTGGGCGTCACATCGCGGGCCACCCCGGCGAGGTACTTCTCGTCCACCTCGATCACGCCGAACTTGGCGTCCGAGCCGCCCGCCAGCGCCGAGGTGATGCCCGCGGGCATGTTGGCGCCCAGCGCGTTCGAGACGACCGGGCCGCTGGCCCGCAGCGCCTCGGCGATGAGCCGTGTGGTGGTGGTCTTGCCGTTGGTCGCCGACACCAGGACGACGTCCAGATGATGGGCGAGCCGTCCCAGCAGGTCGGGGTCGAGCTTGAGCGCCACCCGGCCGCCGATCACCGATCCGCTGCCGCGTCCCGCCGCGCGGGACACCGCCGCTGCGGCCTTGCCCGCCGTCACGGCCAGCTTGGCGCGCGGCGAGAGTGGCTCTGCGTTGCCAGGGTGTCCTGCCATCGTCCTTGTTCCTCCTAGCGTGGGTCCGGGCTCAGCCTATCGAGATACGGCCGGGCGCCCGAACCGCGCCACCTGTCGGAACGGCCCGCCCGCGGCGGAACGTACGCTGACGGCATGCGAAACCGGCCGATCCCCGGCAGTTCCGGCCGCGTACGAGCCATGCGTCTGCTCGGCGACCCGGTGCTGCACACGCCCTGCGAGACCGTCACCGATTTCGGTCCCGCCCTGTCCCGGCTCGTCGAGGACCTGTTCGCCACGATGTACGCGGCGCGGGGCGTCGGACTCGCGGCCAACCAGGTCGGCGTCGGGCTGCGAGTGTTCGTGTACGACTGCCCGGACGACGAGGACGTCCGCCATGTCGGGCATGTCGTCAACCCGCGTCTCGTCGAGACCGACGGGGTGACGGTGCGCGGCCCGGAGGGCTGCCTTTCCCTGCCGGGCATCGAGGCGGGTACCGAGCGCTTCGACCGGGCCGTGGTGGAGGGCGTCGACCTCCTGGGCGCCCCGGTGCGGGTGGAGGGCACCGGGTTCTTCGCGCGCTGCCTCCAGCACGAGTGCGACCACCTGGCGGGCACGGTCTACCCCGACCGGCTCACCGGGTGGCGGCGGGCGCGGGCGCTCCGGGCGGCGCGCCGGGCGCCGTGGGCCGGCGGGGCGGCGAACGGGGCGTGACGGCCGCGGAACGCTAGAAGCCGGGCGCCCCCGGCCGGTCGTCGGCCAGGGCCAGCCTGCCCCACAGCAGGTCCGCCAGGGCCCGTACCAACTCCTCGCGGGAGCAGGGCCGTTCGCCGAGCCACCAGTCGCCCGCCGCGTGCATCATGCCGACGATGCCGTGGCCCCACATCCGCGCCACCGCGTCGCTGCCCGGCCCGAGGTCTATCCGCTCGGCGATCACCTCCGCGAGGTCCTCGCCCATGCGGCGCAGCAGCGGCGCGGAGTGCCGGCCCACGTCGAAGCCCTGCTCGGCGGGGGCGTCCGACGGCGGCGCCCCGTCCGCCGGGTGCATCAGGAACCGGTACACCTGCGGGCGCGCCTCGATGGCGGCGAGATAGGTGTCGAGGGTCGCCTCGACCCGCCGGCGGCGCTCGGCCGGCGCGTCCAGCGCCGCGCGCAGGGCGGCCAGCAGGGCGTCGGTGTGGCGCTTGGCCAGGGCCCGGTACAGCCCGCCCTTGTCGCCGAAGTGGCGGTAGAGGATCGGTTTGGTGATGCCCGCCTCGGCGGCGATGGCGTTCATGGACGCCTTGGGCCCGTCGCGGAGCACCACGCGGTCGGCGGCCTCGAGCAGTTCGCGTCGGCGCTGGTCGGCCGACCGCTGCTGGTCGGTCCGGTGTGTGGTCTCCATGGTGTGTCTCCCCGCCCGTGCGTTGTCCTGAGGCCCGGGCAACGTAACACCCGGTCCGTGATCGGTGCCGGTTGACAGTCTCCGCGCACCGGCAACAGACTGCGGTTACCGCTAGTAACGCGCCGGGAGGGAACATGGCCGAGTTCACGCTTGACCTCAACGACGACCAGAAGCAGGTCCGTGACTGGCTGCACGGATTCGCCGAGGGCGTGATGCGGCCGGCCGCCGCCGAGTGGGACGAGCGCGAGGAGACCCCCTGGCCGGTGATCCAGGAGGCCGCCAAGGTCGGCGTCTACTCCCTGGACTTCTACGCCCAGCAGTTCTTCGACCCCACCGGCCTCGGCATCCCGATGACGATGGAGGAGCTCTTCTGGGGGGACGCGGGCATCGCCCTGTCCATCGTCGGCACCGGTCTGGCGGCCGTCGGCGTCCTCGCCAACGGCACCGAGGAGCAGATCGGTACCTGGGTACCGCAGATGTACGGCGACCCGAGCGACGTCAAGGTCGCCGCGTTCTGCTCCTCCGAGCCCGACGCCGGCTCCGACGTGGCCGCCATGCGCACCCGGGCCGTGTACGACGGCACCAAGGACGAATGGGTGCTCAACGGCACCAAGACCTGGGCCACCAACGGCGGCATCGCCGACGTCCACGTCGTCGTCGCGGTCGTCGACCCCGCGCTCGGCCCCAAGGGCCACGCCTCCTTCATCGTGCCGCCCGGCACCCCGGGCCTGACCCAGGGCCAGAAGTTCAAGAAGCACGGCATCCGCGCCTCCCACACCGCCGAGGTCGTCCTGGAGGACGTGCGCGTCCCCGGCTCCTGCCTGCTCGGCGGCAAGGAGAAGCTGGACGAGCGCCTCGCCCGTACCCGGGAGAAGGCGCGGAAGGACGGTGCGGGGGGCTCCTCCGAGCGGGTCAGGAACGCCGCGATGGCCACCTTCGAGGCGTCCCGCCCGGCGGTCGGCGCGATGGCCGTCGGCACCGCGAGGGCGGCGTACGAGGTGGCGCTGGACTACGCCAGGACCCGTGAGCAGTTCGGCCGCCCGATCATCGACAACCAGGGCGTCGCCTTCCAGCTCGCCGACATGCGCACGCAGATCGACGCCGCCCGCCTGCTGGTGTGGCGGGCCTCCTGGATGGCGGCCACCGGCAAGCCGTTCACCTCGGCCGAGGGCTCGATGTCCAAGCTGTACGCCAGTGAGGTGGCCAAGAAGGTCACGGCCCAGGCCGTGCAGATCCTCGGCGGCAACGGCTTCACCCGGGACTACCCGGTGGAGCGGATGCACCGGGACGCCGCGATCTACACGATCTTCGAGGGCACCAGCGAGATCCAGCGCCTGGTGATCGCCCGGACGCTGTCGGGAGTGCCGATCCGCTGACGGCCGACGGCCGACGGCCGACGGCTGACGGCCGGCGGCCGGCGGGTGGGGGCCGGTTGGTCCTGGCGGCCGGCCCGGCAGCCCGGGGCCGTACCCGCGGAGGGGCCGGTCGCGCCGGTGGCCGCCGGTGCCGGTGGGGCGCCCGGCCGGGCGCACCGGGCTGGGTGCGCCCGCCCCGGGCCACCCCGTCCCCCCCCGGCGCGGCGGGCCGGGAGCGCCCGGTGGGTCCGGGGCACCGGCCCGCGGCCACGTCCGCATGTGTGGTCATGGCGGGCACGACGCCGCCGGGGCGCGGCCCTACTTGACCGAGCCCGCCATGACCCCCTGGACGAAGTGGCGCTGGAAGGCGAAGAAGACCACCACCGGCACGATCAGCGAGAGGAAGGCCCCCGGTGCCAGCACGTCGATGTTGCTGCCGAACTGGCGTACCTGGGACTGCAGTTCCACGGTCAGCGGCTGCGAGGCGCTGTCGGCGAAGAGCAGGGCCACCAGCATGTCGTTCCACACCCACAGGAACTGGAAGATGGCCAGGCTGGCGATGGCCGGGCGGCCCACCGGCAGCACCAGCCGGGTGAAGATGCGCCACTCGCCGCCGCCGTCCATCCGGGCCGCCTCCAGCATCTCGCGCGGGATCTCGGCGAAGTAGTTGCGCAGCAGGAAGACCGCGAACGGCAGCCCGTAGGCGACGTGGAACAGCACCACCCCGGGGATCGTGCCGAACAGGCCGAGCTGGCCGAACAGCTTGGCCACCGGCAGCAACCCCACCTGCACCGGCACCACCAGCAGCGCCACCACCAGCAGGAAGATCCAGTCCCGGCCGGGGAACTCCAGCCACGCGAAGGCGTATCCGGCGAGTGCCGCCAGGACCACGACCAGGACGGTGGTCGGCACCGAGATGGCGACCGTGTTCCAGAACGCCCGGGTGATGCCCGCGTTGTCCAGCAGCGCGGTGTAGTTGTCCAGGGAGAGCCGGCCGGGGTCGGCGAGCGCCGTCCACCAGCCGCTGGCCGCGTTGTCGCCCGCCGTGCGCAGCGAGGACAGCAGCAGCCCGGCGACCGGGGTGACCCAGACCAGGCCGACGACGGCCAGGAACGCCTGCACCAGGCCGTTGCCCAGCCATCCGCGCAGCCGGCCGGGGGACCGCGGGGCGGTGACAGTGGTGCTCATGACTGACTCCTGCGGAAGCGGCGGACGTTGAAGACCATGGCCGGGATCACCAGCAGCAGGAGCAGCACACCCAGCGCGCTGCCGAGCCCCTGGTTGTTGCCGCCGCCGAAGGACACCAGCCACATCCGGGTGGCCAGCACGGTGGCGTCCTCCTGCACCGGCCCGGGCGCGATGATGTAGATCAGGTCGAAGACCTTCATCACATTGATCACCAGGGTGACGAAGACGACGGTCAGCACCGGTGCCAGCAACGGCACGGTGATCCTGCGGAACACCTGCCATTCGCTCGCCCCGTCGATCCGGGCGGCCTCCAGGGCGTCGCGCGGCAGCGACGACAGGCCGGCGCCGATCAGGACCATCGCGAAACCCGTCCAGATCCACAGGTAGGCGCCGATGATCGCCGGTGTCACCAGCGCCGGGCCGAGCCAGGAGACGCCCTCGTAGGGCGGGGCGAAGTTCTCGGCGGGCAGCCGCACGGTGTACTGGCCCGCCGCGAGGTCGCCGAAGCGGAACGATCCGTCGGCCGCCGTGGTGGCCGTCGCGACGGTGCTCCCGCCGCGTACCGCCTCCACCGTCATGCCCGGCAGCCCGCGCTCGGCCGGGTCGACCACCCCGGGCCGCCCGCCGCCGCCCGGCGTGAAGTCCAGGTACACCGCGCCGCGCAGCTCCCCGGCACCTGCCCGGCCCCGGTGCGCGGGCCTGGCGCCGGCCGGCAGTTCCCCGGGCGGTACGCCGACCAGGCCGAGGGCCACGCTGGTGCCGGGGGAGAGCGGGCCGGCCGTCCGGTACGAGCCGTCCGCCCCCTTCACCAGGCCCTGTCCGTCCCGGGCCCGGGCCCCGGGGTACGAGGAGGACTCCCTGAACGCATCGTGCACGCCGACCACCGCGGCGTTGAGCACCCCCTTGTCGGGGTCCTCCTCGTACGCCAGCCGGAAGATGATGCCGGCCGCGAGGAAGGACACCGCCATCGGCATGAACAGCAGGAGTTTGAAGGCGGTGGCCCAGCGGACCTTCTCCACCAGCACGGCGAGGATCAGCCCGAGCCCGGTCAGCAGGGTCGGCGCGACGACGACCCAGATGGCGCTGTTGCGGATCGCCGTGAGGGTGGCGGGGTCACGGAACATCTCCGTGTAGTTGCCGCCGCCGACGAAGCGGGTGCCGGAGGCGTCGAAGAAGCTGCGGCCGACCGAGAACAGCACCGGGTAGACGACGAGCGCGCCCAGCAGCAGCAGCGCGGGCAGCACGAAGGCCACGGCGACGATCCGGCGGCGGCGTCTGGCGCGCAGCCGCGGGTCCGGCGGGCCGGAACGACCGCCGGACACCGGCGGCTCGGCGGGCGGGGGAGCGGGTGCGGGAGCGGTGACGGTCGTCATGGCGGTCGCCTCAGCCCTTGTTCCGGTACGCCTTGGCCGCGGCGGCCTCCAGCCGCGCCGCGGTCGCGGCCGGGTCGGACGGGTCACGCAGGAAGTCCTGGAGGAGCTTCCACTCGCCCGCGCCCTTGGTGCCCCCGAAGGCGGCCGGCGCCTGGTCGGACATGTCGAAGCGGACCGTGTCCCCGGCGCCGACCAGCGATGTGGCGGTCGCGCGGATGGTGTCGTCGCCGTAGGCGGCGAGGTCCAGCTTCTTGTTGGGCGACAGGAAGCCGCCGGCCTCGGCCCAGACGGCGGCCGCTTCGGGGGTCGCCAGCCACTCCAGGAACGCCATGGCGGCCTTCTGGTTCCTGCCGTCCTTCAGCACGACGGCCGCGTCACCGCCGCTGACCACCGGCGCCTTGCCGCCGGTGACCGCCGGGAAGGGGAAGAAGCGGGCGTCCTGGCCGATCTTCCGGCCGAACTGGTCCTTGGCGACCCCGGCGACGAAGTCACCCTCGTAGACCATGGCGGCCTCCGGCTCGGGGCCGAAGACCTTCGCCACGGAGCCGGGGAAGTCGGTGCTCAGGGCCCCCTTCGGGCCGCCCGCGATCAGCTTCTCGTCGGCGAACAGCCCGCCGAGGGTGGTCAGGGCCTTCACCACGGTCGGGTCGGTCCACTTGATCTCGTGCCTGGCGAGCTGGTCGTACTTCCGGGGCCCGGCCTGGGAGAGGTAGACGTTCTCGAACCAGTCCGTGAGCGTCCAGCCGTCCTCACCGGCGACCGCGAAGGCCGGCAGGCCGGAGTCGGACACGGTCTGGCCGGACTTCAGCATCTCCTCGTAGGAGGCGGGCGGTTCGACGCCCGCCTGCTCGAACGCCTCGGGGCTGTACCAGACGGTCGACTTGTGGGCGGCCTTGAAGTACAGGCCGTACAGGGTGCCGTCGACCGACCCGTAACTCTTCCAGACCGGCGCGTAGTTGCTGTCGACGGACTTCTCGGCCGCCTTGGACAGCGGCTTGAGCCAGTTCCGCCCGGCGAACTGCTGGAGCACGCCCACCTGCGGGACCATCACCACGTCGGGGGCGTTGCCCCCCTCGATCTTGCTGCCGACGACGGTGGAGACGTTGTCGCCGGTCGACACGAACCGGGTCTTGGCGCCGGTCTTCTCGGTGAAGGCGTCCAGCACCTTCTGGAAGTTCTTCTGTTCGGCGCCGGACCACACACCGGCGACGGTGAGGGTCTGGCCGCCGAGCGACTTGTCGCCACCGCCCGCGGCCACCGGGGCGCCGCCGCAGGCGGTCGCGCCGAGGGCCAGGGCGAGCGCGGAGCAGCAGGCCGCGGCGGTACGTCGTCGCATCATCGTTCCTCCAGGTGAGTCGGGAGTCAGGCGGTGAGGTCGCTGATCCACCAGGCGGCGGTGGATCCGGGCAGTTCGCCCGGCGGGCAGGGCCCGCTGGACAGCAGGGGAGCGCCGGGGACCGGGGCGGGCACCGGGGCGGTGGTGAAGTTCACGGCGCAGACGAGTCCGTCGCCGCGTACGAAGGCCAGCACGCCGGGCGGTGACTCCAGCCAGCGCAGGGGGCCCTCGCCCAGTTGCGGCAGGCCCCGGCGGAGCTGGAGCCCGTCGCGGTACAGGTGCCAGAAGGAGCGGGTGTCGGCCAGCGCCCGGTCGGTGGCGTGCTCGGCGAACCAGCCGGGCTGCGGCAGCCACGGCTTGACGCTCTCGGCGCCGGTGGAGAAGCCGAACGGCGAGGCGTGTCCCGACCAGGGCAGCGGGACACGGCAGCCGTCGCGGATCCGGGCCCGGTTGCCGGTGCGGCGGAAGATGGGGTCGGTGAGCACCTCGTCGGGCAGGTCCATGACCTCCGGCAGGCCCAGCTCCTCGCCCTGGTAGATGTACGCGGCGCCGGGCAGGGCCAGCATCAGCAGCGCCGCCGCCCTGGCCCGCGCGGCGCCCAGGCCGCTGCCTCCGGTGCCGGACTCCCCGTACCGGGTGACGGTGCGCACCTGGTCGTGGTTGTTGAGCACCCAGGTGACGGTGGAGCCGGTGCCGGCGATGTCCCGCATCGCCTCGGTGATGACCTTCCGGAAGGCGTCGGCGTCCCACGGCGCGCTCAGCAGGTCGAAGAAGAACGCCTGGTGCAGTTCGTCGGGCCGGACGTACTTGGCGTGCTCGCGGGCACTGGGGACGGACACCTCGCCGACCAGGAGCCGTTCGCGGCCGTCGTGGGCCGTGTACTCCTCGCACACCGACCGCCAGTGCCGCCACACGTCGTGGACCTCGGGCTGGTTCCAGGCGAGCGGGTTGACCGAGTCGCGGGTGCGGGCGTCGGCCTCCGGGTCGGGGGAGTCGGGCAGGGCGGGGTGCTTGAACAGTCCGGCGGCCACGTCGACGCGGAAGCCGTCCACGCCCCGGTCCAGCCAGAACCGCAGCACGTGGTCGAAGTGGGCGGCGACCTCGGGGTTGCGCCAGTTCAGGTCGGGCTGCTCGGGCGTGAACATGTGCAGGTACCACTGGCCCGGCGTGCCGTCCGGCTCGGTGACCCGGCTCCAGGCCGGCCCGCCGAACATCGCGTGCCAGTTGTTGGGCGGCGCGTCGCCGTGCGGCCCCCGGCCGTCGGCGAAGTGGAACCGGGCCCGGGCGTCACCGCCGGGTCCGGTGGCCAGCGCCTCACGGAACCAGGCGTGCTCGCTGGAGCAGTGGTTGGGCACGATGTCCAGCAGCACCTTGACACCCAGCCGGTGCGCGTCCGCGACCAGCCGGCCGAACTCGTCGAGGTCCCCGAAGACGGGGTCCACGTCGCAGTGGTCGGCGACGTCGTAACCGTGGTCGGCCTGCGGGGACGGGTAGAACGGGCTCAGCCAGATGCCGTCGACCCCGAGCTTCTTGAGGTACGGCAGACCGGTGCGGACGCCGGCGAGATCGCCGATCCCGTCCCCGGTGCTGTCCAGGAAGCTGCGGACGTAGACCTGATAGATCACCGCGTCGCGCCACCAGTGGTGGCTGTGGGCTGTGAGCATCACCCGTTGACCTGTTTTCTGCGCGAAGGATGCCCGCCACCGAGAAGCCAGGTAGCGGTTATGCATGCATGTTAGGTATCTGCGCCGAGAGGGTGTCAACGAAGGTGCCGAAAAACGCGAGAAGTTGGGGGCGTATGTCCAGTTATCGCCTGAGAGGGGCAGCGGGACGAGTACCTAACATGTAAGTGGCGCTGAGGTCAGCGTCGCCGTGCGACGGCCGCGAGCTCCTCGGCCAGCCGGCGCACCGCCGCCGCCGGCGACTGGTGCTGCGCCATCGCGTCGTGCGCCACCGCCTGGACGGCCAGGCTCACCTGCTCGTAGTGCGGGCTCTTGGGGCGCGGCGCGGCCGACAGCACACTCGCCCGCAGCGCGGGCAGATACGGGAAGCGCCGCACCAGCGCCGCGTCGCGGTAGAGCGCGGCCCGCACGGGCGGCAGCGCGCCCTCGGTCAGGACGCGGCGCTGTGCCGCCTCACCGGTCAGGAACGCGATCAGGTCGCGTGCCGACTCGGGATGCCGTGCCCGGCCGCTGACCGCGAGATTGGACCCGCCCAGCACGCTGGTGCCCGGCCCGTCGGGGCCCGGCAGCGGCACCGCGCCGAACCTGCCCGCCACCTCGGAGTCCCCGCCGGACGCGCTCACATGGGTGTAGGGCCAGTTGCGCAGGAAGAGCAGCCGGCCGTCCTGGAACGCCTGCCGGGACTCCTCCTCCTTGTACGTCAGGGCCTCCCGGGGAATCCAGCCGTCCCGTACCCCCCGGGCGAGGAAACCGATGCCCGAGCGGGCCGCGGCCGAGTCCACGGTCACCCGCTCGCCCTCGTCGCCGAGGATGGTGCCGCCCGCCGAGTAGACCGCCTCGGCCGCGTTGACGGTGAGCCCCTCGTACGGCAGGAACTGGCCCGCGTACCCTCCGACGCCGTACTTCGGGGCGATCGTCCTGGCCTGCCGCTCCAGTTCCGCCCAGGTGCGCGGCGGGCGTTCGCCCTCGCGGTCCAGAAGGTCCCTGCGGTAGAAGAGCATTCCGGCGTTCGTCACATAGGGGACGGCGTACAGCTTCCCGTCGTACGTCGCCGTGTCCACCACCGGCGGCAGCAGACTCCCCAGCGGGAAACGCTCCCGCTCCAGGGGCGCTATCCACCCGGCGGCGGCGAACTGCGAGGTCCAGGCCACGTCGATGTTGAGGACGTCGAACCTGCCGCCCCCCGAGCGCAGTTCGCTGACCATCTGCGCCCGCGTCTCGTCGGCGGAGTCCGGCAGCTCCACCAGCCTGACCGGCTCGGCGGGGTGCGCCCGGTTCCAGTCGGCCAGGACGTCACCGAGATAACCGGTGAGATCACCGGCCGTCGCCAGCGTCATGGGGCCGCGCCCGCCGCCGCGCTCGCCGGCCGCCGGGGCGCCCGGGGCCGCGTACCCGGTCACGACGACCGCCAAGGCCAGGAGACCCCTACCGGCGGCACGCATCCACCGCATAGGTTCCTCCCGTGCACCGGCGCCGGACCTCTTCGTCCGGCGTCTCGGGCATGTATACCCGTTAGGCATGGGGGATACTAGGGCCCGTACCACATAAGGAGACGCGGAGGGAGAGCACGAGTGCGGCTGCCCCTCCTTGCCCTCCTGGCGCGCGGCCCGGCCCACGGCTACGAGCTCAAGCAGGACCTTGAGCAACTGCTGGGCGCCGCGTACCCTCCCACCAACGTCGGCCAGATCTATGTGACGCTCGGCAGGCTGGAGAAGTCCGGGCTCATCGAGGGCGAGGAGATCGCCCAGCAGAGCCGGCCCAACAAGAAGACCTACCGCCTCACCGACGCCGGGCAGGAGGCACTGCGCGCCTGGTTCGAGGAGACGGCCGACGAGCCGAGGGTCCGGGACGAGTTCTTCATGAAGCTCGCCCTGGCCCCGAAGACCGGCCTGGCCGACCGGACGGCCCTCATCAACAAGCAGCGACGCGAGTACCTCAACACCATGCGCAACCTGTCCAGACTGGCCGCGACCGAGAACCGCGACAACCGCATCGCCCACCTGCTGATCGAGGGTGCCATGCTGCACCTGCAGGCCGACCTCGACTGGCTGGAGCGCTGCCAGGAGGAACTGGAGGAGCCGCAGTGACGGACGCCGCCGCCACAGACGTACCGCTGCTGCGCGCCGAGGGCCTGGTCAAGACGCACCACGGCGAGGGCGCGCCCGCCCACGCCGTGCGAGGTGTCGACCTGACCGTCCGGCCCGGCGAGTTCGTGGCCGTCACCGGCCCGTCCGGCGCCGGCAAGTCCACCCTGCTGCACCTGCTCGGTGGCCTCCAGCGGCCCGACAGCGGCTCCCTCCGGCTCGACGGCGAGCGCACCGACGGCTACAGCGAGGCCCGGTGGGCGGTGGAGCGGCGGCGCCGTATCGGCATCGTCTTCCAGTTCTTCAACCTCGTCTCCAACCTCACCGTCGCCGACAACGTCGAACTGCCCGCCCTGCTGGCCGGTACCCCAGCCCGGCGGGCCCGCGCCGCCCGCGAGGAACTGCTGAGCGAACTCGGCCTGGCGGGCAAGGCGCGCAGCATGCCCGGCGAGCTGTCCGGCGGCGAGCAGCAGCGCGTCGCCCTGGCCCGGGCCCTGGTCAACCAGCCCCGGCTGCTCCTGGCCGACGAACCGGCCGGCAGCCTGGACAGCAAGGGCACCCGCGAGGTCATGCGGCTGCTCACCGGCTTCCACCGGCGCGGCCAGACCATCGTGCTGGTCACCCACGACGCCCGGCTGGCCAGCGCGGCGGACCGGGTGATCAGCTTCTTCGACGGCCGGATCGCCGACGACGCGGAACTGGGCGGCACCCCGTCGCGCGGCACCGGGCTCGCCGGCGTACTGGAACTGAAGGACTGAAACCGTGCGGGCCATGCTGCGCTGGGCACACGCCGATCTGCGGACGCACCGGGGGCAGGCGCTGTTCCTGATCGCCGCCACCGCCGGGATCGTCGCGTCGCTGCTGCTGGCGACGGCCCTGTTCGGGTACGCCACCAACCCCTGGCAGCGGGTCTTCGCCCAGTCCCACGGCGCGCACGTGTGGATCCGCACCGGGCCCATGGCCGACACCGGCCGGCTCGCCGCGCTCGACGGCGTCGAAGCCGTCTCCGGCCCCCACCGCACCCTCTCCACCACCGTCGCCTCACGCGGCGCCCGGGCGGACGCCGAACTGCGCGCCACCGGCGCCGAGCCGCCCGCCACCGGCCGCCCCCTCCTGACGTCGGGCCGCTGGCTGGACGGGGCCGCGCCGGACGGCGTCGTCCTGGAGAGCGCCCTGGCCCGCGCCCTGTGGGCCGAACCCGGCGACCGCCTCACCCTGCCCGGCACCGGCCGCACCCTCACCGTCCTCGGGGTCGCCGACAGCGCCGAACCGCGCTACCGGCCCGGTGAACGGCCCGGCACGGTATGGGCCCTCCCGGCCGCCCTGCCCCCGGACCGCCCCGGGCCCGGCCGGCACCGGGACCAGGAGCACGGCCAGGTCGTCGGCCTGCGGCTCACCGAGGCCGACGACACCGACTACGCGGTCCAGCGCGCCGTCACCGCGCTCGGCGCCGGCGCCGTCACCGACGTCTCCAGCTGGCAGCAGGCCCGCGCCGAGGCGCAGGGCGACACCCGGCTGCTCGGACAGGTCCTCGGCCTGTTCGGCCTCGGCGCGCTGCTCGCCGCCGCGCTCGCGGTGTTCGGCGCCATCAGCACCCGGGTGCGCGGCCACCTGCGCGACATCTCCGTCCTGAAGGCCATCGGCTTCACCCCCGGCCAGGTCGTACGGATCTTCCTCGTCCAGCACCTGGCGTTCGCGGCGCTGGGGGCGGCCCTGGCCACCGTGCTCATCCGGACACTCGGCAACCGTGCCCCCGGCCGGCTCGGCGAAGCCGTCGGGGTGTGGCAGGGCCTGCCCGGACACCCGGCCGCCCTGCTCGCCGTGCCCGGCGCGGCCGTGCTGTTCATCGGGGCGACCACCTGCCTCGCCGCCTGGCGGGCCGGCCGGGTGCCGCCCGTACCGGTCCTGCCCGCCGGAACGGGCGCCGGCAGCGGACTGTCCGGCGCGGCCAGGAGGGCGCTCGGGCTGGGCGTGCCGCCCGCCCTGGTCCTCGGCTGGCACCGGGCCTTCGCACGCGGCCGCCGCGCCCCGGCCACCATCGTCCGCCTCGCCCTGCCGCTGCTGCTGATCACCGTGGCGCTCGGCGCCTGGACCACCATCGAACGCTTCGAGAGCCGGCCCGAGCGGCTGGGTCTGGCCGCCGCCCTGACCGCCCGCCCCGACACGGGCCTGGGCGACCGTGAGGCCCGGGCGCTGCTCGCCCGCGACCCGCGCGTCAGCGCCGTCCACCCCGGCCTGGAGGTCGCCGCGCTGGTACCCGGCCAGACCGGCACCATCGCCCTGCGCGGCCTGGGCACCCGGGAGCGGCCCTACCCGTTCCCGGTCGCCGAGGGCCGTCCCGCCCACGGCCCCGACGAGGCGGTGGCCGGACAGGGGCTGCTCGACCTGCTCGGCGTACGCGTCGGCGACTGGGTACGGGTCACGGTCGGCGGCCACCCCCAGGTGCTCCACCTCGTCGGCCGCAGCATCGAACCGGAGAACGCCGGCCGGGTCATCTCCACCTCGCTGGACACCCTGCGCGAGAACGACCCCGGCCTGCGCGCCACCCTCTACCAGCTCCAACTGCGCCCCGGCGCCGACCCGGGCACCGTACGCGCCGAACTGGCCGACGCGGCCCGCGGCCGGCTCGACGTCCACCAGGTCACCAGCCCCGCCGACCGGCTCTCCCCCCTGCGTGGCGTCGTCGCCGGCCTGATCGCGGTACTCGCCCTCATCGGCCTCACCGAGCTGTCCACCGCCATCGGCGGCACCGTCCGCGACGGCGAACGCGACCTGCTCGCCCTCAAGGCGATCGGTCTCTCCCCGCGCCAGATCACCGCGGTCACCGTCACGGCCACCGGCTGCACCGCCCTGGCCGCCGCTCTCGCCGGCACGGCACTCGGGGTGCCCCTGGCCCACTGGCTGATCGACCACGAGGCCGCCACCAGCGGCATCGGCGCCGGCATCGCCCAGGTCCCGCCGCCGGCCCACCTGCTGGCCCTCATCGCCACCGCCGTCCTGGGCGCCGTCGCGCTCGCCGTCCTGCCCGCCGCCCGCGCGGCCCGCCACCGCCTCGCGGACACCCTCAGCGCGGTGGCCTGACCGGACGGGGCCGGAGGCGACGGCACCGGCCGCGGGACCGGCCGACACGGACGCGGCGCCCCTCCCCGGTGGGGGAGGGGCGCCGCGGGTCCCGGGCGGGGCGTCAGACCGGCAGGTTCGCCTCGATCGCCGCGACCAGCTCCGGCGACTCCGGCTCGGTGCGCGGGCGGAACCGGGTGACCTCGCCACCCGGGGCGATCAGGAACTTCTCGAAGTTCCACTGGACGTCCCCGGCCGCGCCGTCCGCGTCGGCCGTGCGCGTCAGCTCCTCGTACAGCGGGTGCCGGCCGTCACCGTTGACGTCCGTCTTCTCCAGCAGCGGGAACGACACCCCGTACGTCGCCGAGCAGAACGTCGCGATCTCCTCCGCGCTGCCCGGCTCCTGGCCGCCGAACTGGTTGCACGGCACGCCCAGCACCGTGAACCCCCGGCCGGCGTACCGTTCCTGCAACCCCTCCAGGCCCGCGTACTGCGGGGTCAGACCGCACTTCGAGGCGACGTTGACGACCAGGACCGCCTTGTCCTTGTACTCGGCCAGGCTCGTCGGCTCACCGGACAGGGTGCGCAGCGGAATGTCGTACAGGGTCATCGGCGAACTCCTCGTCGGATGTACATCGGCGTCACCGGTCAGCGGCGCCGGAACAGCCCTTCCTGGACCACTGATACCAGCAGCCGGCCCTCGGTGTCGTAGATCCGGCCACGCGCCAGGCCCCGGCCGCCGTTGGCGATCGGGGACTCCTGGTCGTACAGGAACCACTCGTCCGCGCGGAACGGCCGGTGGAACCACATCGCGTGGTCCAGCGACGCCATGTCGAAGCCCCGCTCGCCCCACAGCGGCTCGACGGGGATGCGCACCGCGTCCAGCAGCGTCATGTCGGAGGCGTACGTCAGCGCGCAGGTGTGCACCAGCGGGTCGTCGCCCAACGGGCCCACCGCGCGCATCCACACCGCGCTGCGCGGATCGGCGTCCTCGATCTCCTCCGGGGTCCAGCGCAGCCGGTCCACATAGCGGATGTCGAACGGCTGGCGGCGCGCCATGCGCTCCAGTGCCTCCGGCAGCTCGCCCAGGTGCTCGCGGATCTCCTCCACGAGCGGTGGCAGGGCGTCCGGGTGCGGGAAGTCCAGCCGCGGCGGCAGCTGGTGCTCGAAGCCCGCCTCCTCCGGCTGGTGGAAGGACGCCGTGAGGTTGAAGATCGTGCGCCCCTGCTGGATCGCCGTCACCCGGCGCGTGGTGAAGGACCGCCCGTCGCGGACCCGTTCCACCTGGTACACGATCGGCACCCCGGGCCGGCCCGGGCGCAGGAAGTAGGCGTGCAGCGAGTGCACCGGCCGGCCGTCCCCGGTGGTCCGGCCGGCCGCGACCAGGGCCTGGCCGGCGACCTGGCCGCCGAAGACCCGTTGCAGGGACTCCTGCGGGCTCTGGCCGCGGAAGATGTCGACCTCGATCTGCTCCAGGTCGAGCAGGTCGACGAGTCTCTCGGCGGGGTTCGTCATGCGTCTTTCTCCAGTGTCAGAACGGGCCGACGTCGGTGACCCGGACGACCGCCCGGCCCTCCTCGTCGGAGGCGGCCAGGTCCACCTCGGCGCTGATGCCCCAGTCGTGGTCGCCCTTCGGGTCGGCGAAGGTCTGGCGGACCCGCCACAGCCCGTGCCGCGGGTCCTCCTCGATGGCCAGCAGTTTCGGCCCGCGCGCGTCCGGACCGGTGCCCAGGTCCTCGTACTCGTCCCAGTACTTGTCCATCGCCTCGGCCCAGGCGTCCTCGTCCCACCCGGACTCGGCGTCCAGCTCGCCCAGCTCGCGGACCTGGTCCAGCGCGGCCAGCTCCACCCGGCGGAACATCGCGTTGCGCACCAGCACCCGGAACGCGCGGGAGTTGGCCGTGACCGGCTTGACCTGGTCGGCCTTCTCCTGGGCCTCCTCGGCCGTCTCGACCTCCGGGTTGGCAAGCTGCTCCCACTCGTCCAGCAGGCTGGAGTCCACCTGGCGCACCATCTCGCCGAGCCAGGCGATCAGGTCCTCCAGGTCCTCGGTCTTCAGGTCGTCCGGGATGGTGTGGTCCAGCGCCTTGTACGCGCCCGCCAGGTAGCGCAGCACGATGCCCTCGGTGCGGGCCAGCTCGTAGAAGGAGGTGAACTCGGTGAACGTCAGCGCCCGTTCGTACATGTCACGGATGACGGACTTCGGCGAGACGGGATGGTCGCCGACCCACGGGTGCGACTTCTTGTACACGTTGTAGGCGTGCCACAGCAGCTCTTCCAGCGGCTTGGGGTACGTGATGTCCTGGAGCCGTTCCATCCGCTCCTCGTACTCGACCCCGTCCGCCTTCATCGCGCCGACCGCCTCGCCGCGCGCCTTGTTCTGCTGGGCGGCGAGGATCTGGCGCGGGTCGTCCAGCGTGGACTCCACCACCGACACCATGTCCAGCGCGTACGAGGGGGACTCCGGGTCCAGCAGCTCGAACGCCGCCAGCGCGAACGTGGACAGCGGCTGGTTGAGCGCGAAGTCCTGCTGGAGGTCGACGGTGAGCCGGATCGTGCGCCCCTCGGCGTCGGGCTCGGCCAGCTGCTCGACCACCCCGCCGTCCAGCAGCGAACGGTAGATCGCGATGGCCCGGCGGATGTGCCGCAGCTGGGCCCGGCGCGGCTCGTGGTTGTCCTCGAGCAGCCGGCGCATCGCCTCGAAGGCGTCGCCGGGGCGGGCGATGACCGACAGCAGCATGGTGTGCGTGACCCGGAAACGGGAGGTCAGCGGCTCCGGCTCGGAGGCGATCAGCTTCTCGAAGGTGTTCTCGGTCCAGCCGACGAACCCCTCGGGCGCCTTCTTGCGGACCACCTTGCGGCGCTTCTTCGGGTCGTCGCCCGCCTTGGCGAGCGCCTTCTCGTTCTCGATGACGTGCTCGGGCGCCTGCGCGACGACGAGCCCGGCCGTGTCGAACCCGGCCCGGCCGGCCCGGCCGGCGATCTGGTGGAACTCCCGGGCGCGCAGCGTGCGCACCCGGCTGCCGTCGTACTTGGTCAGCGCGGTGAACAGCACCGTGCGGATGGGGACGTTGACCCCGACGCCGAGGGTGTCCGTACCGCAGATCACTTTCAGCAGGCCCGCCTGGGCCAGCTTCTCCACCAGGCGCCGGTACTTGGGCAGCATGCCCGCGTGGTGCACGCCGATGCCGTGCCGGACGTACCGGGAGAGGTTCTGGCCGAACTTGGTGGTGAAGCGGAAGTTGCCGATCAGCTCGGCGATCCGGTCCTTCTCCTCGCGCGAGCACATGTTGATGCTCATCAGCGACTGCGCGCGCTCGACGGCCTGCGCCTGGGTGAAGTGGACGATGTAGACCGGCGCCTGCTTGGTCTCCAGCAGCTCGGTCAGCGTCTCCGTGATGGGGGTGAGCCGGTACTCGTAGGACAGCGGGACCGGCCGCGTCGCCGAGCGGACCACGGAGGTGGGCCGGCCGGTGCGGCGGGTCAGGTCCTCCTCGAACATCGAGACGTCACCGAGCGTCGCCGACATCAGGACGAACTGTGCCTGCGGCAGCTCCAGCAGCGGGATCTGCCAGGCCCAGCCGCGGTCCGGCTCGGCGTAGAAGTGGAACTCGTCCATCACCACCTGGCCGACGTCGGCGGCGCGGCCGTCGCGGAGGGCGATCGACGCCAGCACCTCCGCCGTGCAGCAGATGACGGGGGCGTCGGCGTTCACCGACGCGTCGCCGGTCAGCATGCCGACGTTCTCGGTGCCGAAGAGCTTGCACAGGTCGAAGAACTTCTCCGACACCAGCGCCTTGATCGGCGCGGTGTAGAAGGTCACCTGGTCGTGGGCCAGGGCCGTGAAGTGGGCACCGGCCGCCACCAGGCTCTTCCCGGATCCGGTCGGGGTGGAGAGGATCACATTGGCCCCGGAGACCACCTCGATCAGCGCCTCCTCCTGAGCCGGGTAGAGCGTGATGCCCTGGCCCTCGGCCCATGACGAGAAGGCCTCGAAGAGGGCATCGGGGTCGGCATCCGGCGGCAGCTGATCGATAAGGGTCACGCCCCCATCTTGCCTGGCTTCCGCCCGGAGGAGGGAACCGGCCGTTCATACGAAGATCACAGAACGCTACGCTGAGCCGTCAACGGGGCAACACCACAAGAGCAAACGGGGCGGGACACGCACATGATGGGACCGGCACACTCACTGTCCGGGGCGGCCGCCTGGCTGGGGGTGGGGGCCGCGACCGCCGCGGCCGGGCGTCCGATGCCCTGGCCCGTGCTCGTCGTCGGGGCGCTGATCTGCGCGGGCGCGGCGCTGGCGCCCGACCTCGACCACCGCTCGGCGACCATCTCGCGGGCCTTCGGACCCTTCTCGCGCCGGCTGTGCGAAGTCGTCGACAAGCTCTCGTACGCGGTCTACAAGGCCACGAAGAAGCAGGGCGACCCGCGCCGGAACGGCGGGCACCGCACGCTGACGCACACCTGGCTGTGGGCCGTCCTCATCGGCGCCGGCTCGTCCCTGGCGGCGGTCACCGGCGGCCGGTGGGCGGTCCTGGCGATCCTCTTCGTCCACCTGGTGCTCGCCGTGGAGGGCCTGCTGTGGCGGGCCGCCCGGGTCTCCAGCGACGTGCTGGTGTGGCTGCTGGGCGCCACCAGCGCGTGGATCCTGGCGGGGGTGCTGGACCAGCCGGGCAACGGCTCGGACTGGCTGTCCACCGGCCCCGGCCAGGAGTACCTGTGGCTGGGCCTGCCCATCGTGCTGGGCGCCCTGGTCCACGACATCGGTGACGCGCTGACCGTCTCGGGCTGCCCGATCCTGTGGCCGATCCCGGTCGGGCGCAAGCGCTGGTACCCGGTGGGGCCGCCGGCCTTCATGCGGTTCCGGGCCGGCAGCTGGGTGGAGCTGAAGGTGCTGATGCCGGCCTTCATGCTGCTGGGCGGGGTGGGCGGGGCCGCAGCCCTGAACCTCATCTGAACGCCGTCCGGGGCAGCTGCCCGCCGGAGGGGACCGGCGGGCCGGTGGCGCCCGCGCGCCGGCCGGCCCCCGGGCGCCTCAGCCGTGCCAGGAGCGCCACAGCGCCGCGTACGCGCCGTCCGCCGCGACCAGGTCGTCGTGGCTGCCCAGCTCGCTGACCCGGCCGTCCTCGACGACCGCGATCAGGTCCGCGTCGTGCGCGGTGTGCAGCCGGTGCGCGATGGCCACCACCGTGCGGCCCTCCAGCACCCGGGCCAGGGACCGTTCCAGGTGCCGGGCGGCCCGCGGGTCCAGCAGCGACGTCGCCTCGTCCAGCACCAGGGTGTGCGGGTCGGCCAGCACCAGCCGGGCCAGCGCGACCTGCTGGGCCTGGGCCGGGGTGAGCGTCCGGGCGCCCGAGCCCACCTCGGTGTCCAGCCCGTCGTCCAGCGCCCGCGCCCAGCCGTCCGCGTCGACCGCCGACAGCGCGGCCCACAGGTCGGTGTCGCCGGCGCCGGACCTGGCCAGCAGCAGGTTGTCCCGGAGAGTGCCGACGAAGACGTGGTGCTCCTGGTTGACCAGGGCCACGTGCGCGCGGATCCGCTCGGCGGGCATCCGGGACAGCTCGGCGCCGCCCAGCGTGATCCGCCCGGTGCGCGGTGCGTAGATCCCCGCCAGCAGCCGGCCCAGTGTCGACTTGCCCGCGCCCGACGGGCCGACCAGCGCGAGCCGCGTGCCCGGCGCGACGTCCACCGACACCCGGTGCAGCACGTCGACGCCCTCCCGGTAGCCGAAGCGGACCTCGTCCGCCCGCACCACGCGCCCCTCGGGCCGTACCGCCGGGTCCCCGGCGTCGGGCTCGATCTCCCGGACGCCCACGAGCCGGGCCAGGGAGACCTGGGCGACCTGGAGCTCGTCGTACCAGCGCAGGATGATCCCCACCGGTTCCACCAGCATCTGCGCCAGCAGCGCACCGGTCGTCAGCTCCCCGACGTCCATCCAGCCCTCCAGGACGCACACCCCGCCGATCATCAGTACCGCGCCCAGGACCGCGGTGTGCGTGAGGTCGGTGACGGGGAAGAGGACCGAGCGCAGCCGGAGTGTGTAGCGTTCCCACTCCGTCCACTCCTTGATCCGCCGGTCGGACAGCGCGACGCGCCGGGCCCCGAGCCGGTGGACCTCGACCGTGCGGCCCGCGTCCACGGTCTCGGCGAGCGCGGCGGCGACCGCGGCGTACCCGGCGGCCTCCGAGCGGTACGCCGAGGGGGCGCGCCTGAAGTACCAGCGGCAGCCCGCGATCAGCGGGGGCGCGGCCACCACGACGGCGAGCGCGAGCGGCGGCGCGGTCACCACGAGCCCGCCGATCAGCAGGGCCACCCACACCACCCCGATGGCGAGCTGCGGCACGGCCTCCCGCATCGCGTTGGCCAGCCGGTCGACATCGGTGGTGATCCGGGAGAGCAGGTCGCCGGTTCCCGCCCGTTCCAGCACACCGGGCGGCAGCCGCACGGCCCGGACGAGGAAGTCCTCGCGCAGATCGGCCAGCATCTCCTCACCCAGCGTCGCCCCGCGCAGCCGCACCAGCCGTACGAAGAGGGCCTGCACCAGCACGGCGACCGCGAACAGCCCGACCGTCCACTCCAGCCGCAGCCCGCCCGCCCCGTGCGCGAGCCGGTCGACCAGCGAGCCGAGCAGGTGGGGACCGGCCATCGAGGCGATCACCGCGACCGCGTTGACCACGACGAGCAGGACGAACGCCGATCGGTGCCGGCGCAGCAGCTCCACCACGTACGCCCGTACGGTGGGGGCGGCGGCCACGGGCAGTGCCGTCGTGGTGTGCGGGGCGGCCGGATCGTGCTCCGGCGGCGCTGTGCCGATCATGCGGACTCCTCGACGTCCATGCTGCCCAGCAGCGCTTCCTCGTCGGTCTCGCGGGTGACCACCGCGCGGTACCGGGGCTCGGTGTCCAGCAGCTCCCGGTGAGTGCCGACCGCCACCACCCGGCCCTCGTGCACCAGCGCCACCCGGTCGGCCAGGTCCAGCAGCAGCGGCGACGAGGAGAACACCACCGTCGTCCGGCCCCGGCGCAGCCGCCGGACACCCGCCGCCACCCGCGCCTCGGTGTGCGAGTCCACCGCCGACGTCGGCTCGTCCAGAACCAGCACCCCGGGATCGGTGACCAGCGAACGGGCCAGTGCCAGGCGCTGTCGCTGGCCCCCGGACAGCGACCGGCCGCGCTCGGTGATCCGGGTGCGCATCGGGTCACCACCGGTGTCGGCCGACGCCCGGGCGAGCGCGTCCAGCACATCGCCGCACCGCGCCGCCGCCAGCGCGTCGGCGGTGGCCACCGCGCCGGACGACGGCACGTCCAGCAGCTCCCGCAGGGTGCCGGAGAGCAGGACCGGGTCCTTGTCCTGGACGAGCACGGCGGCGCGGGCCTCCGCCAGCGGCAGTGCGTCCAGCGGCACCCCGCCGAGCAGGACGGACGCCCGGCCGGTGTCGCCTTCGCCGGCCGGGTGCCCGCCGAGCCGGTCGGCCAGCCGCCCGGCCGCGTCGGGGTCCCCGCACACGACGGCGGTGAACCGGCCGTGCGGTGCGAGCAGCCCGGTGACCGGGTCGTACAGGTCGCCGCCCGGCCGCCGCCCGCCGTGCGGGCCGGCGTCGGCCGCGGCGGGCACCGGTGGGGCCGACGGCGTCGTCGTGGTGGCGGCCGGTGCCGTGCGGCTCAGCGCCAGCACCCGCGCCGCGCGCTTCGCCGCGGGCCGCGAGAAGGAGTACGCCATGGCGATCTCCTGGAACTCCCGCAGCGGGTAGTGGGTCAGCGCCACCGCGCTGTAGACGGCGACCAGTTCCCCGACCGCGATCCGCCCGCCGAGGGCGAGCCGCGCCCCGTACAGCACCACACCGATCAGCAGCAGCCCTGGCAGCATCACCTGGATCGCCGAGATCAGCGCCCACATACGGGCGCTGCGCACCGCCGCGCCGCGCACCTCCTGGGACGCCTCGCGGTAGCGCGCGAGGAACAGCTCCTCACCGCCGATGCCCCGCAGCACCCGCAGCCCGGCGACCGTGTCGGAGGCGAGTTCGGTGGCCCGGCCGGCCTTCTCCCGCTGGACGTCGGCGCGGCGGGTGGCCGGGGGCAGCAGCGGCAGTACGGCCAGGGCCAGCACCGGAACGCCGACGGCGACCACCGTGCCCAGCGCCGGCTGGTACACCACCACGCCGACGCAGACCACCACCAGCGTGGCCGCCGCGGCGGCGAACCGGGACAGCGCCTCCAGGAACCAGCCGATCCTCTCGACGTCACCGGTGGAGACGGCGACGACCTCACCGGCCGCCACCCGCCGGGTCAGCAACGACCCGAGCTCGGTGGCCTTGCGGGCCAGCAACTGCTGGACGCGGGCGGCGGCGGTGATCCAGTTGGTGACGGCGGCGCGGTGCAGCATCGTGTCGCCCAGCGCGATCGCCCCGCCGAGGAGCGCGATCAGGACCCCGGCCAGCGCCAGCCGGCGGCCCGAGCCGTCCACCACGGCCTGCACCGCCAGGCCCACGCCCAGCGGGAGCCCGGCGATGCCCAGTTGGTTCAGCAGGCCCCAGCCCACCGCCTTGAGCTGACCGCCGAGCTGGTTGCGGCCCAGCCAGAACAGGAAACGGGCGCCCGAGCGGGCGTCGGGTTCGCCGGGGTCGGCGTACGGAAGTTGCTGGATCTTCATGACGTCCCAGGGCCTAGGGCGGACGGACGGACGGCGGACGGGCGGACGTGCACGCGTCGCGTCGGACGGGCGCGCGTCGGGAAGGGGAGGCCGTGCAAGGTTCGCCGCCCGGCCCCGGCCGGGGCAATCGAATTTCCCGCTCCCGGCCGCGAACCGGCCGGCGCCGCCCCGAATCGGCCCCCGCCCCCGGCCGCGCGCCGCCCCGACGCCTTCCACCGTGCGGAACCCGCCATGGCCGGACCGCCACCCCGGCGGAGCGCTCCGACCCGCGCTTCACTCCGGGCCCATGGGACAACGCGACATCATGACCGTGCTCAGTGGGCCTGCTCCCGGGCGTCACCGCGCTGTTCGGGACGGCCCCGGCCAGCGCCGTGCCCCCCGCCGCCCGGGCCGCCGCCCGGGCCACGCCCCGGCCGCCCGTGCCCCCGGCGGAGTTCGGCACCGACTGGCACGACCCGGTCACCGCCGCCCCGCCCGTCACCCGGCCCTCCGGAACCCGCTCCTGCCGGGTGACCGTCTCCGAGGCGCGGTTCCGCGACTCCACCCCGTACCGGGGGACCTGCGCGCCCCCCAAGGGCTGCGGCGACCGGCGGAGCACCGCTGCCGGCGGCACGGCCCGGCGGGCTGCTACGACCGGAGCCCGCGGACCGTCCAGGGCACCGTGCCGGAGGACCGCCGCGCTGCTGAGCCGGCGCCCCCGAGCCGGCGCGGGACGGACGGGGCGGGCGCGGGGCCCGGCGGTACGCACAAGCCGGGCCCCGCGCGTCTCACTCCGGCCTGGCCGAGTCCACCCCGGACCGCGCCTGCCGCCACTCGCCCCGGGTGAAGTCGGGTATCGGCACCGGCGCGCCCTTGGCCTTGACCGAGATGTGGCTGAGGGGCACGGGGGCCGTCCAGGTGGCCGCGTCGTACACGTCGAAGTCGGGGACCAGACCGAGCCTCATGCACTGCGTCAGCCGGTACACCATGATGTAGTCCATACCGCCGTGTCCGCCGGGCGGATCGGCGTGCTCCTTCCACAGCCAGTGGTCGAACTCCGCCGCGTACGCCGAGAAGTCGCCCCACTGGTGGTCACGGTGGTCGGGCTCCAGGTATATGCGCGCCGGGTAGTCCTCGAAGACGCCCCTGGTGCCGCCCAGGCTGTTGATCCTGCTGTAGGGGTGCGGCGTCGACACGTCGTGCTCCAGCCGGATCACCCGTCCCTTCGCCGTCCGCACCATGCTGATGGTGCGGTCGCTCCCGATGTACGTCTCCTTCCAACTGGGGTCACCGGTCGGCACATGGGCCTGTCGGTACTCGGCCAACCCGAGCGCGGGCGTGCCGAAGCTGCTGATGCTGACCACCCGGTCGCCCCGGTTGACGTCCAGGTAGTTGGCGACCGGTCCGAAGCCGTGGTTGGGGTAGAGGTCACCGCGCAGCCGGGTGTGCCACAGCCTGCGCCAGGGGCCCTCGTAGTAGGTGGGCGAGAACAGCAGCTCCCGCAGGTCGTGGTTGTACGCTCCGGCGGCGTGCAGCAGCTCGCCGAACTTCCCGGCGTGCGCCATGCGCAGTACCCGCATCTCGTTCCTGCCGTAACAGCAGTTCTCCAGTTGCATGCAGTGGCGCCGGGTGCGCTCGGAGAGGTCGACGAGCTCCCACAGTTCGTCCAGGCGCATCGCGACGGGACACTCCACGCCGACGTGCTTGCCGTTCAGCAGCGCCGTCCTCGCCATCTCGAAATGGACGTCCCAGGGAGTGGCCACGTACACGAAGTCGAGGTCACCGCGCGCGCAGAGGTTCGCGTAGTCGTGCTCACCGTTCGCGTACACGGCCGGCGACGGCTGCCCCGCCCGGGCGACCTCGGCGGCGGCCGCCTCCGCCTTGGCCCTGACGGGGTCGCAGACGGCGACCACCCGTACGCCGGGCACGGCGAGGAACAGGCCGATCATGCCGGCCCCGCGGTTGCCGAGTCCGATGATTCCCATCCGGACGGTGCCGCGCCGCTCGAAGGGGACGCCCGCCATGGTGCGTCCCCGGCGCGGGGGAGCCGCGCTCGCGGCGGCGCTGTCGGCGGCGGCCGCGGTGCCGCTTCCCAGTCCGCCCAGCGCGCCCGCCATGCCCGCGACGCCCGCC
Organism: Streptomyces sp. NPDC050856; assembly: GCF_040653855.1. Taxonomy (NCBI): domain Bacteria; kingdom Bacillati; phylum Actinomycetota; class Actinomycetes; order Kitasatosporales; family Streptomycetaceae; genus Streptomyces; species Streptomyces sp. NPDC050856. The sequence continues at coordinate 180,549 of NZ_JBFAGV010000004.1, read as the reverse complement.
ATGCCCGCCGTCGTCCGCAGGACCGAGCGCCGGCTGGGTGAACCGGCGGGGTCCCCGGCGGAGTCCGCGTTCCCGGGTACTGCCTCGTTCATCGAACCTCCAGTACGTGGTGTGCACGGCTGGTCCGTGAATTCCGGCTAGGACCCTGGCCGCTGGGGCCGGAGGCACGCAAGGGGGCCGTTTGGACTCCGCGTCCGGACACATGGACTCCCCGGCGACGGCCCCGCACCACACGGCCCCCGGGAGCCCGAGCCCCGGAAGGAAGGGGGCGTGAGCCGAGGGGCGCGCGGGCGCCGGGAGGGGGGCGCCTCCCGCGCGCGTGAAGCGCGCCCCGGCGGCGAACCGGCCCTCAGCGGGACGACCGCGTCGCGCGCTCCAGTTCCAGGAGGACCGAGCGGTAGGGCCGTCCGGTCGCGTGGGTCATGCCGATCTCGCACATCCGGTTCGCCGACAGGTAGGCGTCGAACGACCGGTGCGCCACCTCGGCCGCCTCGCGGGCCGTGGCCGACTCCGTCAGCTCGGGGTGCAGCAGGCCCCGGTCGCCGGCGAAGGCGCAGCAGCCGGCGTCCTCCGGTACGAGGACCTCCTCGGCGCACGCCTCCGCGAGGGCCGTCAGGCGGTCCTCGTCGCGCAGGTGCCGCATGGAGCAGGTGGGGTGCACGACCGCCGAGGCCGCCCGGTGCGTCACCGTCAGGTGCGGAAGCAACTGGTCCGCGGCCCAGACGACGGAGTCCACCACCGTGAGTCCGGCGTGCAGTTCCCGGGTGCGTTCGCCGAGGTGGGGCACGACTTCCCGGGCGATGCCCAGCGCGCACGAGGAGGCGTCCACGACCAGGGGCAGCCGGCCGCCCGCCGTCCAGCCCCAGGCGGCTTCGACGATCCGCTCGGCCATCAGCCGGTTGCCCGCCTCGTACCCCTTGGAGTGCCAGATGGTGGCGCAGCAGGTGCCCGTCACGTCGTCGGGGATCCACACCGGCCTGCCGGCCCGCGCGGCCAGTGCGACCACGGCCTGCGGCAGGGAGGGCCCGCCGGTCCCGGCCGGTTCGCCGAAGATCCGGTTGACGCAGGCCGGGTAGTAGACGGCGCTCGCGCGGGACCGCTCGGTGCGGGGCAGCCCGGCGCGGGCCGCGCCGGGGAGCAGGGGCAGCCACTGGGGCACCAGGTCGGGCCGTACCGCTCCGCGCAGCAGGCCGGTCACCGAGGCCGTCAGCCGGTCCCCGGCCCGGTCGCCGATGGCCACCGCGAGCCGGGCCGCCCGCTCGACGGTCCGGAAGTGCCTGGCCGCCAGGGCCGCCAGCCGTTCCTCGCGCGCCGAGTGCCGGCGGTGGCGCAGGGAGCGCATCAGCGCGCCGGTGTCGATGCCGACGGGGCAGGCCAGGGCGCAGGTGGAGTCGCCCGCGCAGGTGTCCACGGCGTCGTAGCCGTACGCGGCGACGAGCTGGTCCTCGACGGGTGAACCGGCGCTCTGCCGGGTCATCTCGCGGCGCAGCACGATGCGCTGGCGGGGGGTGGTCGTCAGGTCCTGGCTGGGGCAGGTCGGTTCGCAGAAGCCGCACTCGATGCACGGGTCGGCGATCGGCTCGACGGTGGGGACGGTCTTCAGACCGCGCAGGTGGGCGTGCGGGTCGCGGTCCAGGACGACCCGCGGGGCCAGTACGCCGTCGGGGTCGACGGCCCGCTTGACGCGCCACATCAGCTCGGTGGCCCTGGGGCCCCACTCCAGTTCGAGGAACGGCGCGATGTTGCGGCCGGTGGCGTGTTCGGCCTTGAGGGAGCCGTCGAACCGCTCGACGGTCAGCTCGCAGAACTCGCCCATGAAGGCGGCGTAGCGGTCCACCTCGGCGGGGTCGGCCGCGTCGAAGGCCAGCAGGAAGTGGAGGTTGCCGTGGGCGGCGTGGCCGGCGACGGCGGCGTCGAAGCCGTGCCGCGCCTGGAGGGCGAGCAGGGCCTCGCAGGCCTCGGCCAGCCGGGCGGGCGGTACGGCGAAGTCCTCGGTGATCAGTGTGGTACCGGGCGGGCGGCCACCGCCTGCCGCGGCGACGAAGGCCCTGCGGGCCTTCCAGTGACCGCCGATCGTCCGGGCGTCCCGGGAGAAGGTGTTGGTGACCGACGGGACCGGCGCGACCAGGTCCAGCGCGGACACCACCCGTGCGGCGGCCCGTTCGCAGGCCGCCAGGGCGGCCGCGTCCGGCGCCCGGAACTCCACCAGCAGGGCGGTGGTGTCCCGGGGCAGCCGCGCCCAGTCGGCGGGCACCCCTTCGACCCGTACCGAGGCGCGCAGCGTGTTGCCGTCCATCAGCTCGACGGCGACGGCCCCGGCCTCGGTGAACAGGGGCACGGCGGCGGCCGCCGCCGGCAGGGAGGGGAAGAAGAGCAGGGCGGTGGACACCTGGCGGTGCAGCGGGAGGGTGTCGAGGACGACCTCGGAGATGAAGCCGAGGGTGCCCTGGGAGCCGACCATCAGTCCGCGCAGGATCTCCACGGGCGTCCTGCCGTCCAGGAAGGCGTCCAGCCGGTAGCCGTTGGTGTTCTTGATCCGGTACTTGGCGCGGATCCTGTCGGTCAGCGCGGTGTCGGCCGCGATCTCCGCCCTGAGGGCGAGGAGCTCGGCGCACAGCCGGGGCTCGGCGTGCGCCAGCGTCATGCCCGCGTCGGGATCCCCGGTGTCGACGACCGTGCCGGACGGCAGGACGAAGGTCAGCGAGGAGACCGTGCGGTACGCGTTGCGCTCCGTGCCGGCCGTCATGCCGGAGGCGTTGTTGGCGACGACCCCGCCGACGGTGCAGGCGATCGCGCTGGCCGGGTCGGGGCCCAGCACCCGGCCGTAGCGGGCGAGGGCGGCGTTGGCCCGGGCGATGGTCGTGCCGGGGCGGACACGGGCCCGGGCGCCTCCGTCGAGGACCTCCACACCGGCCCAGTGCCGGCGCACGTCCACCAGGATGTCCTCGCCCTGCGCCTGGCCGTTGAGGCTCGTCCCGGCGGCCCGGAAGACCACCTCGCGGCCCTTGCCCCGGGCGTAGGACAGTACGGCGGAGACGTCGTCGATGTCCTCGGCGACCACGACGACCTGGGGCACGAAGCGGTAGGGGCTGGCGTCCGAGGCGTATTTGACCAGGTCGGAGACGTGCCACAGCACTTTGCCGGGGCCCAGCAGGGCGGTCAGCTCGTCGCGCAGGCCGCTGGGTGAGCCGTGCGCCAGCAGGTCGGGCACCCGGTCGTGCGCCGGAGCGCGTTCCGTCCCGGGGCGCAGGGCGTCCGGTTTCGGTTCCAGCAGCGGCATGGCGCGGTCCCCTCGACGGTGCGCGGGGTGCGTGGCGCGCTTCCGGCCGGGAGCCGACGGTGGCTCAGCAGCGGCGCCCGGGGCCTCCGTCGACCAGGGCGGACAGCAGGCCGCCGAGCACCTCGCGCTGTTCGGCGGTCAATGGGGCCAGGATGTCCTCTGCGGCGGCCCGGCGCGCGGTCCGCAGCTGCCGCAGCGTGTCGCGGCCGGTGTCGGTGAGCTCGATGCGGATCACCCGGCGGTTGGCCGGGTCGGGGACGCGGCGGACCCGGCCGCCGGCCTCCAGCCCGTCGACCAGACTGGTCACGGCGCGGGGCACGACCTCCAGGCGGGCGGCGAGGTCGGCCATGCGGGGCGGGGTGTCGTAGTGCAGGAGGGTGCGCAGCAACCGGGACTGGGCGGGGGTGATGGCGATGCCGGCCGACTCCAGCTGCCGTTGCTGGCTGCGGTGGATGCGGCGGGTGAGCCGCAGGAGTTGCTCGGCCAGCAGGCCGTCGGCATCAGGGGTGTTCATGACGGAATGCTAGCAGGACCTCGGTCATTGTGAAGCAAGGTAACAGTGAGCTATGCTCTTCGAGGTGGCGGCCGTCGTGCGCCCCCGCCGGTCCGACGGTCGCGTCCAGCGAACACCGTTCGCCCGGGTGCCGTCCTCCGGCGCCGGGCGAACGGTGCCCGCGCGCCCGGCGGCTGGCGCGCGACGCCCGGAGCCCGGTGCCGTCGCTCCCCGTCCGTGCCCGAGCCCCCGAAGGAGCCCATGCGCATCCACGCCGAGTCCACCTGGACGCCACCACCCCGCGAGCCGGGGCAGCCGCCCGCCCAGATCCGGCGCGTCCTGCGGCTCTTCCGCCCCTACCGGGGCCGGCTCGCCGTGGTGGGGCTGCTCGTCGCCGCCTCCTCGCTGGTCTCCGTCGCCTCGCCGTTCCTGCTGCGCGAGATCCTGGACACCGCCATCCCGCAGGGCCGCACCGGGCTGCTCAGCCTGCTCGCCCTCGGCATGATCCTCACGGCGGTGGTGACGGGCGTCTTCGGCGTGCTCCAGACGCTGATCTCCACGACGGTCGGCCAACGCGTCATGCACGACCTGCGCACCGCCGTCTACGCCCGGCTCCAGCGCATGTCGCTGGCCTTCTTCACTCGGACCCGCACCGGGGAGGTGCAGTCCCGCATCGCCAACGACATCGGCGGCATGCAGGCCACCGTGACCTCGACCGCCACCTCCCTGGTCTCCAACCTCACCGCCGTGGTGGCGACGGTCGTCGCGATGCTCGCGCTGGACTGGCGGCTCACCCTGGTCTCCCTGCTCCTGCTGCCGGTGTTCGTGTGGATCAGCCGCCGCGTCGGGCGGGAGCGCAAGACGATCGCCACCCGGCGGCAGAAGCAGATGGCGGCCATGGCCGCGACCGTCACCGAGTCGCTCTCGGTCAGCGGCATCCTCCTGGGCCGCACCATGGGCCGTGCCGACTCGCTCACCCGGTCGTTCGCGAGCGAGTCGGAGCGCCTGGTCGACCTGGAGGTGCGCTCCTCGATGGCGGGGCGGTGGCGGATGTCCACCATCGGCATCGTCATGGCCGCGATGCCCGCGCTGCTGTACTGGGCCGCCGGACTCGCGCTCCAGGCGGGCGGGCCGGCCATCTCCATCGGTACGCTCGTCGCCTTCGTCTCGCTCCAGCAGGGCCTGTTCCGGCCGGCCGTGAGCCTGCTCTCCACCGGAGTGGAGATCCAGACCTCCCTGGCGCTCTTCCAGCGCATCTTCGAGTACCTCGACCTGCCGGCCGACATCACCGAACCCGACGCGCCGGTGCGGCTGGCGGAGATCCGCGGCGAGGTGCGGTTCGAGGACGTCTCCTTCCGGTACGACGACAAGAGCGCACCGACGCTCCTGGGGATCGACGTGACGGTACCGGCGGGCGGCAGCCTGGCCGTCGTCGGACCCACCGGCTCGGGCAAGTCCACGCTCAGCTACCTGGTGCCCCGGCTGTACGACGTCACCGGCGGCCGGGTCCGCCTCGACGGGGTGGACGTGCGCGACCTGGACTTCGACACACTGGCCCGCGCGGTCGGCGTCGTCTCCCAGGAGACCTACCTCTTCCACGCCTCCGTCGCCGACAACCTGCGCTTCGCCAAGCCGGAGGCCACCGACGAGGAGATCGAGGCGGCGGCCCGCGCCGCGCAGATCCACGACCACATCGCCTCCCTGCCCGACGGGTACGACACCCTGGTCGGGGAACGCGGATACCGCTTCTCGGGCGGTGAGAAGCAGCGCCTGGCCATCGCCCGCACCATCCTGCGCGACCCGCCCGTCCTCATCCTGGACGAGGCGACGAGCGCCCTGGACACCCGTACCGAGCGGGCGGTCCAGAAGGCGATCGACGCGCTCTCCGCGGGGCGCACCACGATCACCATCGCGCACCGGCTCTCCACCGTCCGGGACGCGGACGAGATCATCGTCATGGACCAGGGCCGGGTGGCCGAGCGGGGCCGCCACGAGGAGCTGCTGGAGCGGCGGGGCCGCTATGCCGCTCTGGTGCGCCGCGACGACGGACCGGCGTCCGCGTTCCGCGGCGACGAACCGGCGTCCGTGTCCCCCTGAGCGCGGCCCGCCCGTCCCCGCACGCGCACGGGACACCGCCCCTTCGCGCCCGCGGCACCGCCCTGACCGTGCACTGCCCGCGCCCTGCCCTGCCCGTGCCCGCGACGGCGCCGCCGCTCCCGTGGCACGGGGAGCGACGGCGCGGCCGGGCGGTACCGGCTTCGGCGCGCACCGCGCGTTACGGTGCCCGCATGGTGAACGACTCCCAGGACCAAGCGCCACGGCGCCGGTTCCGGCCCGGCCGCCGCGGGCTGCTCATTCTGCTCGCGGGCCTGGTGGCGGCGGCCGCGGCCGCGGTGCTGGTACCCCTGTTGCTGGTCGAGGAGACGCCGCCGCGCGAACCCAGGAGACTGCTCGTACCGGAGGGCTGGCGGGCCGCCCAGGTGTACGCGGCGGTCGACCGGACGCTCGGTGTGCCGGCCGGCACCACCAGGAAGGCGGCGGCCGGTGTGGGCCGTACCGGGGGCGCGAGCCGGCCGGGCAGCGCCGGTCCGCAGCTGCCGCCCGAGGCCCGCGGCAACCCCGAGGGGTTCCTCTTCCCGGCGACGTATCCGGTGGAGGAGGGGACCACCCCGGCGAGCCTGCTGCGCTACATGGTCAGAACCGCGGACGAACGGTTCCGGGCGCAGAACCTGGCCGCCGGCGCGCGGCGCAACGGCGTCACCCCGTACCAGACGGTGACCATCGCCAGCATCGTGCAGGCCGAGGCGGACACCCCGCAGGACATGGGGAAGGTGGCCCGGGTCATCTACAACCGGTTCGCCCGGTCGATGCCGCTCCAGATGGACTCCACCCTCAACTACGCGCTGGGTCGGTCCACCCTGGACACCAGTCACGCGGACACCAGGCTGGACAGCCCGTACAACACCTACGCCCGCCAGGGGCTGCCACCGACCCCCATCGACAACCCCGGTGAGCAGGCCGTCCGGGCGGCGATCGACCCGCCGCCCGGGGACTGGCTGTACTTCGTCACCGTGCGACCCGGCGACACGCGCTTCACCGCCGACTACGACGAGCACCGGCGCAACGTCCAGGAGTTCAACGAGCGCCGCCGAGGCGACGGCGGCTGACCACCGGCTCAGACCGCCGCGGCCAGGGGGCGCGGTGCCCGGCCGACGGGACGGCGGCCCAGCAGCCCGACGACCTCCCGGACGGCGGCCCGCCCGGCCCGGTTGGCGCCGATCGTCGACGCCGAAGGCCCGTACCCCACCAGGTGGACGCGCTCGTCGCGCACCGCCCGGGTCCCGTCCAGCCGGATACCACCGCCCCGCTCGCGCAGCCCCAGCGGCGCCAGGTGACCGACGGACGGCCGGAAGCCGGTCGCCCACAGGATCACGTCCGCCGCCACCGTCCGTCCCACGCCCAGGTCGCCGCCTTTCCCGGCCGTCGGGGACCCGGGGTCCCACACCACCCCGTCCGGGACGATCCGGTCGAACATCGGCAGCCGGTCGAGGACACCGCGCTCCCGGGCGGCCACGATCGCGTCCGTGAGTGGCAGCCCGGTCACGCCGACCACGCTCCGCGGCGGCAGGCCCCGCCGTACCCGCTCCTCCACCAGCGCCACCGCCGCGCGGCCCTCGGCCTCGCCGAACGGCCCCTGCCGCCACTCCGGTTCGCGGCGGGTCACCCAGGTGGTGCCGGCGGCGACCTCCGCGATCTCCATCAGATGCTGGGTGCCGGAGGCACCGCCGCCCACCACGATCACGCGCTGCCCCGCGAACGCGGCCGGGCCCGGGTAGTCCGCGGTGTGCGGCTGCCGTCCCCGGAAGGTCTCCTGCCCGGGGTAGCGCGGCCGGAACGGCCGGTCCCAGGTGCCCGTCGCGCTGATCAGCGCGCGGGTGGCGTACGTTCCCTCCGACGTCTCCACCAGCAGCCCGCCGGCCTCGCCCTCGCGGACCGCGGAGACGTCCACCGGCCGGTGCACCCGCAGGTCGAAGGTCTCCTCGTAGCGGGCGAAGTACGCGCCGATCACCTCCGAGGAGGGCCGCTCGCCGTCGGCGCCGGCCAGCTCCATGCCGGGCAGCGCGTGCATGCCGTGCACCTTGCCGTAGGTGAGCGTGGGCCAGCGGAACTGCCAGGCGCCGCCGGGGCCCGGGGCGTGGTCCAGGACGACGAAGTCCCGGTCCGGTTCCAGGCCGGCGCGGCGCAGGTGGTACGCGGCGGACAGGCCGGCCTGGCCGGCCCCGATGACGACCACGTCGAGGGCAAAGTAGTTCACGCTTCTACCAACCGGGTGGGGTGCCGGGATCTTCCCAGGACGGGCGGGGCCGGGGCGCGCAGGAACCGGGGCCGCCCCAAGCCTGGGCGACACGCGCCGCCGGGCGGCCCTCCTCAGCCGCCCGCCGGGCCGCCGGGGCGGCCGGTGGCCCCCGACGACGCGCGGCCGAGGCGCACGGTGAGCGTCCCGGACGCGGGCCGCGCACCACCCCGCCCACCGCCGGCGGTGGGGGAGGACGCCGCCCGCGCCGGTCGACCGCGCCGACCCACCACGGCCGCGACGCCGGCAGCGCAGCACCGATGGCCGCGTCCCCGGGCCGTGCCCGCCCGGCGCTCGCGCACCGGCGGGGGAGCGGCGGCCGGTCGCGGTGATTCACCGAGGCAGGACGGGTCACCATGAAGACATGAGCGACGCATTCACCACACGGACGCTGACCCTCACCACCGGCGACCGGGAGGTCGTCCACGACCTGACCGGCGACTGCGCCGCGTTCCTGCGGGAGGTGGCGGCCGGACGGGACGGGCTGCTGAACGTCTTCACCCCGCACGCGACGACCGGGGTGGCCATCATGGAGACCGGCGCCGGCAGCGACGACGACCTGCTGGCCGCGCTGCACTCCCTGCTGCCGGCCGACGACCGCTGGCAGCACCGGCACGGCAGCCCCGGCCACGGACGCGACCACGTGCTGCCCGCGCTGGTGCCCCCGCACGCCACGATCCCGGTCGTCGGCGGCGAGATGGCGCTGGGCACCTGGCAGTCGGTGTGCGTGGTCGACACCAACAAGGACAACCCGGACCGAAAGGTGCGTCTGTCGTTTCTCGGGTAGCCCTGCGGTACCGCGGGCCCGCGTCCGGCCGTACCCGGTGGGGTGCGCGGCCCGGGTGCCCGGACCCTGGGGACCGGCTGGCGGACGGCCGCCGGGACGGCCCGGGAGAACCGGCGGGCCCGCGTGCGGGGCCGGTGGGGGCCGGTGCGGACCTGTCGGGCGTCGGCGCCCCGGCTACCGGGCCTCGTGCAGGGTCGCCTCCCCCGTGACCGTCAGACCCACCCGGTCGCCCGGGCGCGCCGGGACCGGGCCGGGGGTGCGGACCGCGAGCGGGCCGGGCAGTCCGTCGACGGCCACGGTGAGCAGCGTGTCGTGGCCGTGGAAGCGGACCCCGGTGACGGTGCCCTCGGTGGCTCCCTCCGCCGGTGGCGTGAGGCGCAGCTGCTCGGGGCGGAGCAGGACGAGACCTTCCCGGTGCCCGGCGGGGACGGCGAGGGGGACGCGGCCCAGCGGAGTGGTGGCGGTGGTGTGCGATGCCGTGGCGGGGACGAGGACGGCGTCGCCGACGAAGGAGGCCACCCAGGGGTCGGCCGGGCGGTGGTAGAGCTCCTCGGGGGCGGCGCACTGGGCGACCCGGCCCTTGTCGAGGACGGCCACGAGGTCGGCGGTGGAGAGGGCCTCCTGCTGGTCATGGGTGACGAGCAGGGCCGTGGCGCCGCTGTCGCGGAGGACGGTGCGGACCTCCGCCCGTACGGTCTCGCGCAGGCCGGTGTCCAGGGCGCTGAACGGTTCGTCGAGCAGGACGAGATGCGGCTCGGGGGCGAGGGCGCGGGCGAGGGCGATGCGCTGCTGCTGGCCGCCGGAGAGCTCGTGCGGCATGCGGTCGCCGTAACCGGCGAGCCCGACGAGATCCAGCAGCTCCTCGACGCGTCCGCGCCGCGCCGCGCGCTCCGTGCCGCGCAGCCCGAAGGCGATGTTGCGGGCGACGCTCAGGTGCGGGAAGAGCGCGCCTTCCTGGGGGACGATGCCGATCCGGCGCCGCTCCGGCGGCAGGTGCGCCCCCGGGCCGCCGAGGAGGCGGCCGGCGACGGTGACCGTGCCGGAGTCGGCCTTCAGGAAGCCGGCGATCACGCGCAGCAGTGTGGTCTTGCCGCAACCGGACGGGCCGAGTACGGCGGTGAGGGAGCCGCCCGGCACGGCGAGGTCGAGGCCGTCCAGGACCGGGGCGCCGGATCCGTAGGTCTTCACCACGCCACCGACCTGGAGGTCGTTCACCTGACGGTCGTTCACGGGCGGTGCCTTCCGAGGAGGTAGGAGGGGACGGCGGCCAGCAGGATGAGCGCCGCCGCGTAGGGCGCGGCCGCGGCGAACGAGCCGCTGCCGGTCTCCGTCCACAGCCGGGTGGCCAGGGTGTCCATGCCGGTGGGGCGCAGCAGCAGGGTGGCGGGCAGCTCCTTCATGCAGACGACGAAGGTGAGGGCCGCGCCGGCGGCGACGCCGGGGGCGGCGAGCGGGACGGTGACCTCGCGCAGGACGCCGAGCGGCGTGCGGCCGAGCGAGCGGGCGACGTCGTCGAGGACGGGCGGCGCCTGGAGGACGGCGGCGCGGGTGGCGGCCACCGCGACGGGCAGGAACAGCACCGCGTAGGCGCAGATCAGCAGCGGGGTCTCCTGGTACAGGGGGCGCGCGTAGCGGACGGCGAGGAAGACCAGGGCGAGCGCGACGGTGATGCCGGGCACGGCGTGGCCGGCGTAGGCGGCCTGTTCGAGCAGCGTGGCGGCCCGGCCCCGGTGGCGGGCGGCGATGACGCCGACGGGGAGGGCGAGCAGGGTGGTCAGCGCGGCCCCCGAGGCGGCGACGCCCAGCGTGGTGAGCGCGGTGCTGGTGAGGGCCTCGGGGTCCCAGGTGGCCGAGGTGCCGACGGCGAGCCAGTAGCCGAGGGTGGCCAGCGGGAAGGCGACGGCGGCGGCGACGAGGGTGCCGCACCAGCCGAGCGCGAGCGGCGTGAGCCGTCCCAGCGCGGTGGGGGCCGCGCGCCGGGCGGTACCGGTGCCGGTGCGGGCGTACCGCGCACGGCCCCGGGTGCGGTGCTCGGCGGCGACGAGTGCCACGGTCATGAGGACGAGGACCACGCTGAGCGCGGCGGCGGGAGTGCGGTCGAAGCTGGCCCGGTAGGACGTGTGGATGCCGCGGGTGAAGGTGTCGTACCGCATGAGCGAGACGGCGCCGAAGTCGGAGAGCACGTACAGCGCGACGAGGAGCCCGCCGCCGGCCGCGGCGGGCCGGAGCTGCGGGAGGGTGATCCGGAGGAAGGTGCGCACCGGCCCGTGGCCGAGCGAGCGGGCGACCTCCTCGTGCCCGGGGTCGGTGCCGCGCAGGGCGGCGGCGACGGGCAGGTACACGTACGGGAAGCTCGCCAGGGTCAGGGCCAGGGCGGATCCGGTGAAGCCGGCCAGGGAGGGCGCTGCGGACAGCCAGGCGAAGGCGGTGACGTAGCTGGGGACGGCGAGGGGCAGGGTGACGAGGACGGACCAGGCCCGGGCGCCGGGCAGCGAGGTGCGGACGGTCAGCCGGGCGAGCGAGATCCCGATGACCAGGCAGGCGGCGACGACCACGGCGGTGAGGCCGAGGCTGCGGAGCAGCAGTCCGCCCGTGCGGGGGTCGGCGACGACGTCCCAGGCGTAGGCGGGCCCGCGCTCCAGCGCGCGGACACCGAGGTAGACCAGCGGCAGTACGGCCAGCAGGGCGGCGGCGCAGGCGGGGACGACCAGGACCCACGGCGGGCGTCCGGCAGCCGGAGCGGTACGGGCGGACATCCGCGCTCGCCCGGCGGGTGCGGGCGCACCCGCCGGGCGGGAGGTGCCACCGGTCCGAACCGTCGAGTCCGGTGAGGTCATGTCAGACGAGTCCGGTCTCCTGGAGCATGGCCAGGGTCTTCTTGAGGTCGTCGAGCCTGCCGAGGTCGATCTTCGGCGGCTGCAGGGACTCCAGCGCGGGCACGCCCTCGGCGGTCTTCACGCCGGCCGCGAGCGGGTACTCCTTCGTCTCCTGGGCGAAGTAGGTCTGGGACTCGGTGGAGAGCAGGAAGTCGACGGCCTTGCGGGCATGGTCGGCCTGCTTCTTGTCGGCGCCCTTGAGGATGCCCGCACCGGCCACGTTGACGAGGCCGCCGGGGTCGCCCTTGGGCAGGTAGTGGATCTTCGCCTTGACTTCGCCGGCGCCCTTCTCGGCGACCTGCTCGTACCAGTAGTAGTGGTTGAGCAGGCCGAGGGAGACCTCGCCCTTGTCGACGGCCTCCAGGATGGCGGTGTTCTTCTCGTAGGCCTTGGGCTGGTTGGCCCTGAGGCCCTTGAGCCAGGTACGGGCGGCCTCGTCGCCCTCCAGGACGCGCATGCCGGTGACGAACGCCTGGAAGGAGGCGTTGGTCGGCGCGAAGCCGATCCTGCCCTTCCATTCGGGCTTCACGAGGTCGTGGACGCTGTTCGGGGGAGTGGGGACCTGGTCCGGGTGGTAGGCGAGGACGCGGACGCGGCCGCTGACACCGACCCAGTCGCCGGCGGAGCCGCGGTGGGCGGCGGGCACCTTGTCGAGGGTGGCCTTCGTCAGCGGGGAGAGCCGGCCCTCCTTGGAGAGGGCCCCCAGGGCGCCCGCGTCCTGCGACAGGAAGAGCCCGGCCTCGGTGTTCTCCCCCTCCTCCATGAGCTGGGCGGAGAGTTCGGCGCTGTCGCCGTACCGCACGTCGACGTTCGTACCGAGGTGCTTCTCCAGCTTCTCGACGAGCGGCTTCACCAGGTTCTCGTTGCGGCCGGAGTAGATGACGAGCCCGGCGGGCTCGTCACTCCCGCAGGCGGCGAGCGCGGGAAGGAGCAGGGCGGCCGCGGCGAGCGCGGTGAGACGGCGGGCCATGGGGCGGCGCATGGAGGTGGAGCCTTCCTTGCCGTGCCGGCCGCCGGTGCCACGGGGGCACGTGGGCGGGGCAGGCGACGTGAGTTGGCGGGGAAACCGATGAACATGGGTATTGATAAGGTAAAGCTAACCTAAGGGTCAAGTCAGACTCTGGTAACGAACGCGTTGCAAAGGGATGTCAGGAGCAACCCCGCCCCTGTGTGGTCAGGAAAGCCTTACCTACGATCCGCCCGTGACGCTCACCCCCTCCCCGCCCTTCCACGGCAGCCGCCTCCCCCTCGCCCACCGCCTGGCACAGCACGGCGACCGCACCGCCCTCGTGACCGCCGACGGCGAGATCTCCTACCGTGAACTCGCCAGGAGGGTGGGCGGGACGGCCCGGCGCCTCGGCACCGCCCGCCGTCTCGTCCTGCTCCCCGGCGCCAACACCGCCGAGGCCCTCGTCGTCCATCTGGCCGCGCTCTCCTCGGGGCACCCCGTCCTCCTCGTCCCCGGCGACCACCCGGAGGCCGTCGCCGCGCTCACCGCCGCGTACGACCCCGACGTGGTCGTCCACCCGACGGCCGCCGGCGACGGTGAATGGCGCATCGAGGAACGACGGGCGGTCTCGGCCCACACGTTGCACCCGGATCTCGCGCTGCTCCTCAGCACCTCCGGCTCCACCGGCTCGCCGAAGCTCGTCCGGCTCTCGTACGCCAACCTCCAGGCGAACGCCGAGTCCATCGCCACGTACCTCGGCATCCGCGACACCGACCGGGCCGCGACCACGCTGCCGATGCACTACTGCTACGGCCTGTCGGTGGTCCACAGCCACCTGCTGCGCGGCGCCGGGCTCGTCCTGACGGGTCTGTCGGTGGCCGACTCCTGCTTCTGGGACCTCTTCCGCGCCGCCGGCGGCACCGCGCTCGCCGGTGTTCCCTACACCTTCGACCTGCTCGACCGGGTCGGATTCGCCGACATGGACCTCCCGCGTCTGCGGTACGTCACCCAGGCCGGCGGCCGTCTCGACCCCGACCGGGTCGCCCACTACGCGGAGCTGGGGCGGCGACGCGGCTGGGACCTCTTCGTCATGTACGGCCAGACCGAGGCCACTGCCCGGATGGCCTACCTCCCGCCCGAACTGGCCGCCGACCACCCCACGGCGATCGGCGTGCCCGTCCCCGGTGGCGCCTTCTCACTCGAGCCGGTGGACGAACCGGAGGACGAAGCGGAGGACGAAGCGGAGGACGAGGGGGTCGGCGAACTCGTCTACCGCGGCCCCAACGTGATGCTCGGTTACGCGCACACCGCCGGGGACCTGGCGCTCGGCCGGACCGTCGACGCCCTGCGGACCGGAGACCTGGCCCGCCGCACCGGGCACGGGCTGTACGAGATCGTCGGGCGGCGCGGCCGGTTCCTGAAGATCCTCGGCCTGCGCGTCGACCCGCAGCAGGTGGAGCGGACGCTGGCCCGGCACGGGGTGCGCGCGTTCTGCTCGGGTGACGACCACGTGCTCACCGTCGCCGCCGCCCGCCGCCCGGGCTGGGACGCCCGGCGCGTCCGGCGCCGGGTGACGGAGGAGTGCGGGCTGCCGCCGTCCGCCGTCGACGTGCACGTACTCGACGAGTTGCCCCGGCTGCCCACGGGCAAGCCCGACTACGCGAAGGTCCGCGGTCTCACCCGCCGCACCGCACCCACCGCACCAGGGGGTGCGGCCGGTGACGGGGGTCTGTGCGCCCTGTACGCGACGATCCTGGACCGCACCGGCGTCACCCCCGACGACACCTTCGTGGGACTGGGCGGCGACTCCCTGTCGTACGTCGAGATGTCGCTCCGCCTGGAGGAGCTCCTGGGCCACCTCCCGCCGGACTGGCACCTCACCCCGATACGCGAGCTGCGACAGCCGCCGGCGCGGTCCGGCGCACGCGGCCGGACGCTGGAGACCAGTGTCGCCCTGCGCGCGGTGGCGATCCTCTGCGTCGTCGGGTCCCACATCCGGCTCTTCGAGATCCGGGGCGGCGCCCACCTGCTGCTCGCCGTCGCGGGCTTCAACTTCGCCCGCTTCCTGCTCACCTCGGCCGAACGGCGCGCCCGCGTCCGTCGCACGGCCCGGAGCATCGGCCGGATCGCCCTGCCCTGCATGGCCTGGACCGCCTTCGCGCTGCTGGTGAGCGACGACTACGACCTGACCAATCTCCTGCTCCTGCACAACGCGCTCGCCCCGCAGGACATGGGGCCGGGAATCCACCTCTGGTTCGTCGAGGCCCTCGTCTACATCCTGCTCGCCACGCTGGCCCTGCTCGCCCTCCCGGTGATCGACCGGCTGGAACGGCGCCACCCGTACGGACTGCCGGTCGCCCTCGCGGGAATCGGGCTGCTCGCCCGCTACGAACTCGTCGGCCTCCCCGACCGCACCCAGATCACCGACGCCGTCACCGTCTTCTGGCTCTTCGCGCTCGGCTGGGCGGCGGCACGCGCGCGCACCGTGCCCCAACGGCTGGCGGTCACGGTCGCGGCACTCGCCACCGTGCCCGGCTTCTTCCCCGGTGAGCCGCGCCGCGAGCTGTTCGTCATGGCGGGCTTCGTGCTCCTGGTGTGGTTCCCCACGCTGCCGAGCGGTCCCCGGCTCAACCGGGTGGCCGGCCTCCTGGCCGGAAGTTCCCTGGCCATCTACCTGACGCACTGGCAGGTCTACCCGGTCCTCGACGGCGTCTCGAAGCACCTCGCGTTCCTCGTCTCGCTCCTCTTCGGCATCGCCTACGCGTCGGCGGCGACCCGGCTGACCCGGCGGGTGTGCCGGATGCGCCCCGTCCTCCGTCGCCGGGCGGCGCCCGGCGACGGGACCCGCGTACCCGGACAGGGCGCGTCCGGCGGTCCGGACGGCCGTCGGTCGGCTGCCTGCGGGCCCTAGTCAGGGCCGGGGGGTGGACCCGACGGACATCGGCGCGCACCCGCAAGGGTGACCCGGGCGCCGGGGCCACCGGGGCGGCCCCGGGCGGCCCCGGGCGGCGGGCGGCGGACGTCACCGCTCAGGCACCGGTCCGGCCGGGCGCCGGCCCGCGCGTCACGAAGTCGTGGGCCGCCCGCACCGTGAACTCCTCCTGGCCCCCGGGAAACAGCAGCCCCGCCCGCCGGAACGCCGGATCACCGGCCGTCGCCGGCACATACGGCACGGCGACGCACCGCATCCCCGCGGCGTGCGCCGCCGCCGCGCCGGGCGGGGCGTCCTCCACCACCACGCAGCGCGCCGGCTCCACGCCCAGGCGGCGCGCCGCCTCCAGGAAGACGTCCGGAGCCGGCTTGCCGCGCTCCACCTCCTCGGCGGAGACCACTGTCGTGACGTACGCGTCCAGGCCCGTACCGCCGAGCACCGCCTCGATCGCGCCACGGGAGGAGCCGGACGCCACGGCGATCGGCATACCTTCACGGTGCAGCCGCTCCACGAACTCCCGCATCCGCGGGAACACCGCCGTCCCCGCGCGGGCCAGCCGGAGGTAGTGGTGGTTCTTTCCGGCCAGCAGTTCCTCGACGGGCGCGGCCAGGCCGTACTCGGCCTTGAGGATCTCCAGGGTCTCGCGCGTCCCGATCCCGATGAAGTCGGTGTGGCGCCGCCAGGTGAAGCCGGTGACCCCGTGGTCCGCCAGCAGCCGGCGCCCGGCCTCGTAGTAGTTCGGCTCACTGTCCACCAGCGTGCCGTGCAGATCGAAGATCACGGCGGTGGTCCACGGCGTATTCATGGGCCCCAGGATGCCAAGGGCGCCCGCGGCCCTCAGCGCGGTGTGCCGGACGCCCGGCCCACCGCCTCCACCAGCGGCAGCAGCCGGTGCGCCACCCGCTCGCGCAGCGCCATCTCGGTACGGGTCCGCACCACCCCGGGAAGCTGGATCAGCCGCTGGATGACGTCCTCCAGATGGCCGTTGTCCCGCGCGACCACCCGGGTCAGCAGATCGCCTCCGCCGGTGATCGAGAACGCCTCGACGATCTCGGGGATGGCGGCGAGCGCGTCGCCGACGTCGTCCAGGTGGCCCTGGGTGACCTCGATGTGCACGAAGGCCAGCACCGGGTGGCCGAGCGCCGCGGGCGAGAGGACCGGCCCCGTGCCGGTGATCACGCCCTCGCGCTCCAGCCGCTCCAGGCGCGCCTGGAGGGTGCCGCGCGCGATGCCGAGGATCCGCGCGTACTCCCGCACGCTGGTGCGCGGCTGCTCGATCAGCAGCCGCAGGATGCGGGTGTCCAGTTCGTCCACGGCCATGTCGTCCGGCCTCCTTCTGGCCCGCCCGTACGCGAGGGCACTGTACCAATGGCCCAGTCGCCCCGGTCCGACGGGACGAACCGGACGCTACCACTCCGGTCAGGTCCGTTGGCTCGGCCGACGGACGTCCCACCCGGCGATGTCCGGGCCATTGGCCCAGTGCAACCGGGTTCACTTGAGCCACTGGGCCCGAAGATGCTCTTATGTACCCGTCGATGGCGCTGCGGACTCCGCGGCGCCTTTTTCATGCCGAAACCAAAGAAGGGGTGGGAATCCGTGCTGAAGAGGATGTTCGTGGCTCCGGACCCGGGCCGGCTGCGACTGCGCAGCGCCCTGCGGGCCGTCCTCGGCATCGGCCTGGCGGTGGCCGTGTGCGGTCTCACGGGACATCCGCTGCCCGCGGTCATCACCGGTGGGCTCGCCGCGCTGCTCGCCCTCTTCACCGTCACCGACCCGACCGTCCGCCGGCAGGCCGTCACCACCGCCCTGCTGCCCGCCGTCGGGTTCCCGGTGCTCGCCCTGGCCGCCGGGCTGCACGGGTACGCGCCCGCGCGCGACGTGGCGTTCGTCGCCGTCGCGGGAGCCTCGGTGTACGCCCGCCGCTGGGGGCCGCGGGGGCACGCCCTGGGCGTCTTCGCGTTCATGACCTTCTTCGTGGCGCAGTTCCTGCGCACGGTGCCCGGACAGCTGCCCGGGCTGTACTCGGCCATCGCCCTCTCCCTGCTCGCCTCCTCGCTGGTCCGCTTCGGCGCCTGGTGCTACGAGCGGCGGCTGCCGCCGCCCGCCGTGCCCACCCTCCCGGGCGGCCGGGGCCTGGCCCGTACCACCACCCGGCAGGCGGTGCAGGCCACCGCGGCCGGCGCCTTCGCCCTGGTCGCCGGGCAGCTGCTGTCCGGGGACCGCTGGTACTGGGCGGTGGGCGCCACCTGGTGGATCTTCGTCAACACCGCCTCCCGCGGCGAGACCCTGGTCCGTGGCTTCCGCCGGGTCCTGGGCACGCTCACCGGGATCGCCGTGAGCCTGTTCGTCGCCGTCCCGGTGGACGGGGCGACCGCGCCCACCGCCGCCCTGGTGGCGCTCTGCGTCTTCGGGATCTTCTACACCGCCCCGGTGTCGTACACCTGGATGATGCTCGCCGTCACGCTGATGGTCGGGCTGCTGTACGGGCTCCTGGGCGTGCTGGAACCCGCGCTGCTCGTCCTGCGCCTGGCGGAGACCGGCGTCGGCGCGCTCGGCGCGGCCCTGGCGGTGATGTTCGTGCTGCCCGTCACCACCCACGCCACCACGGAGGCGTGGATCGCGCGCGCCCTGCACTGCGTGCACGGGTGCACCACCGCCGCCTCCCGCCGGCTGGCCGGCGACCCCGGCGCCGACCCGGCGCCGCTCGCCGCCGAACTGGAGGCGCTGCTGGGCCGGGCCCGGCTCTCGCTGGCCCCGCTGGTCCATCCGCTGAGCCCGCTGCGCGCCCGCAAGGCCCGCGCCCGCCAGGTGCTCGCCCTGCTGGACAGCTGCGCCCGCGAGGTGCGCGGCCTGGCCGCGGTCGCGGCCGACCCGCGGGCCTCGCACGACGCCCGGCTCACGGCCGCCTGCACGCGCGTGGAGGCCGCCGTGCGGGCCCTGGTGTCACCCGGCGCCACGACGGCGACGGCGACGGCCGGGGAGGCCGCCGCCACGGCGGACGGCCGTACGGCCGCCGCGCACCTCCAGCCGCACCACCACCCCGGTGTGGAGGCGGCGCTGCACCACCTGCACGGCCTGGAGCGGGCGCTCGCCGACCTCGTCGTACCGCTGCGCAGCTCCCCGCGCTCCCCGCTGGTCGGCTCCTGACCGCGCGAAACGGCGATGGCGCCGCGTTGGTCTAGACCGCCTGCTACCGTCGGCCCCGCACCGGAGTCAGCACGGGAGAGGGCCAACGCGGTGGCGGACAAGGCGGTTCGGGCCGGCACACGGGCCTTCATCGGGTCGTTCACCACGGCCGGCGGGCGGGGCGTCACCACGGCCGACGTCGACCCGGGGACGGGCGCGCTGACGGTCACCGGAGCGACGGACGCGGTCGCCGACCCGTCCTTCCTGGTGCCCGCCCCGGACGGGTCCGTCCTGTACGCGGTCAGCGAGAGAGACGAGGGCGCCGTCGCCGCCTTCGACATCACCGGCGGGGGCCCGGCACGCCTCATCGGCGGGCCCGCACCGGTGAGGGGCGCGGCCCCCACCCACCTGACGCTCGCCCACGGGCACGTGGTGACCGCCAACTACGGCTCCGGCAGCGTGAGCGCGCTGCCCGTCGGGCCGGACGGCGCGCCGCGCGCCGCGTCGGGTGTGCTGCGGCACCGGGGTGCCGGCCCGGACCCGGACCGCCAGGACGCCCCGCACGCCCACCAGGTGGTGGCGGATCCCGGCGGACGCTGGCTGCTGAGCGTCGACCTCGGCACCGACTCGGTGCACGTCCACGTGCTCGACCCGGGCACCGGCGGGCTGATCCCGCACGGGGAGACGGCACTGCGGGCGGGGACGGGCCCGCGCCACCTGGCCTTCCATCCGGCGGGCAGTCACGCCTACGTGGTCGGCGAGCTCGAAGCGACGCTCACGGTCTGCCGCTGGGACGCCGCCGCCGGAGCCCTGGAGGCGGTGGCGGAGACCCCGCTGCTGCCGGTGGGGGCCCGGGAGCCGAGCCACCCCTCCGGGATCGCCGTGGCGGGCGACGGGCGGCATCTGTGGGTCGCCGTGCGCGGCGACGACAGCATCGCCGTCCTGGCGCTCGACCCGGCGGGGGAGAGGCCGCGGCTGGTCACGACGGTGCCGTGCGGCGGGCACTGGCCGCGCGACCTGGCGCTGGACCCCCGGGGCCGGCGGCTGTACGTGGCCAACGAGCGTTCCGGCGACGTCACCTGGTTCGACCTCGACCCGCTGACCGGTGTCCCGTCCCGGGCGGGCTCGGTCGACGCCCCGGCGGCCTCCTGCGTGGCCTTCGCCCGGGAGGCGGCGGGCCCGCGGTGACACCGAGGGGCCCGTCACCGGACGTGCCGTCCTGGTGCGGGCCCCTTCGCCGCTGCCCGCGGCCACGGAGGTCAGCGGACCGGAGCGCCCTGCGGCTGGGGAACGATGCCCAGCGCGGTCGTGTACTGGGAGAGCACCAGCTTGCCGACCGCCGGGTACGCGCCCAGCGGCTCCGCCACCGAGCACCCCGCCTCCTCGGCGGCCTCGCGCAGCAGCCCCTCGGCCGCCTCCGGGCCGATCAGATACGGCGCCAGCGCCAGCTGGCCCGAACCGGATTCGCGCAGCTGGGCGGCGACCGCGGCCACCGAACCCGGCTGGTCCAGCGCGGCGGCCATGACCGGGACGGCCAGCCGGGCGGCCAGCAGCATGCCGGTGATACCGGCCGCCTGCACGGCCTCCTCGCCGCCCACCGTGGCCAGGACGATGCCGTCGGCCGCCGTGGCGACCGTGAACAGCCGCGCCCGGTCGGCGCGGGCCAGCCCGGCCTCGGACAGCCGGACGTGCAGCGCCTCGGCCAGCAGCGGGTGCGGCCCCAGCACGCCGGTCAGCTCGGCGGTCGCGCCGCTGTCGCCGACGGCCTGGCGTATCCGGCCCATCAGGGCGCTGTCCGGACCGGCCAGCAGCGGCACCACGACGGCAGCGGGGCCCTCGGGCTCGGCCACCTCGCGGCCCGCCGCCCGCGCCAGCTCGTAGCGCTCCACGCGCAGTTCCGCGACCCGCGCCAGGACCGCCGCCAGGGCCGGGTGCTCGGCGTCGTCACCGGCGCTGTCCAGGTACCCGATCGCCGCCTCCAGGCCGGGCAGCTCCGATCGGGCGATGCTCACGACCTCCTCCGCCAGGCCGCGCACGGCGGCGGAAGGGGCGCCGGGAACGGCGAGGACGAGCGCGGGTGCGCCCTCGGGCGCCGCCACGGGTTCGGGGCGACGGTGCCGCCCTGGCTGGCGGGGTCGTGGCATTCGTACAGGGAGGCCGGCAGCGGGCCCAGTGGGGGAGCTCATGGCGCCGCATGCTACTGGTTTTCCCTGCTCCACCGCTTGCGGAGGGGGCGGTCCGGTGGCCTCTGTCCGCGTATGTCCGATCAGCCGGTCGGAGGGTGTCCGGCGGGGAACGTCTCCAGCATGCCGGGCTCGCACGGCAGTCGCAGGGTGTCCGTGGCGAGCGCCGCCGCCACGGCCACCGCGCCCGACAGCGGGTCCCCGGCGGCCGACACCTCCCGCGCGTACGGCAGTTGCTCCGCCAGCTCCGCCCGCAGCGGTACGAGGAGCGGGTCGCCCATCGCGAACAGCCCGCCGGTCAGGGCGAAATCCCGGCCGGGTCCCGGCGGGCACACGGCGGCCGCGGCCTGCGCGATGTGCCGCGCGGCATCCGCCAGGACGCCGGCGGCCACCGGGTCGCGCGGTGCGCAGCGGGCCACCTCGGGCGCGAACGAGGCGAGCACCGCGGGCCGGTCGGCGCGCGGGTAGAGCAGGCCGGGCAGACCGGCCGGCGGCCCGAACACCGCCTCGACGCGCGCCAGCAGCGCGGGCGAACCGCCGCGCCGGCCGTCATGGGCCCGCAGCGCCGCCTCCAGGCCGGCCCGGCCGATCCAGGCACCGCCGCCGCAGTCGCCCAGCAGGTGGCCCCAGCCGTCCGCCCGGCGCCAGCCGGACGCCAGGTCGGTGCCGAGCGCGATCAGGCCGGTGCCCGCCGCGACCACCGCCCCTGGCCGCTGCCCGAGTGCCCCGGCGTACGCGGTGACGGCGTCGGCGGCCAGCGCCAGGCGGCGCGCCCCCAGCGCACCGCGCAGCGCCCCGGGCAATCGCGCGCGCAGCCCGTCCCCGAGCGTCGCCATCCCGGCGGCACCGACCACGACGGCGTCCGCCCGGTCCGCTCCGGCCCGGGCCAGCAGCTCTCCGGCGGCCGGCAGCAGCCGCTCCAGCAGGTGCCCGGCGTCGACGCCACCCGCCCCGGTCCGCACCGGCTCGTCGAAGACCACGGTCCCGGCCGGCCGCACGTCCACCGGCGCCCCGGCCCCGCCCGAGCCGCCCCCCGGGACCCACGCGTTCCCGGACCGGCCGGCCGGCCGCGCGCAGCCGAGCGCGACCCGCAGGCCCGAGCCGCCGGAGTCGACCCCCAGGACCCACTGCCGGGACGTCACGCGGCGCCCTCGGGCGCGACCGCTGGTCCGGCCGCCGCGCCGCGGGGCGTCACGGCAGGCGCCAGTCGACCGGCTGGGCGCCCTGGCGCGTCAGCAGGTCGTTGGTGCGGCTGAACGGCCGGGAGCCGAAGAAGCCGCGGTCCGCCGACATCGGCGACGGATGCGCCGACTCGATGGCGGGAAGGTCGCCGAGCAGCGGGCGCAGGTTGCGGGCATCACGCCCCCACAGCACGGACACCAGGGGCTTGCCGCGCGCGACGAGCGCCTTGATGGCCTGCTCGGTCACCTCCTCCCACCCCTTGCCCCGGTGCGCGGCCGGCTTGCGGGGCGCGGTGGTCAGCGCCCTGTTGAGCAACAGGACTCCCTGTCCGGTCCAGGGCGTCAGGTCCCCGCTGGACGGCCGGGGGAGCCCCAGGTCGGCGTGCAGCTCCCGGAAGATGTTCTCCAGGCTGCCGGGTAGCGGCCGCACCTCCGGGGCGACCGAGAAGCTCAGCCCCACCGCGTGCCCCGGCGTGGGATAGGGGTCCTGACCGACGATCAGGACCCGCACCTCGTCGAACGGCTGCTGGAACGCCCGCAGCACATTCGGTCCGGCCGGGAGGTAGGTGCGTCCCGCGGCGATCTCCGCGCGCAGGAAGTCGCCCATCGCCGCGACGCGTTCGGCCACCGGCGCGAGGGCCTCGGCCCATCCCGGCTCAACGATTTCTTTCAACGGTCGTGCTGCCACGGCCGTCACTCTACTGGCGCAGCGCTCCGCCCCTCACCCGATCACCGTCGCGCGCACGCACAGCACATCCGGCAGGTGCGAGGCCAGCAGCCGCCAGCTGTCCCCGTCGTCGGCGCTCGCGTACAGCTCGCCGTTGCGGTTGCCGAAGTACACGCCCGCCGGGTCCGCGCCGTCCGTGCACATCGCGTCCCGCAGCACCGTGCCGTAGTGATCGCCCTCCGGCAGTCCGGCGGACAGGGGCTCCCAGCTGCCGCCCGCGTCACTCGTGCGGTAGACACGGCAGCGCCGCTCCGCGGGCACCCGGTCGGCGTCGGCGTTGATGGGGAACACGTACGCCACGTCCGCGCGGTGCGGGTGGGCCACGGCCGCGAAGCCGAAGTCGGAGGGCAGCCCGGCGCCGATGTCGGTCCACCGGGCGCCCGAGTCGTCGCTGCGGTACACCCCCCAGTGGTTCTGCAGATAGAGTCGGTCCGGGTCGCCCGCGTCCTGGGCGATCTTGTGCACGCACTGCCCGAACTCCGGACGCTGATCGGGCAGGAAGACCGCCGACACCCCCTCGTTCGACGGTGACCAGCTGCCGCCGCCGTCCAGTGTGCGGAACACCCCGGCCGCCGACACCGCCACCGTCACCGCGTCGGGGTCCCGTGGGTCGGTGACGACGGTGTGCAGGCCCTCGCCGCCACCGCCCGGGGCCCACCTCGACCGCGTCGGGTGGTCCCACAGCGGCCGCACCAGCTCGAACGTCTCGCCCTCGTCCGTGGAGCGGAACAGCGCGGCGGGTTCCGTGCCCGCGTACACCACCCCCGGCGCCGCCGGGCCGGCCGGATGCAACTGCCACACCCGCTCCAGGGACGCCCCCGTGTCCTTGGGGAACCTGACGGCCGGCTGCGCCGGTTCGGTCCAGGTCGCGCCGAGGTCGTCGGAGTGGAAGACGGAGGGCCCCCAGTGGGCGCTGTCCCCGCCCACCAGCAGCCGGGGCACGGTCCGGCGCGTGTCGATCCCGATCGCGTACACGGCCTGCGCGTTGAAGTGCGGGCCGTCGAACTCCCAACGGCCGCCGCGCCCACGGCCGACGAACAGTCCCTTGCGGGTTCCCACGGTCAGCAGTACGTCGGTCATGGCCGACACCTCCAGGACGTCGTTGTCTCGGATACGGGCCAGTCTGCACCCCACCACTGACAGTGGCTCCTGGAAGCGGCTTTCCGCGGGTCGGCCCGGTGGTGTCGGTCGCCGGCGAGGGGCCGGGTCAGACCGAGCGGTGGTACTGGTCGGGCACGTGGACGTCGCCGCCGAGCTCGCGCGCCGCGTGCCGAGCCCACGAGGGGTCGCGCAGCAGTTCACGGCCCAGCAGCACCGCGTCCGCCTCGCCGTTGGCGACGATCTTCTCGGCCTGCCCGGCCTCGGTGATCAGGCCGACCGCCGCGACCGGGAGCCCGGCCTCGGCCCGTACCCGGGCCGCGAACGGCACCTGGTAGCCCGGCCCCACCGGGATGCGCACGCGCGGGGCGTTGCCGCCGGTCGAGACGTCGAGCAGGTCCACGCCGTGCTCCTTCAGCAGGGCGGCGAAGCGGACCGTGTCGTCCGCGCTCCAGCCGGTCCCGTCCTCCAGCCAGTCGGTGGCCGAGATCCGGAAGAACAGCGGCAGCTCCTCGGGCCACACCTCCCGTACCGCGTCCACGACCTCCAGGGCGAACCGCGTGCGGTTGGCGAAGGAACCGCCGTACTCGTCGGTGCGGCGGTTGCTGTGCGGGGAGAGGAACTCGCCGATCAGGTAGCCGTGCGCGCCGTGGATCTCGACCACCTCGAAGCCCGCGGCCAGGGCGCGCCGTGCCGCCGCCGCGAACTGTCCGGTGATCTCCGCGATCCCCTGCCGGGACAGCTCGTCGGGCACCGGGTACCCCTCGTCGAACGGCAGCGGGCTGGGTCCGACCGGCTGCCAGCCGTGCTCGTCGGCGCCGACCGGGCCGCCGCCCTTCCAGGGCCGGCCGGTCGACGCCTTGCGGCCCGCGTGCGCCAGCTGGACACCCGGGACGGTGCCCTGGCCCTTGAGGAAGCCGGTGATCCGGCGCAGCGCCGCCACCTGGGTGTCGTTCCAGATGCCGAGGTCGTAGGGGCTGATGCGGCCCTCGGGGGACACCGCCGTCGCCTCCAGCAGGATCAGTCCCGTGCCGCCCGCGGCGCGGGCCGCGTAGTGGGCGAAGTGCCAGTCCCCGGCCACACCGGCGTCCGGCCCGGACGGCTCCGCGCTGTACTGGCACATCGGTGCCATCCAGACGCGGTTGGGGATGGTCAGCGACCGCAGGGTACGGGGCTCGAAAAGGGCGCTCACGGCGGACTCCGTTTCAGGTGGGGCCGGACAACTGCTCGTACGATAACCGTCGTAGTACGGCACCTGTCAAACTACGATGAGTCTCGTACAATGGGGTCCCGCCCGACGAAGTGGAGCCGCTGTGACCACCACCGAGACCACCCCGCGCGAGCTCGCCCATCCCGCGCGGGACGAGATCCGCCTCGAAGAGGTGCTCAACGCGCTCTCCGACCCGATGCGGCTGCGCGTCGTGCGCGCACTGGCCGCCGCGCGCTCCGCGGTGCCCTGCTCCCACGTCGAGCTGCCGGTCACCAAGTCGACCACCACCCACCATTTCCGGGTGCTGCGGGAGAGCGGGGTCATCCGGCAGACCTACCGGGGCACGGCCAAGATGAACGGACTGCGCCGCGACGACCTGGACGCGCTCTTCCCCGGCCTGCTGGACGCCGTGCTGCGCGCCGCCGACCGCCAGGACGGCCGCCCGGGCACACCGTAGGCGCCCCGTCCTGCCGGCCGACCGCCAGGACGGCCGCGCGGACACGCCGCGGGCGCGCCGTGCCCCGCCGCCCCGCCGCCTCCCGGGCTCAGTCCCGCCCCGCCGCGTCCAGGAGGCCGGCCCAGTCGGCGATCTTCACCGAGCCGCGGCCCAGCCTCCGGCCGAGCTCCGCCTCCGCCCGCTCGATCGCCAGCCAGCCGGGCCACTCCACCGGCCGGTGGCCCCAGGCGCGCAGCGCGGCGACCGGGTCGGCGGCCACCTCGCGGCGGGCCAGCGCGGCAGCGTCCGCCAGCAGGGAAGCGGCCGTCTCCTTGGCGCACGGCCGGTTGGTGCCGATCACACCGGTCGGCCCGCGCTTGATCCAGCCCGCGACGTACTCGCCCGGCGACGGCGCTCCCTCCCGCAGCACCCGGCCCGCCGCGTGCGGCACCGTCCCACGGGCCGGGTCGAAGGGCAGCCCCGGCAGCGGCACCCCCCGGTAGCCGACCGCCCGCAGCACCAGCCCGGCCTCGATCTCCTCGTGGGTACCGGTACCCCGGACACCACCGGAGCCGTCCGGGACGGTGCGTTCGAAGCGCACCCCCGCCACCCGCCCGGAGTCGCCCAGCACCTCCACCGGGCGCAGGAAGAACCGCAGCCGGATCGTCCGGCTCCGCGGCGGCCCGGCGGCACCGTCCCCGCCCGTGGCCCAGCCGCGTACCACCTCGACATTGCGCCGGTTGACCGCGGGCAGCCCGGCCGGGTCGGCGAACCCCGGGTCGAGCGCGAGGTCGGCCGGGTCCACCGCCACCGCCGCCTCCGGCAGCGAACCCAGCTCGCGCAGTTCCTTGGTGGTGAACTTGGCCTGCGAGGGGCCGCGCCTGCCCACCATGTGCACCTCGCGCACCCGGCTCGCCGCCAGCACCCGCAGCGCCGCCTCGGGGACGTCCGTGGGGTGCAGCTCCCGAGGCCCGCGCGCCAGCACACGCGCCACGTCCACCGCCACGTTCCCCACCCCGATCACCACCGCCGACCGGGCGCCGAGCACGAAACGGTCGCCCACCGCGTCCGGGTGCGCGCTGTACCAGGACACGAACTCGGTGGCCGAGAAGCTGCCCGCGAGGTCCTCGCCCGGCACCCCGAGCCTGCGGTCCCGCGCCGCGCCGACGCAGTAGACGACCGCGTGGTACAGCTCCAGCAGCCGCCCGGGCGTCAGCCCGCCGGTACCGACCTCGACGTTGCCGATGAAGCCGATCCGCTCGTGCTCCAGCACGCCGCGCAGGTTGCCCTGCAGCGACTTGATCTTCTCGTGGTCCGGCGCCACGCCGTAGCGGACCAGGCCGTACGGGCACGGCAGCCGGTCCAGTACGTCCACCCGGACGCCGGGGACGGCGGACTGCTCGACCAGGGACTGGGCGGTGTAGACCCCGCTGGGGCCGGAACCGACGACAGCGACACGAAGCACGGGTGCGCTCCTTCCCGCGGGGACCTCCAGGATCGCACCGCCGGGCGCCGCACGGGAGGTCCACGGCTCCACGGGCGCGGCCCGCCGTGCCGGCTCCCGGGCCGTCACCCGCGGTCCGTACACACGTCCGCTCACCCGGACCGCCGCGCGCCACCACCACCGGCGCGCCGCTCCCCGCGGCTCCCGCGCCCCCTTCCGGCAGGGCGCCGGAAGGGGGCCGCGGGAAGAGGGGCGACCGGAGGCTCCTGGTCGGCGTACTACCACAACGGTCACATCCACTCGAACGACCGGCGCAAGGGCTCCGACGTCCTCAGGCAGGACGACCGCCGTACCGACCCGGCGCAGCGGGTGCGGTAGCACGAACTCAACGTCCAGACCCAGCCGGACTACTTCGGCGACTTCGACGACTGATCCGCGAGCCGCGGCGGCTGTGCGCCGCCGTCGCGCGCTCCGCCGGGCCGCCCGCCGCCCGGCGGAACGCCGAGCTCCCAGTCCAGCCCGTACCGCTGGAACAGCTCCGCCCGCAGCCGCGCCGGCGGCATGGGGGCGCCCGGCAGCAGTACGGCGAAGACCGCGCCCATCAGCAGGGCGCGCAGCAGCGGATAGTCGGCGTCCACGTCCCGCGAGCCGTACCGGGCCACCGTGTCCCGCAGCAGCGAGGCCAGCCGCTGCTGCTCGGGGCACTGCACGAACCCCGCGGCCTGGAGGATCCCGGCCATGTGCGTGCGCATGAGCAGCGGCCGTTCCACCGCCAGGTCCAGGACCGCGTCGATGGCCCGGGCCAGCCGCTCCCGGCCGTCCTCCGACCTGGGCTCGCGCTCCAGCGCCGCCTCCAGCGTCAGGTGCATCAGCCGGTGCACCGCGGACTGGAGCAACTGCCGCTTGCCGGGGAAGTAGTAGGAGACCAGACCACGTGCCGAACCGGCCCGGTCCGCGATGTCGGCGAGGGTCGTGGCCTCGTAACCCCGCTCGCCCACCAGCTCCACCGTCGCCTGGAGAAGCCGCTCGCGGGAACGCCGCCGCAGTTCTTCATTGACCGATGCGCTCCGCGGGGACATGCTTGACTCCTGCGTTGACTGGCTCCGAGCCAATATACTCGGGGTGCCCCTGCTGGTGCGCCCCGAACGGGCTGGTCGGCGTGGTGATGCCAGCCGGACCGGGCGACGCGGGGGATCGCCCGGTCCGGATGGCGACACCGGGCGCACCGGCCCTCACCGCCCGGACCGCCCTGCCTCCTGCGCGGCGGACCCCCGCGGAACGGCCCGCCGCTCGTAGGTGAGGACCGCCACGGCCACCACGCACACCCCCAGCAGCCAGCCGCCCAGTACGTCCGTCGCCCAGTGCACCCCCAGGTACACCCGGGTCAGCCCCACCCCCAGCACCGACACCGCGCCGATCACGGCCACGGCCCACCACCCGCGCCGGTCAGCGCCGTACCGCGCCAGCAGCCACAGCAGCAGCCCGAACGCGACCACCGCCGTCATGGCGTGGCCGGACGGGAAGGCGGCGAAGTGGGCCGAGTCCACCGGGTCCGGCCAGTCCGGGCGCTCCCGCCCGACGGCCGCCTTCAGGGCCTGCTGCACCGCCGCGCCGACCACCCCGGCCCCGGCGACCCACAGCGCCGCCGTCCGCTCCCGGCGCCACCACAGCCACAGCGCGGTGACGGCGAGCAGGGCGCGCATCGTCCACGGGTCCCACACCCAGTCCGTCAGCACCCGGTTGGCCCGCGTCAGGCCCGGGCTGCGCACCGCCGACTCGTGCAGCGTCTCGGCCACCGCCCGGTCGAGGGCGATCAGTGGCGCCCACTCGACCGCGACGAGGACCAGGAGCACGCCGGTCAGTACCCCGGAGCCCAGGGCGGCGGACGCGGCGGACGGGGTACGTGAGGGCGGGGGCGGTGTGGAAGCGCGCATGAGGTGCATCTTCCCGGGGATCGCCGGGGCAGACCCACCCGAACAGCCAGGGCCACGGCCGGTCACCGGCCCTCGCCGCACACGCCTTCGGCGCCGGTCAGCCCAGGGCGCTCAGGCCCGGCACGAACGCCACCAGCAGCGGTACCGCCGGCACCAGCGCGGCGGCGGCGGTCAGCCGCAGCCGCCGGCCGGCCGGGAGCCTCGGCACGGCCGTCAGCAGACGGTCGACCCGGTGGGGGAGCTGGGCGTCGGGTGCGGGGCACGGACCGAACACCCCGCGGTCCTCGTTCAGTTGGACCAGGGCGAGGGCGATCGTCAGCCGCCCGAACCGCTTGGACGCCGCGTCGTCCGCGGCCAGCTCCACCAGCCGGTGCATCTCGTCGCGGAACGCCGCGAAGACCGGGATCTGCGGGAACCCGGTGGCCAGCGCCGTCGAGCAGTGCAGCAGCCAGTCGTGCCTGGCCCTGGCGTGGCCCTGTTCGTGGGCCAGTACCGCGTCGAGCTGACGCCCCTTCAGGCGCCGCAGCGCCGCCGTGGTGACGACCAGCCGGGGCGCCGCCCCCGGCAGCCACCAGGCGTCCGCGTGCTCGCCCTCCAGCAGCACCAGCGGCTCACCGCCGGGCTCCTCACCGGGCAACCTCGGCGCGCGGGCGAGCAGTTCGGCACGCCGCCGCCGGTGGCCGGCCCGGGCCCGGCGCACCTCGCGGGTGAGCATCGCCCCGCTCCACAGGCCGCCGCAGGCCAGCAGCACCGCGAGCGCCCCCGACCAGGGCCCCGACGCCCCCAGCTCGTACGCCTCGACCACGCCGCGCGGGGCGGGCGCGAACACATGGCCCCGCACCGCCTGCCAGGCGGCTGCCGCGCTCAGCGTCATCGACAGGCCGAAGCACAGCAGCACCGAGGCGACCACGCACTGCCACACCCACAGCGCCACCACCGGCTCGCGCTCCGCCCAGTCCGCCCGCGCCAGCAGACGCGGGGCCACCAGGGCGGCCAGGACGCCGAGCGCGAGCAGCGCGAGGGAGACCAACATGACGTCAGCGTATGAGCGCACGCTACCCATCGGTATGGTCTGGTGCGCCAAGTGACGCACGCCACGGCCCCGGGCCGGCGCGGTCAGACCGTGACCAGCATCGCCAGCATGGCCGTGGCCATCGACAGCCGGCAGGCCCGGGCCGCTCCCGGCGGCCCGTCCGGAGCACCGCCGGGCGCCCCGCCCGCGGGCACGGCCACCGGCACCAGGCCCGTCCCCGCGCGCAGCAGGTAGACCGCGTAGTACGCCAGCAGGGCGCCGGTCAGCAGGGGTACCCCGCCGCCCGGGCCGTGCCCCGCGTGCGCCCCCGTGCCGCCCCCGGCCATCGCCACCGCCATGTAGACCATGGCCAGCGACCCGACCAGATGGTGCAGATGGTGCCCGCCGCGCCGGGCCGGCCACAGGGCGCGCGCCGACGCGGCGCCGAACACCGCCGCGTACACCGCCCAGCTCCACCCCGGCGGCGCGACCACCGCCGCGGGCACGGCCATCACGGCCATCCCCAGGCCCATCACGGCCTCATCCCCCGCCTCCTTGCGGTCCGCGCCCGCGCACCGGCGAGCCCGCACCAGGCAGGAGGCTCCCGTCACCCCGCACAGCACCACCATGAGCCAGCCGGACAGCGCAGGTCCGTGCACGGCACACCTCCCCCGGTCGACGTTCCCGACGAGACGGCTCCTGGGACGATGCCCGGGTCCGTCGCGGTGCACGCGAGCGCAAGGGCGTACGGGGGGAGCGCGACCAGGCGCGTTAGGCTCGGCGGGCGACAGCACCAGCCGCAGGAGGAGACCGCCCACCATGGACACCGCACCGTCCCGGGACGCCGGGGAGCCGACCTACCGCGACGCCACCGAGGCCGATGTGCCGGAGCTCGTCGCGCTGATCGAGTCGGCCTACCGGGGGGAGGCCAGCCGGGCCGGCTGGACCACCGAGGCGGACATCCTGGGCGGGCAGCGCACCGACCCCGAGGGCGTCCGCCAGGTCATCACCTCGCCCGGCTCCCGGCTGCTCACCGTGGAGCGGGACGGCGAACCGGTCGCCTGCTGCCAGCTCGAACACCGCGGTGACATCGCCTACTTCGGGATGTTCGCGGTCCGCCCCGGCCTCCAGGGCGGCGGCCTGGGCCGGCGGATCCTCGCGGAGGCGGAGCGCCTGGCGCGCGAGGAGTGGGGGGCGCGCGAGATGCACATGACCGTCATCTCGGTCCGCGAGGAGCTGATCGCCTGGTACGAGCGGCGAGGCTACCGCCGTACCGGCCGGACGACCCCCTTCCCCTACGGCGACGAGCGCTTCGGGCTGCCGCGCCGCGACGACCTCGTGTTCGAGCTGCTGGTCAAGGAACTCCCCTAGCGCCCGGCCCGCACCCGGTGGCGGGCGGCGGGTCACCCGGTCCGGAAGGCGAGCTGCCCGTCGTCCACCGCCACCCGCACCCGGGAACCGGCCGCGAGGCGGCCGTCCAGGAGCAGCCGGGACAGCCGGTTGTCCACCTCGCGCTGGATGGTCCGGCGCAGCGGACGGGCACCGTACTCCGGCTGGTGGCCCCGCCGGGCCAGCCAGTCGACCGCTTCGGGGTCGAACTCCACGGTGATCTCCTGGGCGCGCAGCCGGCGCCGGGTCTCCTCCAGCAGCAGATCGGTGATCCGGCGCAGCTGGTCCTCGTCCAGGCGCCGGAAGAGGACGATCTCGTCGATACGGTTGAGGAACTCGGGACGGAAGTGCTCCCGCAGCGGCCGCAGGGCCCGCTCGCGCATCGCCTCCTCCCGCGAGGCGTCGGCGGCGCTGCCGAAGCCGAGCACGCCCCGGCCGCTGCCGATGGCCTCGGCGCCCAGGTTGCTGGTCATCACGATGACGGTGTTCTTGAAGTCGACCGTACGGCCCTGGGCGTCGGTCAGCCGGCCGTCGTCCAGCACCTGGAGCAGCACGTTGAAGACGTCGGGGTGGGCCTTCTCGACCTCGTCGAGCAGCAGCAGCGAGTACGGGTGCCGGCGCACCGCCTCGGTGAGCTGGCCGGCCTCGTCGTGGCCGACGTATCCGGGCGGCGCGCCCACCAGCCGGCTCACCGTGTGCCGCTCCTGGAACTCGCTCATGTCCAGGCGCACCATGCGCTCCTCGCTGCCGAACAGCGCGTCGGCGAGCGCGCGGGCCAGCTCGGTCTTGCCCACACCGGTCGGGCCGAGGAAGAGGAAGCTGCCGATCGGGCGGCTCGGATCGGCCAGCCCCGCCCGGGAGCGCAGCACCGCCTCGGAGACGGCCGTGACCGCCTCGTCCTGCCCGATGACCCGCTTGCGCAGATGCTCCTCCAGACCGAGCAGGCGTTCCCTCTCCTCCTGGGTCAGGCTGGCGACCGGGATGCCCGTCTGCCGGCTGACCACCTCGGCGACGTCCTCGGCGGTGACCTCGACCACTTGCCCGTCCCCGGGCTGCCGCTGGTCCTCGCGTCCCGCCTCGATCCGCCGCTCGATCTCCTGGAGCCGGTCGCGCAGTTCGGTGGCCCGCTCGTACTGCTCGGCGGCGACGGCCTGGTCCTTGTCCCGCACCAGCCGCTCCGCCTCCCGCTCCAGGGCACGGACGTCGGTGTCCGTGGCGCGCGACCGCAGCCGCACCCGGGCACCGGCCTGGTCGATCAGGTCGATGGCCTTGTCGGGCAGGAACCGCTCGGTGAGGTACCGGTCGGAGAGCTCGACGGCCGCCAGCAGCGCCGCCTCGGTGTAGCGGACCTGGTGGTGGGCCTCGTAGCGGTCGCTCAGGCCGCGCAGGATCTCCACCGCGTCCTCGGGGGTGGGCTCGGGCACCAGGACGGGCTGGAAGCGCCGGGCCAGTGCCGCGTCCTTCTCTATGTAGCGGCGGTACTCCTCCAGGGTGGTGGCGCCGATGACGTGCAGCTCGCCCCGGGCCAGCGCGGGCTTGAGCATGTTGCCCGCGTCCATCGGACCGCCCTCGGAGCCGCCCCCGCCACCCGCGCCGGCGCCGACGACCGTGTGCAGCTCGTCGATGAAGATGATGAGCTCGTCGCTGTGCGCCCGGATCTCCTCGATGATGCCGTTCAGGCGCTCCTCGAAGTCACCCCGGTAGCGGGTGCCCGCGACGACGCCCGACAGGTCCAGGGCGACGACGCGCCGGCCCAGCAGGGTGTCGGGCACATCGCCCTCGGTGATGCGCTGCGCCAGCCCCTCCACGATGGCCGTCTTGCCGACCCCGGCGTCACCGATCAATACCGGGTTGTTCTTGCCGCGCCGGGAGAGCACCTCGACGGTCTGCTCGATCTCCTGCTCACGGCCGATCACCGGGTCGATGCGGCCCTCCCGGGCCAGGTCGGTCAGGTCGCGCCCGTACTTGTCCAGGTTGGGGGTGTTGCGCTGCGGCCCGGGCCGCTGTTCGGGGTGGGTCTCGCCGACCCAGGGGCCGGGCCCGCCGCGCCCGTAGGGACCGCCGTGCGAGGAGGCGGGGAAGGAACCGGGGTCGAACCGGGCCGCGTTGAGGATGCGTCCCGCCGCCGAGTGGGGGTTGGCGGCGAGCGCCCCCAGCACGTGCTCGGGCCCGATGTAGGAGGCGCCCGTGTGCCGGGCCAGGTCATGGGCGTCGAGCAGGGCGCGCTTGACCGCGGGCGTGACGGCGATCCTGGACTGGCGCGGTCCTTCGCCGGCCGTCCGGTCGATCTCGGCGGCCAGCTTGTCCGGGTCGGCGCCCGCCCGGGCCACCAGGTCACGGGTCGGCTCGGTGGCGAGGGCCGCCCGCAGCAGGTGCTCGGTCTCCAGGTCCGTGCTGCCGTGCTCGGCCGCGTACTCGGCGGCGTCGTCGACCATCCGCCGGGCCGGTTCGCTCATGAGGCGCCCGATGTCGATGTAGCGGGAACCGGACCGTGACTGACCGGGAGCCCCTGCCCGTCCGCCGAAGAAACGCGCCAGGAAGTCGTTGAACGGGTCAGAGCCGAAGCC
The DNA here is from genome assembly GCF_040653855.1 of Streptomyces sp. NPDC050856. Lineage (NCBI taxonomy): Bacteria > Bacillati > Actinomycetota > Actinomycetes > Kitasatosporales > Streptomycetaceae > Streptomyces > Streptomyces sp. NPDC050856. The sequence goes on along the minus strand of NZ_JBFAGV010000004.1, from coordinate 146,571 downwards.
CTCCGGGCCCATGAAGCCGCTGCTCATATGTGTCCGTTCCGGTGTCCAGGGTGGCTGGGACACGCTGTACAGAGAGCCGGTGGATCCAGGTCGCGGGTTCCCGGGCGCATCGCTGTTACACCTGTGACGGACGGGGCTGGACCGGGCCGGGACCGCCCCGTCCCGGCCACCGCCGACCGCGCCCGGTCACGCGGTGAAGCGTCCGGTGTGCCGGATCTCCGGGTGGTCGGTGGTCACCCCGTCCACCTCCAGCGCCCGCGCCAGCCGCAGCTGCTGCTGGGTGTTGACCACCCAGGCGATGACCCCCAGTCCCGCCGCGCGGGCCCGCTCGGTGGTCTCCAGGGTGAGCCGGCGGATGTTCAGCGCGAGGCCGGCGGCGCCCACGGCCAGCGCCCGGTCGGTGATGTCGGGACCCCAGCGGCCGGCGATGAGCACCGTGCGCACCCCCGGCACCAGCCGGCGGATCTCCGCGACCGCCTCGTCGTGGAACGAGGACACCTCCACCCGCCCCACCGCGTCCCGCCGGCGCAGCACCTCGGCCAGCGCGCGGGCGGCGGCCACGTCCTTGATCTCGGCCTGCAACGGCGTGGCGACGGCGTCCATGACCTCCTCCAGGACGGGCACCCGCTCACCGTGCCCGGCGTCCAGCTGCCGCAGCTCGGCCAGGGTCATCTCGGCGATCGCGCCGGTGCCGTCGGTGGTGCGGTCCACCAGCGGGTCGTGCATGACGACCAGGGCGCCCTCCTTGCTCAGGTGCAGGTCCAGCTCGACGGCGTCCATCCCGGCGCGCTCGGCGCTACGGAAGGAGCGCAGGGTGTTCTCGGGCTCGACGCCCATCACCCCGCGGTGGCCGATGGTGAGAAAACTCAAGGTCTGCTCGCTTCCGTCGACGGCGGCTGCGCGCGCGGCGCCGGGCCACGCGGCACGGCCGCAGCTTAGCGACCGGCCCGCCCCGGGTAGCGGATGCGAGCGCCGCCGCCACGCGCGGCAGGAAAAACAGCGGTGACCAAGGGGTGCGGCAGGATAATTTCTTCCGGCTGCACTTGTGGCGAAGAACCGCCCATAGATACGGTGCCTTAACGCGAGGTTCTCCCGTGGAGGAAGTGTGATGACGGAAATTCTTGTGCAGGACGTTGCCGGTGGGGACATAGCCACCGGAGCCAGGGTGATCGACCACCCGGCCTGGCCCGAGCTCAAGAACGCCGTGGAGGAGCTGCGCGGCTGGCAGTCCGCGGACGGCTCGATCGACTTCACGGCCGACCGCGCCCCCTCCCACGCGGCCGTCGAGGCCACTGTCGACCGGATCGTCACCGCGGTCGAGCGGCTCTCCCCGCTGCTCCCGCACGACACCGCGTACCACCGCGCGCTCGTCGCCGACCTGCGCAAGTGGGCCGACAGCGCCTTCGCCGTGCCGGACTTCCTCGACTCGCTGCTGGCCTTCCAGCCCGCCGCCGAGCGGATCGACGGCCTCCAGCACCTGGTGCTGTTCCCCATGTACACGCAGAACGGCAACCCCGACCGCAACTTCGAGGCGGTCGTGCTGCGGATGGTCTGGCCGGAGTGGCTCGCCGAACTGGAGCGCACCCGCTACGACAACCCGCTGTTCTGCGGCATCACCTTCGAGGACTTCACCGCCGGTTACGACACCAACTCGGCCGTCCTCTTCCCCGAGACCATCGCCGTCCGGCAGGCTCCCGAGCGGTTCACCTGGGGCGGCATCTTCTGCGACCGTGAGGCGGCCCGTTTCCGCCGGGTCACCGAGGAGGCCGTGCGCGTCCTCGGGCTGGAGCTGCCCGCGGACATCCAGGACATGATCGGGGACCAGGAGCGCTGCGAGCAGGCGTTCGTCCTCTGGGACATGGTCCACGACCGCACCCACAGCCACGGCGACCTGCCCTTCGACCCCTTCATGATCAAGCAGCGCCAGCCGTTCTGGATGTACGGGCTGGAGGAGCTGCGCTGCGACCTCACCGCCTTCAAGGAGGCCGTGAAGCTCGACGCGGAGGGCAACCGGCACGGCCGTGACGTCCAGTACGCCGTGCTCTTCGACCGGATGTTCCGCTTCCCGGTGACCGGCGACCGGGTCCGCAACTACGACGGCCTGGGCGGTCAGCTGCTCTTCGCGTACCTCCACAAGCACGACGTGGTGCGCTGGACCGACAACACCCTGCAGATCGACTGGGACCGCGCGCCGCAGGTCACCAACCAGCTCTGCGCGGAGATCGAGAAGCTCTACCGCGACGGCATCGACCGCCCCAAGCTGGTCCACTGGTTCGCGGCCTACGACCTGGTCTCCACCTACCTCGCTCCGCACCCCGGCTCCCGCTGGGCCAAGGGCCCCGACGCCCTGGACCTCACGCAGCCGCCGCGCAAACTCGTGGACGACGTGCTCCCGGACGAGTTCCCGCTCAGCATGTTCTACGAGGCGCTCGCCAAGAAGCTGAAGAACGTGATCGCCTCCACCAAGGGCATCACCGCGGAGACGGCCGACCGGACCGCCGCGTGAACGAGCGGAAGCAGCAGGAGGCGATGACCATGAACGGCAATGGCAACGGCACGCTCGAAGGCGCCGTGATCGCGGTGGCCGGAGCCGCCGGACCGGCGGGCCGCGCGGCCCTGCTGCGGCTCGCCGAGGCCGGGGCGACCGTCGTCGGCTCGGACGCGGACCCGGAGCGCCTGGCCGAGGCGGTGGACGCCGCGCGGTACGCGCACGGCGGCGCGACCGTCATCGGCGACACCGTGGACCTCCTGGACCTCGCGGCCACCCGCGAGTGGGCGGACCGGACCGAGAAGGAGTTCGGCCGGATCGACGGAGTGGTCCACCTGGTCGGCGGCTGGCGCGGCAGCGCCACCTTCGCCCAGACCGACCTGGCCGACTGGACGCTGCTGGAAAAGCTCCTGATCCGCACCGTCCAGCACACCTCGCTCGCCTTCCACGACGGACTGCTGCGCAGCGACCGCGGCCGTTTCGTCCTGGTCAGCGCGGCCGGCGCCACTAAGCCCACGGCCGGGAACGCCGCCTACGCCGCCGCCAAGGCGGCCGCCGAGGCGTGGACGCTCGCGCTCGGTGACGCCTTCCGCAAGGCGGGGGGCGAGGACGGGCCGAAGACCGCGGCTGCGATCCTGGTGATCAAGGCACTGGTGCACGACGCGATGCGCGCCGAGCGCCCGAATGCGAAGTTCGCGGGCTTCACGGACGTCAAGGACCTGGCCGATGCCATCGCCGGCGTCTGGGACCGGCCCGCCCCGGAAGTGAATGGACAGCGTCTGTGGCTGACCCCCAAGCCGTGACCCCGTCGCCGGCGTCGAGGACCGACGCGCGGCGCCACCACGACCCGTCGGTGCGCGGGTTCGCCAGTGACAACTACGCCGGCGCCCACCCCGAGATACTCGCGGCCCTCGCCCTCGCCAACGGCGGCCACCAGGTCGCCTACGGCGAGGACGAGTACACCGAGCACCTCCAGCGGGTCATGCACAGCCACTTCGGCCCGACCGCCGAGGCCTTCCCGGTCTTCAACGGCACCGGTGCCAACGTCACCGCGCTCCAGGCGCTCACCGACCGGTGGGGCGCGGTGATCTGCGCCGAGTCGGCGCACATCAACGTGGACGAGTGCGGTGCGCCCGAGCGCATGGGCGGGCTGAAACTGCTGACCGTACCGACCCCGGACGGCAAGCTGACGCCCGAGCTCATCGACCGGCAGGCGTACGGCTGGGACGACGAGCACCGCGCCATGCCGCAGGTCGTCTCCATCACCCAGAACACCGAACTGGGCACCGTCTACACCCCCGAGGAGATCCGCGCGATCGTGGACCACGCCCACGGCCTGGGCATGAAGGTCCACCTCGACGGCGCCCGGCTGGCCAACGCCGCCGCCTCGCTGAACGTGCCGATGCGGACGTTCACCAACGCGGTGGGGGTGGACGTCCTGTCGTACGGCGGCACCAAGAACGGCATGCTCTTCGGCGAGGCCGTGGTGGTCCTCAACCCGGACGCGGTCAGCCACCTCAAGCACCTGCGCAAGATGTCCATGCAGCTGGCCTCCAAGATGCGGTTCGTGTCCGTGCAGCTGGAGGCGCTGCTCACCCGGGACCTGTGGCTGCGCAACGCCCGGCACGCCAACGCGATGGCCCAGCGCCTCGCGGAGGGAGTGCGCGCGGTGGACGGGGTGGAGATCCTCCACCCCGTCCAGGCCAACGCCGTCTTCGCGCGGCTGCCGCACGAGGTGACCCGCCGGCTGCAGGAGCGCTTCCGCTTCTACTTCTGGGACGAGGCGGCCGGAGACGTGCGCTGGATGTGCGCCTTCGACACCACCGAGGAGGACGTCGACACGTTCCTCCAGGCGCTGAAGGAAGAGATGGCCCGCTAGCCGGGTGCGCGTGACCCGCGGTGGCCGGCCGGATCCGATTCCGGCCGGCCACCGGCGCGTGCGGGGGAGCCGTGCCGTACCGGCCCGGCGGCACCGCGTCCGGGAGTGCGGCCCCCGTCGGGCGGGGGCCCGGCCGGTTCCTCAGCCCGCCTCGCGGACCTGGGCCGGGGTCGGCGCGGTACCGCCCAGGTGCGCCGGCACCCACCAGGTGTCGGCCGCGTCCTTCGGCCGTACCGGATAGGCGCGCTGCGCCGCCTCCAGCAGGTCCTGCACCCGCTCGCGCAGCCGGCGCGTGATCGCGCCCGCGTACTGGTCGGCGGGCGCCTCCACCGGCTCGCCGACCCGGATCGTCACGGGGGTGTGGCTGCGCCGGAAGTTGCGCGGGCGGCCCTTGGTCCACAGCCGCTGGGTGCCCCACAGCGCCATCGGGACCAGCGGCACGCCGGCCTCCTGGGCGAGGCGCGCGGCGCCCGACTTGAAGCTCTTGAGCGTGAAGGACTGCGAGATGGTCGCCTCGGGGAAGACACCGATGATCTCGCCGGACCGCAGCGAGTCCAGAGCGTGGTGGTAGGCCGTCTCACCCTGCTCGCGGTCGACCGGGATGTGCTTCATACCGCGCATCAGCGGCCCCGAGATCCGGTGCCGGAACACCGAGTCCTTGGCCATGAAGCGGACCAGGCGCTTCTGGGGCCGCGCGGCCAGCCCGGAGAAGATGAAGTCCAGATAGCTGATGTGGTTGCTGACCAGTACCGCTCCGCCGCTGCGCGGGATGTTCTCCGAACCCTGGATGTCGATCTTGAGGTCGAGCGCCTTGAACATGGTCAGGGCGGCGCCGATGACCGGCCGATAGACGAGTTCTGCCATCTGGGGAAGGCCCTTCTTCTGTGCCTGGGGAGGGTTCTCCCGGCGTGAAGTTACGCAGCCGTAGGTATCCGGCTTTGGGGCGATCGTGCCCCATGTGCGCCGGACAAACCAGTCCCGGCACCTCCGGCCGTCGGAGATTCTCATCACGTCGTGGCCGCTCAGGGCCGTTCCGGGGAATCAACCGGGGCTTTCGCGGCGCTGAGATCCGCGGGTGGCCGGATCCGTACGGGGCACCCGGTCCCTGCCGGAGATCCCGGCGGGCGGCGGTGTCGTCCGCCGACGACGACACGGGAGGCGGCAGCGGTGGCCGAGGAAGTGGCGGTGCTCGGGCCGGACCGGCTCGGCGCGGAGCTGGGGGAGCGGGCCACGCTCGTGCAGTTCTCCAGCGCCTTCTGCCAGCCGTGCCGGGCGACCCGGCGGACCCTGGCCCGTGTCGCGGGGCTCGTCGACGGCGTCGCCCATGTCGAGATCGACGCCGAGGAGCACCTGGCCCTGGTGCGCGAACTCGGCATCGTCCGCACGCCCACCGTGCTGGTGCTGGACCGCGCCGGGCGGGTGGTGCGAAGAGCCGCCGGGCAGCCCCGTACCGCCGACGTCGTCGCCGCGCTGGGCCACGCCCTGTGACGGGGTGACGCACCTCCCACATCCCCGGACGCCCTTGACGGCGCCCGCCGCTGATCGTCAGGCTGACGCCGTGCCCCAGGAACCCCTTCTCCACGGGCGGGCCCGCGTGAACCCGGCCCGCGACGCGAACGCGCGCTGTACGGGTGCCTGAACCCCCACGGCCCCGCCCCGAGCGCGTCCAGCGCCCCTCGAAGAAGGACAGTCCCATGACGGCCGCCCCCGACCTCGGCACTCCCCGGCTCGCCGGCCCCGACCTGCTCCGCTCCGTCTTCCGGCGGCACGCGGCGGGCGTCGCGGTCGTCACGGCCCGGGGGGACGGCCCCGTCGGTTTCACCGCCACCTCCCTCAGCTCGGTGGCCGCCGAGCCCCCGCTGGTCTCGTTCGGCGTCGGCACGGCTTCTTCCAGCTGGCCGGTCATCGCCGAGGCCGAGCACGTCGGCGTCCACGTGCTCGGCGAGCACCAGCGGGAGCTGGCCGACACCTTCGCCCGCAGCGGCGCCGACCGGTTCGGGGCGCCGACCCGGTGGCGCACCGGCCCGCAGGGCGTGCCCGTGCTCGACGGTGTGCTGGCCTGGCTGGTGTGCCGGGTGGTGGCCCGGGTACCGGCCGGGGACCACCGCATCGTCGTCGCGCAGGCGGTGGCCGGCGACCCGGACGGAACGGGGCGGCCGCTGCTCTACCACGAGGGGCGGTTCACCGCTCTGCGCGACTGAGAGATGCTGGTCACTGAGCGTTGGGAAGGTCACAGTTCACAGTGCTTGCCTACCGGGAAGGCACTGGGTGTACTGACGAGTAATATGCGTGCGGGGCGTCCGCCGCCCCGAGCGGAAACCGCCCCTTATGGCGCCTATGCTGCGTGCAACAAGGCAGCCCAGTAATGACGATGCAGTAGGAGAGCCGGCGTGAGCTTGAGGATCGTTGTCTGTGTGAAGTACGTGCCCGACGCCACCGGCGACCGGCACTTCGCCGATGACCTGACCGTCGACCGCGACGACGTCGACGGCCTGCTGTCGGAGCTGGACGAGTACGCGGTGGAGCAGGCGCTCCAGATCGCCGACGGGGCGGACGACGCGGAGATCACCGTGCTCACCGTCGGTCCCGAGGACGCCAAGGACGCGCTGCGCAAGGCGCTGTCCATGGGCGCCGACAAGGCCGTCCACGTCGAGGACGACGACCTGCACGGCACCGACGTCATGGGCACGTCCCTGGTGCTCGCCAAGGCGATCGAGAAGACCGGTTACGACCTGGTCATCTGCGGCATGGCGTCCACCGACGGCACCATGGGCGTCCTGCCGGCGATCCTCGCCGAGCGCCTGGGCGTCCCGCAGGTCACCCTGCTCTCCGAGGTGTCGGTCGAGGGCGGCACGGTCAAGGGCCGCCGTGACGGCGACACCGCGTCCGAGCAGCTGGAGGCGTCCCTGCCGGCCGTCGTGTCCGTGACGGACCAGTCGGGCGAGGCCCGTTACCCGTCCTTCAAGGGCATCATGGCCGCCAAGAAGAAGCCGGTGGAGTCCCTGGACCTGGACGACCTGGACATCGACGCCGACGAGGTCGGTCTCGAGGGCGCCTGGACCAAGGTCGACTCGGCGGCGGAGCGCCCGGCCCGTACGGCCGGCACCATCGTCAAGGACGAGGGCGAGGGCGGCAAGCAGCTGGCCGAGTTCCTCGCGAGCCAGAAGTTCATCTAGGGCTCGCGCAGAGCCACCGACCGCCCCCCAGTTTCTTCGCATTCGCAGGAGAGCAATCCCATGGCTGAAGTTCTCGTCTACGTCGACCACGTGGACGGTTCCGTCCGCAAGCCCACCCTTGAGCTGCTCACCCTGGCCCGCCGCATCGGCGAGCCGGTCGCCGTCGCGCTCGGCCCCGGCGCCGAGGCCACCGCCGCCACGCTCGCCGAGCACGGCGCCGCCCGGGTGCTGACCGCCGACTCCGCCGAGTTCGCCGACTACCTCGTCGTACCGAAGGTGGACGCCCTCCAGGCCGCCCTGGAGGCGGTGTCCGCCGGCGGCTCCCCGGCCGCCGTGCTCTTCCCGTCCTCCGCCGAGAGCAAGGAGATCGCGGCCCGCCTGGCGGTCCGTATCGGCTCCGGCATCATCACCGACGCCATCGACCTGGAGGCCGGTGACGAGGGCCCGGTGGCCACGCAGTCCGTGTTCGCCGCCTCCTACACGACCAAGTCCCGGGTCTCCAAGGGCACCCCGGTCATCACGGTCAAGCCGAACTCGGCCCCCGTGGAGGCCGCCCCGGCCGCGGGCGCCGTCGAGGCCCTGTCGGTCTCCTTCTCCGAGAAGGCCACCGGCACCAAGGTCGTCTCCCGCACCCCGCGCGAGTCCACCGGCCGCCCCGAGCTGACCGAGGCCGCGATCGTGGTCTCCGGTGGCCGTGGTGTCAACGGCGCCGAGAACTTCTCGCTGATCGAGGCGCTCGCCGACTCGCTCGGTGCCGCCGTCGGCGCCTCGCGCGCCGCCGTCGACGCCGGCTGGTACCCGCACACCAACCAGGTCGGCCAGACCGGCAAGTCGGTCTCGCCGACCCTGTACATCGCGGCGGGCATCTCCGGCGCGATCCAGCACCGCGCGGGTATGCAGACCTCGAAGACCATCGTGGCGATCAACAAGGACGCCGAGGCCCCGATCTTCGACCTGGTCGACTACGGCGTGGTCGGCGACCTGTTCCAGGTCGTCCCGCAGCTCACCGAGGAGGTCCAGTCCCGCAAGGGCTGACCTGCGACGTCTGTACGGTCCGGGGCCGCGTGGCATTGTCGCCGCGCGGCCCCCGGCCGTTTCGAACCACCATTGACGCAAGGAGAGCCCGCCGACTAACTTCGCCATACGGATTAGTGATTCCGGAAAGCGGAAACATCGGCGTATGGAGGGTGTGGGCATGGGTCAGCAGGAGAAGGTGGCGACGAGCCTGGCCGGAGCGGTCAGCGAGGGCATCAGCGCCTCCCTCGCCCCGGTGGACGCCGAGCTCGCCCGCCGCTACCCGGGCGACCCCGGCACCCGGCAGCCGGTGCACACCGTCTACGTACCCGGCGACGTCTTCGACGCCGGCACCGTCCGCTCCTGGGGTGACCAGGCCCTGCGGGCCCTCGACGAGCACGCCCCCGACGCCGCCTCCTTCGCCGCCGTCCTGGGACTGCCGGACGAGCTGGCCGAACCGGTCCACGCCCGGGTGCGCGCCAAGCTGGAGCAGGAGCCCGTCGAGGACCTGCGCGTCGACTTCGAGGACGGCTACGGCGGCCGGACGGACGCCGACGAGGACGCGCACGCCGCCCGCGCGGCCCGCCTGGTCCGGGAGGCGTACGGGAACGGCACCGCCACCCCCTACATGGGCATCCGGATGAAGTGCATGGAAGCCGCCGTCCGCGACCGCGGCATCCGCACCCTGGACATCTTCCTCACCGGCCTGATGGAGGCCGGCGGCCTGCCCGACGGCCTGGTCCTCACCCTCCCGAAGGTCACCTACGCCGAGCAGGTCACCGCCATGGCGCGCCTCCTGGAGGAGTTCGAGAAGGCACGCGGCCTGGAGCCGGGCCGGATCGGCTTCGAAATCCAGATCGAGACCAGCCAGGCCATCCTCGGCCCCGACGGCACGGCCACCGTCGCCCGGATGATCGACGCCGCCGGCGGCCGCGCCACCGGCCTGCACTACGGCACCTTCGACTACAGCGCCTGCCTCGGCGTCTCCGCCGCCCACCAGGCCAGCGACCACCCGGCGGCCGACCACGCCAAGGCGGTCATGCAGGTCGCCGCCGCCGGCACCGGCGTACGGGTCTCGGACGGCTCCACCAACGTCCTGCCGGTCGGCGGCACCGAGAAGGTCCACGACGCCTGGCGGCTCCACTACGGCCTCACCCGGCGCGCCCTGGCCCGCGCCTACTACCAGGGTTGGGACATGCACCCGGGCCACCTGCCCACCCGGTACGCCGCCGTCTTCGCCTTCTACCGCGAGGGCTACCGGCAGGCCGCCGCCCGGCTGTCCGCCTACGCCGGCCGCGCGGGCGGCGACGTCATGGACGAGCCCGCCACCGCCAAGGCGCTCAGCTCCTACCTGCTGCGCGGCATCGACTGCGGAGCCCTGGACGCCGACGAGGTGGCCGGCCTGACCGGGCTGACCCGGGAAGGTCTCGACGGCTTCGCCGCACCGCGCCGGGGCGATCTCACGGCCACCGCCGGATAGGGCCCCGGCGACCGCCGACGGGGCCGTCACTCCCGCCCGTACCCTGATGCCACCATCGATCGTGAACAGAGGGACGGGGCAGCGGTGTCTTCGGGGGAGAACGAACTGATCGCCGGGCGCTACCGGGTGGTCCGCCAACTGGGGCGGGGCGGCATGGGCGTGGTGTGGCGCGCCGTGGACGAGGTGCTGGGCCGCGAGGTGGCGGTCAAGGAGCTCCGCACCTACACCGACTCCTCCGGGCACGAACTGGCCGATCTGCGGCTGCGGATGCAGCGCGAGGCGCGGGCCGCCGCCCGGGTGCGCCACAGCGGCGTCGTCTCCGTCCACGACGTCACCGAGCACGAGGGCCGGCCCGTCATCGTGATGGAGCTGATCGACGGGCCCTCCCTGGACGACGTCCTGAGCGACCGCGGCGTGCTGGACCCGCGCGAGGCGGCCGCTGTCGGCGCCAAGGTGCTGGAGGCGCTGGACGCCGCCCACGCGGTCGGCGTGCTGCACCGCGACGTCAAGCCCGGCAACGTCCTGCTGGACCGGGGCGGACGCGTCGTCCTCACCGACTTCGGCATCGCCGCGATGGACGACCCGGGCGACGGCTCCACCACCCACCTCACGCGCAGCGGCGAACTGGTGGGCTCGCTCGACTACCTGGCCCCCGAGCGGGCGCAGGGACACGACCCGGGACCCGCCTCCGACATCTGGGCGCTGGGCGCCACCCTGTACGCGGCGGTGGAGGGCTCGTCGCCCTTCCGCCGTACCTCGACCTGGTCGACGCTGACCGCGATCGTCGGCGAGCCGCTGCCCGAACCCCGCCGCGCGGGGCCGCTCGCCCCGGTGCTCCAGCGGCTGATGCACAAGGACCCGGCCCGGCGCCCGGACGCGGCGACGGCGGCGCGGCTGCTGACGGCGGTGGCGCAGGGGCGGGAGCCCGCTCCCACGGGTCCGGCGCCGTACGTGCCGACCGAGCGGAACGTCCTGCCGCACCAGCCCCAGGGCTTCGGCCCGGCCCCGGTGGTACCGACCCCGGCGGCCCCCGCCCCCGCCGCCGTGCCCGCTCCGGCCGCGGCGGCTCCCGGCCCGTCCGGCACCCGGGGGACGCGGGCCCCCGCCCCGGCGCCCCGCCGGGCCGGTGCCGGGTCCCGGCCCCGGTCACGGGCGCTGGTCGCGGCGGCGACCGCCGCGGTGCTGCTGGCCGGGGGAGGGGTGACGTACGCGCTCATGGACCGTGAGGCGCCCGCGACCGGCCGGGAGTCGGCCGGCGGCCGGCCCGGACCGTCATCGGTGGCCGACGCCTCCGGGCCCGGCGCCGAGCAGGACCCCGGCCGGGTCCTCACCCCCGGGAGCGGGCCGTCCGCCTCCGCCGCGGCGCCGGACGCGACCCCCGCCGAACCGGCCGCGGGAAGGTCCACGGCCGCAGCCGGGAAGCCCTCCCCGTCCGGCACCGGTGCCGGCGGCAGGAAGGCGGCCCCCGGGGGCACCGAGCCCGGCGGCACCGAGCCCGGCGGAACGGCCACGTCCGGCGGCTCGGCGGCGACCGGTGGCGCCGGCGAACCGGCCCCGGCACCCGCGTGCCACTCCACCGGCGGCGGCAAGCACGACTGCCAGGTCTGGCGCACCGCGAAGTCCCACCGGGCCGACGGCGCCGAGGCCGGAGTGCTCAACGCGGGCACCAACTACTTCTACTGCCAGGCGAACCTGGGCCGCCGGGAGACCCATGGCGAGTGGACCAACGTCTGGTGGGCCAGGACCGACGACGACAGCGGCAACACCGGCGTCTACGTCAGCGTGGTCTACATCCGGGGCGGCGACAACGACCGGCCGGTGCCGGGCCTTCCCACCTGCTGAACGCCGGTCAGGCGGACGGCGGGATCTCACCCGAGCCGCGCGGGACGAGCGCCGTCTCCAGCACCACCCGCGTGGGGGCGCCCTCCTGGCCCTCCAGGCGGCCAAAGAGCCGCTGCGCCGCCGTGCGGCCCAGCGCGGCGGCGTCCTGCGCGACGACCGTGATGCCCAGCAGGTCGGCCAGCTCGATGTCGTCGAAACCGACCAGCGCCACCGGCCGTTCATGGGCCGCCAGGGCCCGCACCACCGTCACCGTCACCCGGTTGTTGCCGGTGAAGATCGCGGTCACCGGCAGGTCGCCGGTGAGCATCCCGGTCACCGCCCGCCGCACCCGCGCGGGCTCGGTCGAGCCCAGCGACACCCAGGCGCCCTCCACGGCGAGACCCGCGTCCTCCATCGCCGCGCGGTAGCCGTTCAACCGTTCCACGGCGGTGTGGATGCGCGGCTGGTCGCCGATGAAGCCGATCCTGCGGTGGCCGTGGGCGATCAGGTGGGCGACGCCCGCCCGGGCACCGCCGAAACTGTCGGAGAGCACCGTGTCCGCCTCGATCCGCCCGGCCGGCCGGTCCACGAACACCGTGGCGACGCCCGCCTCGATCTCCGGTTCCAGGTAGCGGTGGTCGGCGCCGGCGGGAATGACGATGAGCCCGTCCACCCGGCGGGCGCACAGGGCGAGGACCAGTTCCTGCTCGCGGTCGGGGTCCTCGGCGCTGGAGCCGTTGATCAGGAGCGCGCCGTGTGCCCTGGCGACCTCCTCGACAGCGCGGCTGAGCGGGCCGTAGAACGGGTCGGCCAGGTCCTCCAGGACCAGGCCGATGGAGGCGGTGCGGCCCTTGCGCAGTACGCGGGCGCTGTCGTTGCGCCGGAAGCCCAGGGCCTCGATGGCCTCCTGGACGCGGCGCTCGGTGTCCGGGGTCACGCCCGGTTCGCCGTTGACCACGCGGGAGACGGTCTTGAGCCCGACCCCCGCCCGCGCGGCCACGTCCTTCATGGTGGGCCGATTGCCGTAGCGGTGATCGGGGCGGCGGGCGGTCTCGGCCACGTGCGTTGTCCTGTCCTCGTCCGGAGCGGGGGATGGCGTGCGGGGGTACCGCGTCGAGCATAGGGCCTGGACAACGTTGTCAGGGGCGTGGAGACTGGACCGGGCCCATCTGGAATCCGCAGGTCCGCAGTCACTCACGGGGGATCCGACACCGATGCATTCCGACCTCGTCGCCGCGCTCGACATCGGCGGCACCAAGATCGCCGGCGCGCTGGTGGACGGCAGCGGGAGGATTTTGCTGCGGGCCCAGGGCCCCACACCGGCCGGGGAGGACGGCGAGACGGTGATGGACGCCGTGGAGGCCGTCCTCGCCCGGCTCACCGCCTCACCGCTGTGGGCCGGGGCCGGGGCCGTCGGCATCGGCAGCGCGGGCCCGGTCGACGCGGCGGCCGGTACGGTCAGCCCGGTCAACATCCCCGGCTGGCGCGGCTACCCCCTGGTGGAACGGGTGCGCCGGGCGAGCGGCGGCCTGCCCGTGGCACTGGTCGGGGACGGTGTGGCCATGACGGCCGCCGAACACTGGCTCGGCGCCGCCCGCGGCCACGACAACGCGCTGTGCCTGGTGGTCTCCACCGGCGTCGGCGGCGGCCTCGTGCTGGGCGGCCGGCCGCACACCGGGCCGACCGGCAACGCCGGCCACATCGGTCACATCAGCGTGGACCTGGACGGCGACCCGTGCCCGTGCGGGTCACGCGGCTGCGTCGAACGGCTCGCCAGCGGGCCCAACATCGCCCGGCGCGCCCTGGAGGGCGGCTGGACGCCGGGGCCAGGGGGCGACACCACGGCCGCCGCGGTGGCCGCCGCGGCGCGCGCCGGCGACCGGGTCGCCACGGCCTCCTTCGAACGCGCCGCCCGGGCGCTGGCGGCCGGGATCGCCGCCACCGCCACCCTGGTCGAGATCGACATCGCCGTGATCGGCGGGGGAGTGGCGGGCGCCGGTGACGTGCTGTTCGTCCCGCTGCGCCGCGCCCTGCGCGACTACGCCACGCTCTCCTTCGTACGCCGCCTGACGGTGGCCCCCGCCCTCACCGGCACGGACGCGGGCCTGCTGGGCGCGGCGGCCGCCGCCCTCGCGGGCAGGCCGGTGGAGGCGCCGGCGGGCATCGGCGGCTGACCGGCCCGGCCGGCCCCGCCTGTCCCGGTGCGCCCGCCTGTGGCCGGTACGGGGACGGGCCGTCCGGGACGGGGTGCCGGGCGGGGCGCGCACCGGGGCGATGCTGTCTTCCGGACCGCTGCACGCTCCCGCTGCGGTGCTGCGGTGCTGCGGTGCTGCGGTGCTGCGGTGCTGCGGTGCTGCGGTGCTGCGGTGCTGTGGTGCTGTGGTGCTGTGGTGCTGCGGTCGGGGCCCGTGCGGGTCGTGCCGACGGTTGTGGTGGTGGCGCAGTTCCGCACCGCGCTGACCCCTGCTGCTGGTGGCCCCTGCGGACGCCGAGATCATCCGCGCGATCACCCAGTGGTTGCTCGGCTCGGTCGTCTCAGCGGGCTGGGACGCGGTGCCGGTCCGCGCGGTGGCGACGGTTGTGGGGCCGGCGGTGGTCCGGCTGCACTCGGTGGCTCCGGACGGCATGGCGTTCGGAGCGGGCAGGGCCGCCGGCGCGGTCGGGGACGCCACCGGCCGGGCCGTCGCGGCGGCCCCGGCCCGGGCCGGGCTCACCGGGCCGGGCTCACCGGGCGGCGGCCCGGCCGTGGAAGGTCCTGCCGGGCGGGGAGCGCCAACGCGCCCGCAACGCGCGGGCGCCGGACCGGCGGCCCAGGTGCGCTGCTGGACGAGCCGGCCAACCACCTCGGCGTCACACACCAGTGGGAGCTCCGGGGGGCTGCCGTCCGGCACCGACCGGACCGTGCCGGTCGCCCCGCACGACCTGTCGCCGGCCGCCCGGGTCCGCGACCGGCTGCTCCTCATGGACCAGGGGCGCCCGGTCGCCGCCGGTACCCCGAGGAGGTCCGGAGCCCCGACCGGCTCGCCGCGGTCTTCCAGGTGGACGCCGAGGTGGGCCGGGACGGTCTCGGCAGCCTGGTGGTCCCCACCGGGGCACAGCACCCGGGGCGACGGCGATCTCATGGCGAGCGCCCCGCCGTCACCGTACGAGAAGAGGAAGGGGTTCTCATGGACACCACCGGCACCGGAACCGCCGTCACCCGGAACCCGACCACCGCGGACACCGGCACCACAACCGCCGGCCCGGTCCCGGCGGACGCGGACACAGCCACGGCCACCGGCAGCGCGGCCACAAGCGGCCCCGCCGGGGCCGCGCTGCTGGTGCGGCTGCCGCCGGCCCTCCCCGCCGCGCGGACCGTCGAACTCGACCGGCCCGGGGCCCGCCCGGCCGTACCCGGTGCCGGCGCCGTCCGCGTCGGCACCGGGTACGCCTCCTGCCACCACGGCGAACTCCTGCAGGGCGTCTTCCTCGACGAACGGGGCCGGCACCGCGCCGGACTGGTCACCCTGCCGATGAGCGGCCCGGGCACGCGCGCCGAGTTCGTCCGCCGCCCGGACGCCCCGCCCGGGGAGCTCTCGGTGACGCCCGCCGACCGCACCAAGGCGCTCCGCGCCGCGGCTCTCGCCGCGCGGGAGTGCGCCGTACAGCGCGGGGAGCCCGCCTGCGGCGGGGAGCTGCGGCTCACCGGCGACATTCCGGTGGGGCTGGGGATGGGCTCCTCCACCAGTGATGTCATCGCGGCCGTACGGGCGGTCGCCGACGCCTGCGGCCTGCGCCTGACGCCGGAGACGGTCGCCCGCCTGGCGGTGCGCGCCGAACTCGCCTCCGACCCGCTGATGCTCGACGGCCGGCCGCTGCTGTTCGCCCAGCGGGAAGGGCGCGTCCTGGAGGTCCTGGGCGACGCGCTGCCCCCGCTCGTCGTCGTGGGCTGCGCACTGGGCGGCGGCGAGCCCGTCGACACCCTCGCCCTGCCCGTCCGCGCCCACAGCGACGACGACGTGCACGCCTACGAACGGCTGCGGTCCCTGCTGCGCAGGGCGGTCGCCGAGGCCGACCCGGTGCTGCTCGGCCAGGTCAGCACCGAGAGCGCCCGGCGCGGCCAGCGCGTGCTGCGCCACGCGGAGTTCGGCGCCCTGCTGGACGTCGCGGGACGCGCGGAAGCGGTGGGCGTGCAGATCGCGCACAGCGGGGCGGTGGCCGGACTGCTCTTCGACGCGGTGCGCCCCGGGCTCGCGCACCGGGTGGGGCGCTGTGTACGGCACCTGGCGGCCGAAGGCATCCCGGTCACCCGGACCTTCACGACCTTCACCACGACCGCGGAGACGCCGGATGGGCCGGCACAGCAACGGAGGGGATCGGCCGCCCGGACCTGATACGTCCCGACGGACGGCTCAAGTGCCTGCGCTGTGAGACCGTGCATCGGCCCGCTGCGGCGGCGCGCGGTCTTCGCGGGGCCGTCCACCGGCGCGGCCCGCGTCAGCGCCGGTGGGAACGCGGCCTCGATCCCCGGTGCCCGGTGGTGTTCGTCGCCGCCGGCACCGGCCACCGGTACGCGCACACCGTCTTCGCCCGGCACGCGGAGGCCGCGCCGGTCGAGGACCTGGCGCCCCGCACCGTGGCGCCCCGGGCGGAACTCGCCCTGCCCGGGCACGATGAGCCGCAACCGCGCGGCGGCGCCCGCTCCCGCCGTCGCCGCGCGGACCGCGTTCCCGGCCTCCGGTCCCGCCGCGTCCCCGCCCGTGGCGGACGGCGCGGGCGGGGTCCGGGCGACGTACCCGGTGGGCGCGCGTTGTCAGTGGACGGCCGCCTCCGCCATCGCCGGCTCCGCCACGACCACCAGGAACGCGTCGGACTCCAGGTCCATCACCACCTGGGCGGGTGTGCCCTCGTCCCGGCACGCCCGCGCGAACTCCTCGGCCGGCCAACTGCCCCACGGGCCACCCGCGGGGAACTTTTCCAGCACCGTGCGCAACATTTTCCGCACCCCCTGTTCATCGCCCGTTCCAACGAGGCGTGTGCCCGCCATGACACGGCTCACGCAGGCATCTCGTACTACCGGAAGCGGCGCGGGGTGCCGTGGCCGGTGTGCAACGCCCCGGCCACAGTTGGATACCCGGTCGGCCACCCGGCTCCGGGGGAGGGTTTCCGTGGCAGGGTGTTGCGGGCAAGCCACTGGGGGCTACGGAGGAGGGGGAACCGTGATCGTCTGGGTCAACGGTGCGTTCGGTGCGGGCAAGACCAGCGCCGCACGCGAACTGATCGAGCTGATCCCGAACAGCACCTTGTACGACCCCGAACTGGTCGGCCACGGACTGCGCCACCTGCTGCCGCAGAAGCGGCTCGCCGAAGTGAGCGACTACCAGGACCTGCCGAGCTGGCGGCGCCTGGTGGTGGACACCGCGGCGGCTCTGCTGGCCGAGGTGGGGGGAGTGCTGGTGGTGCCGATGACACTGCTCAGACAGGAGTACCGCGATGAGATCTTCGGCGGGCTCGCGGCCCGCCGCATCACCGTACGGCACATGGTGCTGACACCCGAGGAAACGATCCTGCGCCAACGGATCGCGGACCGCGTGGAGTACGAGGACGACCGGGAGGCCGACGAGCGGATCCGTCAGTGGGCGTACGACCACATCGAGCCCTACCGCGCGGCGCTCGGCGGCTGGCTGGCCGCCGACGCGTACGCCGTGGACAACGGGCACCTCACCCCGGCCGGGACCGCGCGGGCCATCGCCGACGCGGTGCGTGGCGGTACGGCCGGGGTGTGCCGGATCGTGCAGACACCGGAGCCGACCGGCGAGACACTGGCCGCGGGCGTGCTCCTCTTCGACGAGCAGGACCGGGTACTGCTGGTCGACCCCACCTACAAGCCCGGCTGGGAGTTCCCCGGCGGAGTGGTCGAGCGGGGCGAGCCCCCGGCCCGCGCCGGGATGCGGGAGGTGGCCGAGGAGATAGGCGTCGAACTGGCCGCGATCCCCAGGCTCCTGCTCGTGGACTGGGAACCGCCCCGTCCGCCGGGCTACGGCGGCCTGCGGCTGCTCTTCGACGGCGGCCGGCTCACCGGCGCGCAGGCCGGGCGGGTCCTGCTGCCCGGCCCGGAACTGCGCGGCTGGCGATTCGTCACCGAGGAGGAGGCCTCCGGCATGCTGCCCCCGGTCCGCTACGAACGGCTCCGCTGGGCCCTGCGCGCCCGTGAACGCGGCACCGTCCTCAACCTGGAGGCCGGCGTCCCGGTCGGCTGACGCGCACCGGGCGGTACCGCGGGCACGGCGGCATCGCCGCCACGGCGGATGCCCGGGCCCACCGGAGCACGGCCGCACCACCGGGAGCGCCGCCGGCCCACCCGGCCGCGCTCCCACGCCGCCGGCCCGGAACCACCCGCCACCACCCGATCCGCGCGGCCGGTGCCGGTGGGCCCGCCGGAGCCCCCGGCGGGCGGCGGCCCCGGCCGCCCGGGCCGCCCGCCGCCGGTGGGCGGTCACCGGCGTCCGGAACCCAGCGCCGCCCCGAGCCGAGTCCACGGGAGCGCGAACGTACGCTCCCGCGCCCGCCCGCCGTGGCCCACCGTGCCGAGGGGTGAACTCGGCTGCCGGCTCAACCCCGCTTGGACCGCGCGTAGTTCAGCAGGAAGTGCGCCTCGGCCACCGACATCCGCTCCAGCTCGCGCGGCGACACGCTCTCGTTCACCGCGTGGATCCGCGCCTCCGGCTCGCTCAGCCCGATCAGCAGGATCTCGGTGTCCGGGTAGAGCGCGGAAAGGGTGTTGCAGAGCGGGATCGAGCCCCCCATGCCGGCCGCCTGCATCTCCTGGCCCGGGTAGGCGACCCGCATCGCCTCGGCCATCGAGGTGTACGCCGGGCTCGTGACGTCCGCCAGGAACGGCTGACCCTGTCCCACCTGCTCCACCGACACCCGCGCGCCCCACGGCGTGTGGGCCTCCAGATGCGCCGTCAGCAGCTTGGTCGCCTCGGCCGCGTCCTGCCCCGGGGGCACCCGCAGGCTGATCTGGGCGCGGGCGGTGGCCTGCACGGACGGAGTGGCGCCCACCACCGGCGGGCAGTCGATGCCGATCACGGTGACGGCCGGGCGCGCCCAGAGCCGGTCGGAGACCGTGCCGCCGCCGATCAGCTCCACCCCGTCGAGGACCTCGGCGTCCCGGCGGAAGTCCTCCTCCGGGTACCCCAGCCCCTGCCAGCGGCCCTCCGCCTCCAGCCCGTCCACGGTCGTCGAACCGTCCTCGGCGCGCAGCGAGTCCAGTACGCGGATGAGCGCCGCCAGCGCGTCGGGCGCGGCCCCGCCGAACAGCCCCGAGTGCAGGTTTCCCGCCAGCGTGTCCACCTGGACGCGCAGCATTGTCATCCCGCGCAGCGACGCGGTGACGGTGGGCAGCCCCACCCGGAAGTTCCCCGCGTCACCGATCACGATGGCGTCCGCCGCCAGCAGGCCGGGGTGCGCCTCCGCGTACCGCTCCAGCCCGCCGGTGCCCTGCTCCTCCGAGCCCTCCACGATCACCTTGACGCCCACGGGCACCCCGCCGTTCGCCTTCAGGGCGCGCAGCGCCAGCAGGTGCATGATGAACCCGCCCTTGCAGTCGGCGGCCCCGCGCCCGTACCAGCGCCCGTCCTCCCGCTCGGTCAGCTCGAAGGGAGGGGTGTCCCAGCCGGCCAGGTCCAGCGGCGGCTGGACGTCGTAGTGGGCGTACAGCAGGACGGTCGGCGAGCCCTGCGGGCCGGGCAGGAAGCCGTAGACGGACTGCGAACCGTCCGGCGTGTCCAGCACGGCCACGTCCTGGAAGTCCTCGGCGCGCAGCGCGTCCGCCACCCAGGCCGCCGCGGCCCGGCACTCGCTCGGCGGGAACTGCTCGGGATCCGCCACCGACCGGAACGCCACCAGTTCCGCGAGCTCGTCCTTGGCGCGGGGCAGCAGGGACGCGACGGTGCGGGCGATCGGCTGGTCGGCGGTGGCGGTCATGGCACGCTCCTGGTGGGTGCGGACGTCGGTACGGGCGCCGCGTGCCGTGGCACGGCGAACGCGCGTCCGATCCTCCCACAGCGGGTCGAGGCGGCCCGCGCCGTAGGATGCGGTGAGGAGCATGACCAGGGTCGGGATCAGGAGCAGAAGCACATCGTGAGCAGCGAGAACGCAGACGCCGGGAACGAGTACTCCGCGCCGGTGTGGGATGTCGTGGTGGTCGGCGCGGGGCCGGCCGGAGCGTCCGCGGCCCATGCGGCGGCCGTCGCGGGCCGCCGGGTGCTGCTCCTGGAGAAGGCGGAGCTGCCCCGGTACAAGACCTGCGGCGGCGGCATCATCGGCCCCTCGCGCGACACCCTGCCCCCCGGCTTCGAACTGCCGCTGCGCGACCGGGTGCACGCCGTCACCTTCTCGCTCAACGGCCGGTTCACCCGTACCCGCCGCTCGCGGCGGATGCTCTTCGGCCTGGTCGACCGGTCGGAGTTCGACGCCGGACTGGTCGAGCACGCCCAGAAGGCGGGCGCCGAACTGCGTACCGGCGTGACGGTCTCCCGGGTCGAACAGCACGGCTCGGCCGTGCCCGACCGGCGTACCGTCGCGGTCGTCCTGGCCGACGGCGAGACGGTGCTCGCGCGGGCGGTCGTCGGCGCGGACGGCAGCGCCGGCCGGATAGGGGCCCACGTCGGTGTCGAGCTCGACCAGGTCGACCTGGGGCTGGAGGCCGAGATCCCGGTCCCGGCGACGGTGGCCGAGGACTGGGCCGGGCGGGTGCTCATCGACTGGGGGCCACTGCCCGGCAGCTACGGGTGGGTCTTCCCCAAGGGCGACACGCTGACCGTGGGCGTGATCTCCGCGCGCGGCGACGGCGCCGCGACCAAGCGCTACCTGGAGGACTTCATCGCCCGGCAGGGCCTGGCCGGGTTCGAGCCGGCCATCTCGTCCGGCCACCTCACCCGGTGCCGCAGCGACGACTCGCCGCTCTCCCGGGGCCGGGTACTGGTCTGCGGGGACGCCGCCGGGCTGCTGGAGCCCTGGACCCGTGAGGGCATCTCCTACGCGCTGCGGTCCGGACGGCTGGCGGGGGAGTGGGCGGTGCGGATCGCCGAGGCGCACGACGCCGTGGACGCCCGCCGCCAGGCCCTGAACTACGCCTTCGCCATCAAGGCCGGGCTGGGCGCCGAGATGGCGGTCGGCCGGCGGATGCTGACGCTGTTCCAGAGCCGTCCCGGCCTGCTGCACACGGCGCTGACCGGGTTCGGCCCGGCCTGGCGCGCGTTCGCGGACATCACACGGGGCGCGACCAGCCTGGCCGGCCTCGTCCGTACGCACCCGATGGCCCGCCGCGCCCTGGACGCCCTGGACCGCCGCGGGTGACGGCCCGCACCGGCGCCCCCGCGAGCGCCGCCCACCCGCGCCCCGGGGCCCGGGGTGCCGGGTGATCGCCGAGTGTCACCGGCACGCGGTCCCGCCCGGCTGCGCCTCGGGTCCGGTGGACCCCGCCCGGCCGGTCGCGGCTGCGGGGGGCCCGGACGCGGCGCGGTCCGAGCCGGTCACCGGCCCCGGCGTACCGGAGAAGCCCCACAGCACCTCGACCACACGGGCCACGAAAGCCAGACAGCCGGCCACGCCCGCCGCGACGAGCAGTGCCCGCCCGGCGGCGCCTCCCACGCCGAGCAGCAGCACCGGCGCCCCGATCAGGCAGAACACCCCCGCCGCCAGAAAAGCCGCCGTGACCAGCGCGTAGCCGATCTCGACGGTGATCGCGTCCCGCTGTGCCTGCCCCCGAGTCCCCATGGGGCCAGTGTCACAAGCGCGGGGCCGGGCGGGCAAGGACGCCCGCCCGGCTCCCACCGCGCAACCCGGGGCGCCGCGCCCGGCCGGCCGCGGCCCGCCAGGCCGCTCAGGCGGTTCTCGCCAGGCCCAGCAGGACGCGCCCCCGTTCGTTGATGAGGTCGACGTCGGCGACCGGCTGCAACTCGGCATCGAAGAACCGCAGCATCTTCCGCGTCTCGACGAAGGAGATGCCGAGCTCGACCTGGAAGGCCATCACCAGTCGCAGAGGTGTCGGCCGGTGCGGGCCCCGGTGGAGGAAATGGTCCATCACTTCCATGAATGTCGCACCACGGCGGACCAGTTCACGCACATCGGTTTCCTCGGGCACTGCCACTCCCTTTCCGGTGCCGCCACAACGGCGGCTCTACGCTCTCGGTCGATGCCCCCGTCGCGCAACAGGGCCGTGCCTGACGGCGGTTCCCACCCGACGCGCCCCGGCCGCCCGTCCGGCGGGTTCCGCCGGGCCGTTGCCGCCGCCCGGGGAGGCCGCCGGGCGGTCCGGCAGGGTGGTGGGAACAGACTAGCCAGCGGAAGGGCGCCACCGCCGGGCCGGGCGCGCGGCCCGCCGGGCCGGGCCCCGGGTGGCGTGCCGGTCAACGGCCCCGGTCCCGCCCGGCGGGGAGCGCGCCCGTCCGGCCGGCCGCCGCCGGGGCGTCACGTACGGCGTATCCGATCAGCGCCGCGCCTCCGGCCAGTCCCGCCACCGTCGTCAGCGCCACCGGCAACGAGAACCAGTCGGCCAGGAAGCCGATCGAGGGCGGGCCCAGCAGCATGCCCCCGTAGCCCAGCGTCGACGCGGCCGCCACGCCGGCCGGGCCGGCCAGCGCGCCCGCCCTGGCCACCGCGACGGGGAAGATGTTGGCCAGCCCCAGGCCGGTCACCGCGAAGCCGAGCAGCGCGAGCCACACGGTCGGCGCGAGCGCGCCGAGCAGCATGCCCACGGCGGCGGTCGCGCCGCCCGCCACCAGCGTCCGCGTCTGACCGAGCCGTTCCAGCAGCGCCGTACCGGACAGTCGTCCGACGGTCATGGTCAGCGCGAACAGCGCGTACCCGGCCGCCGCGACGCCGGGGCGGGCGTGCAGGTCGGTTTCGAGATGGAGCGCGCCCCAGTCGGCCAGCGCTCCCTCGCCGTACGCCGTGCACAGCGCGATCGCGCCGAAGACGGTGACGAGCCGGCGGGAGCGGCCGTCCATACGGCCGGCGGGCGGCTTCTCGCGGGGCGCGGACTCCGGCGGCGGGGGTACCGGGTGGCGCAGCAGCACGGGACCGGCGGCAGCCGTCAGCAGCAGTCCCACGGCCGTGAGGCCGAGCAGGTGCCAAGTGGGGGAGAGGTGTCCGGCGACCAGGCCGCCCAGGCCCGCGCCGATCATCCCGCCGAGGCTGAACGCGGCGTGGAAGCCGGGCATCGCGGGGCGGCGCAGGGCCGCGACCAGGTCGACGGCGGCGCTGTTCATCGCCACGTTGATGCCGCCGTACGCGGTGCCGAAGACCAGCAGGACCAGGCCCAGCGCGAGCGCCGAACGGGTCAGCGGCGGCAGCGCGATGCTCAGCGCCAGCAGCACCCCCGCGGCGACCGTCACCGGGCGGCTGCCGAACCGGCGGCACAGGCGGCCGGTGAGCGTCATCGTGACGACGGCACCCGCCGAGACACCCAGCAGGGCGAGGCCCAGGTCGCTCGCGGAGGCTCCGGTCTGCTGCTTGATCGCGGGGATGCGGACCACCCAGCCGGCGAACAGGAAGCCGTCCAGGGCGAAGAACACGGTCAGCGCGGTACGGAGGCGGGACAGGGAGCGGGCGGCGCTCACCGGGCCGGAGCCCACCGGGGAGGCCGTCCCTAGTTTGTTTAGTAGCGGCACAAAGTCAGCATAGGGGCCGCGCGGGCACGCTTCAACCAGGCCGGTCCCGGTGGCCCGGCCCGGCGACGGTCGCCGCGGACGTGGCCCCGCGAGGGGACGGGCCGGTCCGACGACCGCCCACCGGCCAGCCGGTGACCGCCGGGAACCGGGGTGGAGGGCCTGGGCCGGCCTGCCCGGACCGGACGGACCGGCCAGGAGCCGGGGGCCGGCGCGGGCCGGCCGGAGCGGAGGGCCAGGAGCCACGGGCCTGTCCCTCAGCGGCGGCTGTCCCGGCCGCCGGTGTCGGCGGCCACGCCGTCGACCCCCGGCACGGAGTCGGCCACGGACCGGTCGAGCGCGGCCCGCACCAGCGCGGCGGCCAGCGCCGGCAGTTCCGCCCGCCCGACCAGCGCGGCCAGCTCGCCGGGGTCGGCGGGCAGCCCCAGCCGCTCCGCGCCGTCGAGTGCCTTGCCGTCCAGGTACGGCGCGCAGTCCGGCCACACTCCCTGTACCTCGCGCAGGAAGATGGCCGCGCCCGCCGGGCCGATCCCCGGCACCTCCTGGAGCAGCGCGCCCACCGCGTCCGGGTCCCCGCCCGCCTTCTCGCGCAGCCGGCGCAGATCCCCGCCGTACCGGTCCAGTACCAGCTCCGCGGCCTTGCCGAGCTGGGTCGCGGTCCGCTCGTCGTACCGGCGGTAGCCGCCTTCACCCAGCGCGGCCACCCGCTGCCGCCAAGTGGCGTCCCGCATGCGCCGCGCGTCCCGCAACCCGGCGTCGAACAGGGCGCGCGCCGCCGCGACCGCCGTGGCGGCGCGGATCCGCGCGCTCAGCAGATGGGCCAGCACCAGCAACTGGTACAGCGGCTGCGGGGTGTCCCCGAGACGGATCGCGGCCTCCTCGGCGTACGTACGCCCGTGCCGGTCGAGCAGGGCCCGTACCGTCGCCCGGTGGCCGGAGCCTCCCATGGACCAACCTCCCGCGCCTTCGGCCCCACCGGCCCGTCACCCCGTCGGTCACGGCTCACGCGGCGGCCGTGTCCGCGCACGCAGCCCGCGGTACCCGCCCAGGACCGGACGAAACCGGACCAGAGCCCCCGGACCGCCTCCCGGCCCGCTGGATCATGGGAGACTCGCCCCCATGAACGGCAAGGCGACGACGACCCGGACACGGCTGGACAGAGGCCGCGGCGCACTCGGCCCCGCGCTGGAGCTGGTGCACACCGGCCGTGCGCCCACCCGCGCGGTGCTCACCGCCGAGCTCGGCGTCACCCGCGCCACCGCCGGGGCCGTCGCCGCCGAACTGGAAGCGCTCGGCCTCATCCGTGTCGACTCCCGCCCCGCGGCGTCGGCCGGTTCCCAGGGCCGCCCCTCGCACCGGCTCACCGTCGACGAGAACGGCCCCGTGGCCCTGGCCGCGCAGGTCCACGCGGACGGCTTCCGCGCCGCCCTGGTCGGCCTGGGCGGGCGCGTGGTGGCCACCGCGCCCGGCTGTGTGACCGTATCGGCCGACCCGGCCCAGGTCCTGGGCGCCGTGGTGGAGGCGGGCGCCCGGCTGCTGCGCGAGAGCGGACGCCGCTGCGTCGGCGCCGGGCTCGCCGTGCCGTCCGCGGTCGCCGAACCCGAGGGCACCGCGCTCAACCCGCTGCACGTCGCCTGGCCCGCCGGGGCCCCCGTCCGGGACATCTTCGCCGAGCAGGTGCGGGCCGCGGGCATCGACGGCCCCGCCTTCACGGGCAATGACGTGAACCTCGCGGCCCTCGCCGAACACCGCCACGGCGCCGGCCGGGGCGCCCAGCACCTGCTCTGCGTGGCCACCGGGCACCGGGGCGTCGGCGGCGCCCTCGTCCTCGACGGCCGTCTGCACAGCGGCAGCGCGGGGCTGGCCCTAGAGGTCGGCCACCTCACCGTCAACCCCGAGGGCCGCCCCTGCCATTGCGGCAGCCGGGGCTGCCTGGACGTCGAGGCCGACCCGCTGGCCTTCCTCACCGCCGCCGGCCGTGACCCCGGCCCCGAGGTGTCCCTGCTCCAGCAGGCCCGCGACCTGCTCCGCACCAGGGCCGACGACCCCGGCGTACGGGCGGCGACCGACGAACTGGTCGACCGCCTGGGCCTGGGCCTGGCCGGGCTGGTCAACATCCTCAACCCGGACCGGATCATCCTCGGCGGCCTGCACCGCGAGCTCCTCGCCGCCGCCCCGGAACGGCTGCGCGCGGTGGTCGCCGACCGCAGCCTGTGGGGCCGCAGTGGCGGCGTGCCGATCCTCGGCTGCACCCTGGACCACAACAGCCTGGCCGGAGCGGCCGAGTTGGCGTGGCAGCCGGTGCTGGACGACCCGCTCGCGGCACTCGGCCGGCCGGCCGCCTGAAAAGCGTTCGCCACACTGCGCCCGGCCAACTAGCGTCCCGCCCCATGACCCGAACCGATCCACCGGCCCGCCCCACCGGCCTCACCTTCCACGGCCCGCTGTCCGAGGCCCGGGCCACCCGGCTGGTGGCGCGGCTCGCCGCCACCCGTCCCGCCACGGTCCTCGACATCGGCTGCGGCTGGGGCGAGTTCATGCTGCGGCTGCTCGAAGCCGCCCCGGAGGCGACCGGCACCGGCATCGACATCGAGGCCGAGGACCTGGCCCGCGGCCGTGGTCTCGCCGAGGAGCGCGGGCTGACCGGCCGCGCCGCGTTCGTCCGGGAATCCGCGCTGGGCACCCGCCGCGGCCCTGCCGACGTGGTGATCTGCCTGGGCGCCGGGCAGGCCCTGTGCGCCCCCGACCGGCCGTACGACGTCTCCTCCGTCCTGAGGGAACTGCGGCGGCTGGTGGCACCGGGCGGCCGGGTGCTGCTCGGTGAGGGATTCTGGCAGCGCCCGCCCACCACCGGGGAACTGGCCGCGATGTGGCCCGGCGCGCACACCGGCGACCACCTCCCGCTGGGCGGGCTCGTGGACCGGGCCGTCGACGCGGGCTTCCGCCCCTTGAGGGTCGAGACGGCGGACGAGGACGAGTGGGAGGAGTTCGAGTCCGGTTACCGCGAGGCCGCCGAGAGCTGGCTCGCCACCCACCCCGCCCACCCGCTGGCCGCCGAGACCCGCGACCGCCTCGACCGGCAGCGCGCCCGCTGGCTCGACGGCTACCGGGGCGTTCTCGGGATCACCTACCTGACCCTGGCCCCGGTGGCCTGACGTCCCGAGGGGCCTGGCCCGGCGGCCGTTGGACGTTCCGCCCGGCCGCTCGCCGGGTCCGGGGTCCTGCCCGGCCGGTCGCCGGGTCCGGCGGCCGGGCTCAGTCCGGGTCCGTCCACACCGTGGCGAACGCCCGTGCCGGGTTGGCCGTCAGGATCCGCTCCACCAGGCCGGCCCCCAGGGTGAGTTCCAGCCGGGCGCGCAGACCGCCCAGCAGGAACGGCATTCCGGGCGTGCCGGGCACCGTCGTGTCGCCGCCCAGCAGGAGCCGGTCGGCGAAGCCCGCGCCGGCCAGCTCGGCCAGTTCCCCGGGCAGCCGCCAGTCGGTGGCGTGGTGGGCGCGTGACGGCCCGTCGAACGCCAGGTACGCGCCCGCCCGCGCCGCCTCCCGGTGCGTCACGTGGTCGGGGAAGCGGCCCAGGTGCCCGAGGACCACCCGGCCGGGGGCCATGCCCTCCTCACCGCACAGCAGGTCCAGCACCTCCAGGGCCGCGGTACCCTGCTCCAGGTGCACGGCGACCGGGGCGCCCGTGCGGTGGTGGGCCCGGGCCGCCGCGGACAGGGTCCGGCGTGCGTGGGCGTCCAGCCCGTGGAAGTCGCCCGCCACCTTGATCAGCCCGGCCCGGATCCCGGTACCCGCGATGCTCTCGGTCAGCTCGGTCGTGAACAGGCCGGCCAGGTCCTCCGGGAGGCCGTCCAGCGTCCCGGCGGCGTAGTGGCGCGCCTGGTGCAGCCCGGTCGCGGCCACCAGCCGGACGCCGGTCGCGCGGGACAGCGCCACCAGGTCCTCGGCCCGGCGCCCCATGCCGTGCGGGGTCCACTGCACGACGGTGCCGCCGCCCAGGTCCCGGAAGGCCCGCAACCGCCGTGCCGCGTCCTCGGGGTCGTCCAGCTCCTGCCCCGCCAGCAGGGGACTGCGCAGGAAGAGGTGGTCGTGCGCGTCGCAGATGCCCAGCTCGTCGCCCGGTATGTCGCCGAGGACCGTACGGATGGCCGGCTCCGGGCCCGTCACCGGTGCTCCCCGCCGAGCCGCGAACGCTCCGGCGCCGACAGCCGCAGCACCCGGAACACCTCCCCGGCCGCGTCCGGTGCGTCCGCCGCGTCCTGCGCCCAGAGCGCGAACGACAGCGTCTCCCAGTGCCGCGGATCGACCGCCACGGCCGTGGCCACCACCCCGTCGGTCCGGGCCAGCCGCCGGTGCGCGGCGAGAGCCCGCTCCACCGCGTCGGCGGGCTTCTCGCCCGCCCCGGCCCGCATCCGGTGACGGGTGGCGGCGCGCGGCGGGCTCGCGCTCGCCGGCCCCTCCTGGTACGCCACACCGCTCCAGTGCTGCACCTCGGGGCGGCCGAAGTCGTCCACGACCCCCTGGAAGCCGGGCCCCAGGAGGAAGCGGTTCATGGCCTCCGGCGCGGCCCAGAGGTAGAACGGCGCGTACTGGTTGACCACCGAGCCGTCGGCGCGGTCCCGGACCAGGTAGGCCTTGAGGCCCAGGCCGGAGAAGTCGTCGAGCAGATGACCCCGGGCCGCGACCCGGTGGCGGATGATGCCCATGTCGTAGTCGGCGGGCAGGGTGATCTCGTACTGCATGGCGTGCATCGGCGCGCTCCCGGGCCGGGTGTCCGCCGGGGCGGGGGTGCTGGACATACGGGGGAACTCCCTTACGCGGTACGGCAGGAGAGCAGGGCGAGCAGCCCCGCGACGGCGGATTCGAAGGCGGCGGTCGACCCCGAGGCGCGGGCCAGCACATAACCGCCCTGCACGGTGGCGACGATGGCCGCCGCCGTCCCCGGCGGATCGAGCGCCGGGGCGAACTCCCCGGCGTCCACGCCTTCCTGGAGGATCCGGGCGAGCCGACCGCGCAGCCAGTCGAACGTCTCGTCGACCGGGGCGCGCAGCACGTCGTCGGCGATCACGTCCGGATCCATCGTCAGCCGCCCGACCGGGCAACCGCGCAGGACGTCGCGCTCCCGCAGCAGATACGCCTCCACGCGCCGGTACGCCGGTCCCTCGCCGCCCAGTACCGCTTCGGCCGTGGCGCGCAGCTCGGCGGCGGTGCGCTGGATCGCGGCGAGCGCCAGATCGGGCTTCCCGGAGAAGTGGTGGTACATGCTGCCCTGGCCGGCACCGGCCCGCTGCTGGATGGCCCGGGGGCTGGTGCCCACGTAGCCGCGCTCCCACAGCAGGTCGCGCGTGGCCTCGATCAGACGCTCCGAGGTGCTCATGAGGACACTGTACATACCAGTAGGTACAAGAGGCGACGGGCGGCGTGCTGCTCGTGGGCCGGACCGCGCCTCCGCGCCCCCGGTGACCGCGTCCGCCTCCGTCGGCGAGGGCTCCCCGCCCCGCTCCGTCCGCGGGCCGGCAGGGCGGTGCCGGTGGCGGGGGTGCCGATGAGGTGGCGGACCGGGCCCGGCGTGCCGCTGCCCCCGGACGCCGCCCCGGACGCCGCCCCGGGGGACGGCCTGGGGAGGGGCCCGCCCGGTCAGCCCGCGACGGGCGACCGGGCGGCGGTGGCGTGTTCTCGCAAGGCGGTGTCCACGGGGTCCTCGAAGGGCACCGGGTCGGTGAACGGACCGCTGGTGGCCGCCCCGTACACGGGGAGCGAGGGCAGTGGCGTGGGCGTGGCCGCGGGCGCCGGAAGGGTGAACCACACCACCTTCCCGGAATCGCCCTGCGGCCGGGCGCCCCAGCTCTCACTGACGGCCTCTATCAGGGCGAGGCCGCGGCCGGACGTGGCGAGCGGATCGGAGAGGTTGGCCATCGGAAGGCGGGGGTCGTGGTCATGGACCGAGACCGTCAGCCGGTCGAGCAGCAGCTCGAGTTCCACGGTGCACACCTTGTCCGGCTCCGCGTGCCGGTGGACATTGGTCAGCAACTCGGTGACACCGAGCGCGGCTTTCTCGATCAGACAATCGAGATTCCAGTAGCGCAGTTGCGCTGAAACGATTCTGCGGACCTGACCGATCCGCGACGGCAGGGCTTGGAGCTCTACCGTGCACTGCCTGCTTGCCTGGCTGATCACGGCTGCGACTCCCCGAAATGAGGTCCGGAAGAAGACGGAGATCGGATCCAGTAGTTGGCTGGCTCTTGATCCGGCGGGCTGGATCACAGCGTCACCGCCGGTACACCCTGAGTAGTGATGTCAGTCAAGCGTGGCTCACGGGTGACCGCCGCGCAACTCGCGGCGACGGGCCACCACCGGCCCCGCGAGCCGCCCGCCGGGCCCGGCCCACCCGGACCGGGGCGGCCTACCGGCCGGTGGGCGCCCGGCACATCGGCCCGCCGCCTCCTGCGCGCCACCGTCCACCGTCCCCCGTGGCCGGCGGGCCCGCGCTCCGCGTACGGACGTGCGGCGAGCGCGTGTTGACGGGCGCCGGCCGGGTGCCCGTCCCGTACCGCCGGGTCCCGTGGGGCGCCGTCCTCAGGACCGGCCGCCGCCCGCCCTGCGCACGGTGTCCAGGAAACGGCCGGCCAGGGCCGTCGCCGCCGTGCCGTCCGGCCGGCGGCTGCGCTGGCCCATGGTGAGCCGGTACCGCGTGCCGTTGAGTGTGGCCACGGTGGCGCCGTCCCGGCCCGCGAACCATGGCCTGCCCGCCCTGACGGCCCGGACCGGGGCGGCGTCGATCACCCGCCCGTAGCTGGTGAGCAGCGCCAGCCTGCCGTCCTTGATGAGCACCTCGCCCGCTGTGGTCAGCGAGCGCGGCCACCGTTCGATCCGTACGCCCGTGGCGCTGAAATCAGGCTCGGCCATGACTCTTCCCGCCCCTTTCGCACCGGCTTCTGCTGGTCAGTCTGCACAAGTCGCCGCGCATGCACCAGTGCGCGTGGGAGCGGAGTCCTGCAAGGCCGTCCTATGGGCCATCAAAGGCATCGTTTGTGCAGGTGAGGGGGGTATGTTCAAGGTGGGGGCAGCGAGGGACGAGGCAAGGAGCGGAGCGCGTGAGCACCATCGGGCAGGCTGGGAGAACCGGGACGGGCGAGCCCGCGCCGACCCTCGACGTGGACCGGAGCGACCCCGAGTACCGGGCGTGGCTCAAAGACGCGGTGCGCAAGGTGCAGGCGGACGCCAACCGGTCGGCCGACACGCACCTGCTGCGCTTCCCGCTGCCCGAGCGGTGGGGCATCGACCTGTACCTCAAGGACGAGTCCACCCACCCCACCGGCAGCCTGAAGCACCGCCTGGCCCGTTCGCTCTTCCTCTACGGCCTGTGCAACGGCTGGATCCGGCCCGGCAAGCCGGTCATCGAGGCGTCCAGTGGCTCGACGGCGGTTTCCGAGGCCTACTTCGCCGGGCTCATCGGCGTGCCCTTCATCGCGGTGATGCCGCGCACCACCAGCCCCGAGAAGATCCGCCTCATCGAATTCCAGGGCGGCCGCTGCCACTTCGTGGACGACTCGCGCACCATGTACGAGGAGGCCGCCGCCCTCGCCGGGCAGACCGGCGGCCACTACATGGACCAGTTCACCTACGCCGAGCGCGCCACCGACTGGCGCGGCAACAACAACATCGCCGAGTCCGTCTACCAGCAACTGCGGCTGGAGCGGTACCCCGAGCCCGCGTGGATCGTCGCCACCGCGGGCACCGGCGGCACATCGGCCACCATCGCCCGCTACATCCGCTACATGCAGTACGACACCCGTCTGTGCGTCCCCGACCCCGAGAACTCCTGCTTCTTCGAGGGCTGGACCACCGGCGACCCGCACGTGGCCTGCGACTGCGGCTCCCGCATCGAGGGCATCGGCCGGCCCCGGATGGAACCCAGCTTCGTGCCCGGCGCCGTCGACCGGATGATGAAGGTGCCCGACGCGGCGAGCATCGCCGCCGTACGGGCCCTGGAGAACGCCATCGGCCGCAAGGCGGGCGCGTCCACCGGGACCGGGCTGTGGAGCGCGCTGAAGATCGTCGCCGAGATGGTGGCGGCCGGCCGCACCGGAAGCGTCGTCACCCTGATCTGTGACCCCGGGGAGCGTTACCTCGACAAGTACTACTCCGACGCCTGGCTGGCCGCCCAGGAACTGGACATCGCCCCCTACCGCGCGGCCATCGACAGCTTCCTGGCCGGCGGCGCCTGGCCGGAGTGAGCCGCGCGGGGCGGTCCACCGGGTCCGGCCGCCCTAGGGGGTCGGGGACGAGGCCGCCCAGCCGTCGAGGCCGCGCATAGCGTCCCGGAACGCACGGCCGACCCGGCCCCGGGCCAGCCGCATCGTCAGCCGGAACGGCGCCGTGCCGTCCGCCGCCAGGGTCCACCGCACCCGGGTGCCGGAACCGTCCGGACCGAGCCGCCACTCCTCCAGCAGCGCGCGTACACCGGGGGCGTTGGTCTCCTCCACCCGGTACAGGTGACGCTCGTCGACGTCCGCGACCAGGATCCTCCCCTGGAACACCACACCGCCGCGCAGCCGTATCTCGCGTCCCGCCCCGCCTGCGAGGGGCCGGGCGGAGGCCACCGCCCGGCACCACACGGGCGTTTCGGCCACCCGCTCGGCGAGGGCCCGGTACACCGCCGGCGGGGGCGCGGCCAGCCGCGTGGCGAAGACCAGACGCACCGGCGCGGTCCCCACGAAGTCGGGTCGTACCGGGCGGAGCCGATGAGCCATGGGACCGTACCTCCTGAGCGGCGGGGCAGGGGTCCCACACCCTAGCTGGCGTACCGTCAGCCGTCCGCCCCCCGGGACGGCCCGCCCGCCAGCAGCCCGGCCAGCGTGTGGCCGAAGACCGACCGTCCGGCACGGGCCAGCAGTCCGTCACAGAACCGGGGGAGTCCCCGCACCCGCAGCTCCTCGGTCCAGCCCACCCGGGTCCCGGCCGGCGTCTCGCGGACGGTGATCTCGGCCCAGCCGATGATCATCCGGCCGCGTTTCTCCATCCGGCACAACCCGGCCGCCCTGCCGGGCCCCTCCCCTGGGGCCGGCGGCTCCCAGCGGACGACCTCCATGGGATCGTCGAAGCCCAGTCGGCCCAGCCCGGTACGGGCCGTGAAGCGACTGCCGACCCGTGTCGGCCCGGCCGTCACCACCCTGACCCGGGTCAGCGGCACCCCCGCCCCGTGCGCCGGCCAGTCGGTCACCCGGTGCCACGCCTCCTCCACGGTCAGGGGGGCGTCGCGATCGATGCGGAAGAAGGCCACGCCGCGATCGTACGACCGCCTCCGCGCCGACCGGGCCACCCGGCACGCGCGGCGAGGCGGTGGGACGGCGTCCGCTGTGTCGCGGCACCGCCCGCGTGCCGGGGCACGCCCCGGCGAGGCGGCGCGCGGGCGGTGCCGGGAGGACCGGTGGGGCGGGGGCGCCGCCGACCCGGGGCGTGCCCGGCTCCGCTGACCGCCGCGCAGCCGTCAGTCGGTGGACTGCTCGCCCGCGACCAGCAGCCCCGGCAGGTGCTCCGCCATCTCCGCCCGTACCCCGGCGGACAGTCCCGCGTCCGTCACCAGGGTGTCGACCTCGTCCAGGCGGGCGAACGAACTCAGCCCGACCGTGCCCCACTTGGTGTGGTCCGCGACCACCACGACCCGCCGCGCCGAGCACACCAGGCGCCGGTTGGTCTCCGCCTCCGCCAGGTTCGGCGTGGACAGCCCGGCCTCCACGGAGATCCCGTGGACACCCAGGAACAACACGTCGAAGTGGAGCGAGCGGATGGCCTGGTCGGCGACCGGCCCCACCAGCGAGTCCGACGGCGTGCGCACCCCACCGGTCAGCACCACCGTCGCCGCACCCGGCACGGGCGCGCCCCCCGCCCCGGCGCGCTGCCCGGCGTGGAAGACATCGGCCACCCGCACCGAGTTGGTCACCACGGTCAGGTCCGGCACGTCCAGCAGCCGCTGCGCCAGCGCGTACGTCGTCGTGCCGCCGGACAGGGCGATCGCGCTGCCCGGCGCCGCCATCGCGGCCGCGGCCCTGGCGATGGCCTCCTTGGCGCCCGGCTCCAGCGCCGACTTGGCCTCGAAACCCGGCTCGTGCGTGCTCGCCTCGGCCACCGGTACCGCGCCGCCGTGCACCTTCTCGACGACGCCCTGACGCGCCAGCGCGTCCAGGTCCCGGCGGACCGTCATGTCCGAGACGTTGAGCCGTCGGGTGAGCTCGTTGACCCGCACGCCGCCGCGCCGCCTCACCTCGTCCAGGATCAACGCGCGCCGCTGCTCCGCGAGGAGGTTCTGGTTGTCGCTCACCGCAGGGGCCGGTCCTTCCCGTCGTCAACGCCGCTGGCAGGGGTCATCATCCTGCCACGGTGCGTAGGGCGGCGGACCAGGGGGAGATTCCGTGAGAGCCCTGCGGACGCGTGTCCCCGTCACCGATCCTGGTCCTGGTCCTGGTCCTGGTCCTGATTCGGTCCGGTCCGGTCCGGTCCGTACGCACCCGTACCCCCGCACCCCGTACCCCCGCCTCCCGCAGAGAGCGAGCCAACGACGTGCACCCCGCCACCCCGGAACCGGCGCACACGAGCCCCGGCGCCGCACTCGAACTCCTGGTCCACGGCGTCGGCGGAACCACTCCGGCGGAGATGCTGGACGACCCCAGGACGGTACGCATGACCGGCGACGAGACCGCCGCCATGTACCGGCGCACGGCCGACCGCGAGGCCGAGAAGCAGCCCGAGCGGTTCCGGGACGGACCCGTCCCGGAGGCGTACACCTGGTGCAACCTGACTTCCGGCAACGGCTCACGCGCCCTGTGGCTGCTGCTCCTGCCGTTCATGGTGGCCAACCTGGCGCACTGGATGCGCCCGCCCGCCGAGCGGCGGCGCGGCACCGTCCGGCTGTACGGCGTCCTGGTGCGGCTCCTGGCGCTCACCCTCACCGTGCTGCTCACCGCCGCCGCCTGCGAGGTGGCACTGGACCTGGCGGCCTGGCAGTGCGCCGGATCGGCCGCCTGCGCGCGGGACCGCTCCTGGCTGGGGTTCATGTCCGCCACCCGGGACGGCTGGTGGTCACAGCCCGGCCGGCGGCTCGCCCTCGCCGCGCTGGTGCCGGCCGCACTGGTGGGGCTCCTGTGGTACCTCTCCAACCGGACCTGGAGCGCGTACGAGGCACAGCGGCCGCCCCGCGGCGACGGGGACGGCCCGGCCGAGCCCGCGCACCGGCCCCGCCCCGCGCTCGGCCGGCCCGGGTTCTGGTACGGGCGCAGGCTGGTGGCCCGGCTGCGCGCCGCGCACACGGCCGCCGGGTTCCTGACCGTCGCGGCCGCCGTCGCCGGCGCCGCCGCCCGCCACGACCGCGGCGCCGGCGGCACGACCCGCGCGGTCATCGGCTGGGCCCTGGAAGGGACCCTGGTGGTGGGGGGTGTGGTGGTGCTGTGGGTGGTGTGCCGCCGGGGGCGCAGCGAGAGACGGGTCGACGACCGGATCGACCGGGTGGTGGTCACCGCGCTGCCCGGCTCCGCGCTCGCCTTGCTGGCCCTGACCGCGCTGTACGCCGGCTGGTCCCGCCCCGGCTGGCAGTCCGCGGGCGCCCTCCCGGGGGACGTCGCCTTCCGCGTGATCGCCCTCGCCCAGGGCAGCCTCGTCCTGGCCCTGGGCGTCGCGGCCCTGCGGCTGCACCGCGGGGCGCCGTACCCGCGTACCGTCGTGCACGGGCTCGGTGGGCCCGTGGTCGCGATGCTCGCCTGCGCGCTCGGCGGGGTGATGGCCGGCGGCATTGCCCAGCGGGTCGCGGACTGGCTCGACGGCCCCGGCACCCCCGGCATGGGCGGCGGACCCATCGTGGGCCCGCCCGTACTGCTCAGCTGGCAGGCGTCCGTCATCCCCGTCCTGCTGCTCCTGCTGCTGGTCCCGGCGCTCGTCCTCGCCGTGCGCACCGCCCTCGCCGCCCGGCGGCTGGCGCCCGTGGTGGAGGCGGAGTACGAGGGGGAGGAACCCGACCCCGTCCGCACCCGGCGCATCGCCGCCACGCGCGCCAGGGCCGCGCTCACCGACGCCGCCCCCGTGGTCGTCGGCATCGTCTCCGGCGCCACCCTGCTGCTGGGCGCGGGCGCCGTCGCCGGTGCCTGGGTGACCGGGCAGGTACCGGGCCGGGCCTTCGCGGGGAAGCACCCGTTCGTCGAGGGGGTGGCCGGCTCGGCACAGGCGCTCGGCTCCTGGCTGATCGGATTCGGCTTCATACTGTTCGTCACCTGGGGCCGCCGCGCCTACAAGGACGCCTCGGCCCGGCGCACCATCGGCATCCTGTGGGACGTGGGTACGTTCTGGCCGCGCGCCGCGCACCCCTTCGCCCCGCCCTGTTACGCCGAGCGCGCGGTCCCCGACCTCGCCTGGCGGATGTCGTCCTGGACCGGCCGCACCGGTGGCCGCCTGGTCATCTC
This sequence comes from Streptomyces sp. NPDC050856, assembly GCF_040653855.1. Classification (NCBI taxonomy): domain Bacteria; kingdom Bacillati; phylum Actinomycetota; class Actinomycetes; order Kitasatosporales; family Streptomycetaceae; genus Streptomyces; species Streptomyces sp. NPDC050856. Next base: position 110,610 of record NZ_JBFAGV010000004.1, on the reverse strand, counting down.
CGGCCACTCGCAGGGCAGTGTGCTGGCGGCGGCCGCCGTCTGGCAGCTTCCCGAGGGCACCCGCCGGCGGGTCGCGCTGCTGACCTACGGTTCACCGCTGGAGCGGCTGTACGGGCGGTGGTTCCCGGCCTACTTCGGCCCGGGACCGCTCGGCGCCCTCCACCGCGATGTGCACTGCTGGCGCAATCTGTGGCGGCACACCGACCCCATCGGAGGACCGGTGAGGCTCCCGCCCGAGGCCGGCAAACCCGAGGTGGACCACCGGGCGCTGCGCGACCCGGTGGTCTACGGACGCACCCACGACCACCCGCTGCCGGAACCGATCCTGGGGCACGGCGACTACCAGGCGGACCCGGTGTTCGCCAAGGAGCGCACCGTCCTGCTCGACCGGCTGCCGCCCGCCCTGCCGCTGCCCGCGCAGCGCACCACCGCCGACGCGCGGGACGGCTCACGGGACGGGCCGGGGAGCGGTGCCCGGGACGCCGGTCAGGGCAGTTCGGGCAGGTCCTCGGGATAGAGCAGGGTCAGGTCGTCGGTGCTCGCCTCGGCCAGTTCGGCGACCCGGCCCGCGTGCCGCTCCACCATCGACTCGAACGTCTGGCGCGCGGTACGGCCGTTGCCGAAGGCGGCGCCCTTGGGCAGCGCCGTGAAGTACTTCAGCAGCGCCTCGTCCGTACCCGTGCCCAGCCGGTACTCGTGCTCCTCGGCCTGCTGGCGGACGATCCGCAGCAGCTCGCCGGGGCCGTAGTCGGGGAAGGTGATCGTCCGTGAGAACCGGGAGGCCACGCCGGGATTGACCGTCAGGAACCGCGCCATCTCCGCCGTGTACCCGGCGACGATCACCACCACCGCGTCCCGGTGGTCCTCCATGAGCTTGACCAGCGTGTCGATCGCCTCCCTCCCGAAGTCGCGCCCCGAGTCCTCCGGCGACAGCGCGTACGCCTCGTCGATGAACAGCACCCCGCCGCGCGCCCGCTCGAACGCCTCCTGGGTGCGGATCGCGGTGGAGCCGATGTGCTCGCCCACCAGGTCCACCCGGGACACCTCGACCAGATGTCCGCGCTCCAGTACTCCCAGCGACGCCAGGATCTCCCCGTACAGCCGGGCGACGGTCGTCTTGCCGGTGCCGGGGGAGCCGGTGAAGACCAGGTGACGGCGGACCGAGGCCGCCTTGAGGCCGGCCTCCTGGCGCTTGCGGCCCACCTCCATCATGTTGATGAGGGTGCGCACCTCGCGCTTGACGCTGTCCAGGCCCACCAGGGCGTCGAGTTCGGCCAGCACGTCCTGGGAGCCGCGCGCCGGCTCGGTGCCGGCTCCGGGCGGCACCGGCGGAGCGGGGGCCGCCTGGGCGGGGACCGCGCCGAGCAGCCCGCCCGAGGACTGCGGGACGGTCAGCACGGCGCGGGGAACCGGACCGGCGGGGTCCCCGGCGCCGCTCTCGTCGCTGGTGCAGTCCTCCGCCAGCGGCCCCTCCTCGCCGAACTCGTACCCCGCTCTCGCGCACCGCTCGGTACGGCACCGCCGCAGCGTGGTGCGGCAGCCGTCCATCACGTGGAAGCCGTATCCGCCGCTGCCGGTCACCCGGCAGCCGTGGAAGGTGCCGCGGCCCTCCGCCGACACGTAGAAACCCGCCTCGGCGGGGGAGGTGACCGTGCAGCGCTCGATGGCCGGATCGGCGCCCTTGGTGACGATCACCCCGGTCTGCACGGCGTCGATGGAACAACCGTTCAGGGTGCCGCCGCTGCCGTGGTCCCGGAACCAGGCGCCGGTGGAGGCCTCCCGGATGCGGCAGTCGTCGAGCTGGGCGGTGGCGCCGTCGCTGACCGAGACGGCCGTGTTGCGCACCTGGGACAGGTCGCTGTCGACGACGTCGACACGGGAGCCGCGGTCCAGGACGAACAGCGCGTCCGGCACGTCGTGCACCCGGCAGGAGTCCAGGACGGCGGTCGCCCCGTCACTCACCCACACGGCGGGGTAGTCGCCCGTGCTGTCGTGGATCTCGCACTGGTTGGCGTCCACCCGGGTACCCGGGTCCCACACCGACAGGCCGTTGCGCCCGAACCGCCGGACCGTCGAGCGGGTCAGCGTGAGCACCGAACGGGAACGCAGGTCGACCGCGTTCTCCGGGATGTCGTGCAGGTCGCAGTCGGAGAGCGTCAGCACGGCGTCGGTGTCGAGCGTGATCCCGTCGCCGGAGGTGCGGTGCACCGTCGAGTCGGTCAGGTGGGCGGTGGCCCGCGAGGCGATCCGCACCCCGCTGCCCGTGATCTCGTACACCTCGCAGCCGATGGCCTCCAGCCCGCTGCCCTCGCCGGTCACCGACAGGCCCGCCCCGGAGGCGTGGTGGATCCGGCACCGTTCCAGCCGGGGATGGGCGCCGTCGCGCACCGATACGCCCGACCGGCCGGCCGCGACCACCTCGCACTCCTCGAACACCCCGCCCGCGCCGTCCAGTACGTCGATCCCGACGCCCGCCGGATTGTCGACGGCGCAGCGCCGCACGGTGGGCCGGGCCCTGCCGCGCACCTCCACGCCGGCCGCCGAGCGGGTCACGATCCGCAGGTCCAGCAGCTCCGGCGTGCCGTCCTCGATCAGCAGCGCGGGCGCCGCCGTGTCCTGGCCCTCCACCCGCAGGTCCCGCACGGTCGCCGAGGCGCGCACGGTCAGCGGGATCCCGTCGACCGGCGCGATCCGTACCGAACCGGCGGTGCCGCCGTCCGCGCCGCGCAGTGTGACGGCGCGCCGCACCACCAGGTTCTCCCGGTAGGTGCCGGGAGCGATGGTGAGGACGTCACCGTCGCCGGCGGCCTCCAGGGCCGCGGTGAGGGAGGCGTACTCGCCCGTGCGGCGGCGCCACCGCGACGTGCCGGTGTGCGTCACCTGGACCGTGCCCTGTGCCATGGTGCTGCTCTGCCCCCACCTCGTGCGTGACCTGGTGCGACGCGCCGCGATCCGGCGCGCCGCGAGCCCGTGCGCCCGGTCCCGCGCGTCACCGCCGGAACGGTCGCACCACCGTAGCGCGCGCGGGGAGGGGGAGTTGACCGGCCGGGCCCCCCGGGCCGGCGGCCGGTCAGCTGTCCGCGCCCGTCCTGCCCCAGTCAGGGCCCGCCTGCGCCCACGCCCGGTCCAGACGCGCGTACCGGCGCCGTACCAACTGCCGCACCACCAGCCGCCGGGCGCCCTCGGCGACTCCGGCCGCGCCGACGGCCGCGCCGATGCCGGCGAGCACGGCGTGCTCCCGCGCGGAGTCGGCGGTCATCGGAGGATTGACGGGCCGGCCGCGGTCGTCGGTCCAGACCCGGAAGGATGCGCCGGGCCCGGTGGTGTTCCGCACCGGGGTGAGCGTCCCGGTGCGCGGCGTGCCGTCCGGCGCGGCCCACCGCGCCAGGACGGGTTCGCGCATCCGGTGACGGGTGGCGGGCTCGGCGTCGCCGGCCGGTCGCCCCGGAGCGGTCCCGAGGACCGTGGCCGTCGCCGCGTGGCGCTCGGCCTGCTGGAGCCGCGCCGTCCGCTGGAGGGAGGCGTCGGTCAGCGCCCCGCACACCCAGCCGGTGGCCGGTGCGGCGAAGCAGATCAGCAGCAGCGCGACGAGTGCCACCCACGCCTCGGCGAGATCGGTGGGGCGGCACAGCGGATTGTGCCGCCAACGCCGCAGTCCCATGACCGCGTGCACCGGCCGCACCCCCTTCCGGGTCCGTCATGGTCCAGTCCGGCACGGCACGCGCCCGGGGTCACGACGAAGGGGGGAGCCCACGCGTCCACGCCCAACGCGCCTGCCGGACCCCGGGTTCCCTGCGAGGCGCGGGCTAATCGAGGATCCGGACCGGGTCGCCGACCCGCAGGGTCCCGGTGCGCTCGGGCACCAGGTTCTGGCCGAAGAGCAGCTTCTTGCCGAAGCGGCGGTGCCGGGTGAGGGTGAGCAGTGGTTCCTTGCCCCGCCGCGCGGTCCGCTGGTCGGTGGTGGTCACGACGCAGCGGGCGCACGGCTTGGCGACCCGGAAGGTGACCTCACCGATGGCGACCCGGCGCCAGGCGTCCTCGGCCCACGGAGCGGTGCCCGCCACGACCACGGTGGGCCGGAAGCGCTCCATGGGCAGCGGGCCCTCGTCCGGGTGGTCGCCCTGGGCTATCAGGGAGTTCAGGGCGTCCAGCGAGGCGACGGTGGTGACCAGCAGCGGGTAGCCGTCGGCGAAGTTGACCGTCTCGCCGGGCAGCGCGTGGTCGGGGTCGATGGGGCGGCGCCGGGCCGGGTCGTCCAGGTGCACCAGCCGCACCTCGCCCCCGAGGTACCGGCTGAACCAGTCGTCCGCGGCGTGACCGGCGGGCACCGCCTCCAGCTTGGTGCCGAAGAGCTCCACGGTGAGCGTCGCGACCGGCTCCGGCACGGGAACCGTCAGCGCTGCCCGCCCCGGCGCGGAGACCCGGACCCCGCCGTCCGGCAGCGGCTCGGCCCCGGCCAGGGCGAGGGCGGCGTACTGGCGTTGGGTGACCGCCTTGGCACCGGCGTCGACGAGCATCCAGCGGCGGTCCCCGGCGAGCCCCCAGGGCTCCACGGCCGCCTCGGCGGGGGCGAGACCGGCGAGGGACTTCACCGGATGGATGTGCAGGGAGCGCAGTACAGGACTCGGCATGGTCCCATCCTGCCAGGCGCCCCACGGCGCCGGCACGGCACCGGTGGGGCACCGTACGGGAGTTGCCCGCTCAGTACCCGCCGCCCTGGTAGGGGCGGTTGTACGGATCGTCGTACGGCGAGGGGGCGGGTGCCGGTACGGGGCGCGGTGCCGCCGGGCGCATGGCCTCGTAGCCGGTGGCGGCCGGCCGCGGCTGCTGCGGGGCCTGCGGGCCCGGGTACCCGCGCGGTGCCGTGGCCTGCTGCGGGATGTACGAGGTGGGCGCCTGGTGCAGCGGAGCGGGCTGCTGCGCCTGCTGCGGATAGCCGTAGGAGCCGCCGCCGTACGAGCCGCCGTAGGAACCTCCGTACGCGGGCGAGGGCTGGGAAGGGGCCGCCGGGAGGGCGGGAAGTGCCGCGGGGAGCGCCGGCAGGTGCGTGTTGCCGGTGTCGTACGCGGAAGGCACTCGGATCGGGGCGATCTGAGGCGTGCCCCGCTCAGCGACGAGGGAGTCGTAGATCGGGGTGTCCTGGAACGACGGCGTGTTGAAGTATGCGCCGCCGTAGGAGGCGCGAGGGGAGGTCATGCCACCTAAGTTAAGCCCACGATGTGCTGGATGGGGAGCCCGATAAGCGGGTTGTTTCACGGGTTGTGCGCGACTGCGGATCGCCAATGCGAGCGAACATGGGAAAATCGGTCGCCAAACGTTGCTTGGATCTTGTAAAGGCCGAGCTGGGAAGGGGTTACCGGCGGGTCCGTCGGTCGCCGCGCCGGTTCACCCGGCACCTCCGGTGGAGTTGGCCGGTACGGAAATCAACGTGTGGTGCGGGCGTGGCGATGTGAGCATGTTCATGCTTAATCAGCGGGCGAATGGCCCGGCGCCGGCGAACGTCTGCCCGCGCGTGGGAATTCGGCGGCGCGCGACTCCCGGACCCCGGGCCGGAGTCGCACGCGACACGACGGGGCGTCGAATGTGACGGGTGCGGCGTCTGGGCCTGCCGCGGCGGCCGTGCAGACTGACTGCGGCGGCCGTGCCGGGCGTGGCGGGCGCCCGCCCGTCCGCCGCCTCGCGGTCAGCGGTCCGGAGTGGCCGCCGGACGCGGATAGGTACGGCCCTTCCACGCCGCGCCCCGACCCCGGTGGTGCCGTACCGCCGAATCGACCGTCATGAGCAGGTAGAGCAGGGCCGTCAGCGGCAGCAGCGGCGCGAGCCACAGCGACTGCCGGTAGTAGCGCAGCATGGGGACGTACGTGCCCGTCATCACCGCCCAGGCCGCGCCGCCCGCCCAGCCGGCCGGCGCGTCACCCCACCGGAGCCCCGCGGCCAGCGCGACGGGCGGCGCCAGGTACACCACCGCCAGCCCCGCGACCGTGCCCACCAGCAGCAGCGGGCTGTGCCGCAACTGGGCGTAGGCGCTGCGCGACACCATCGCCCACAGATCGGCCGGCCGCGGATACGGGCGGACGCTGTCCACCCGCTCCGCCAGGCCCAGCCAGATCCGCCCGCCGGCCCCTCGTACCGCGCGCGCCAGTGACACGTCGTCGATCACCGCCCGCCGGATCGCGTCGGGGATGCGGGCCCGGTCGGCCATCGAGGTGCGCAGCAGCAGACAGCCGCCCGCCGCGGCGGCCGTCCGCGCCCCCTCCTTGTTGACCCGGCGGAACGGATAGAGCTGGGCGAAGAAGTACACGAAGGCGGGCACCACCAGCCGCTCCCACGCGGTGGCCACTCGCAGCCGCGCCATCTGCGAGACCAGGTCGAGGCCGTTGCTGGTGGCCGCGGCGACCAGCTCGCGCAGGCTGTCGGGCTCATGGGCGATGTCCGCGTCCGTCAGCAGCAAGTACTCGGGAGCGGCCCGGTACTCCCAGGGGTCCGCGCCCGGGGCGGGGCACGCGTGGCCCGGCGCGGGCCCGGCCACCGACCCCCGTGGCGGAACCCCGCCGCCACCCGCACCACCACCGGCGCCCCCGCCACCGCCACGCGCGCGTGCCAGCTCGATCCCGTGCCGCAGCGCCCACAGCTTGCCGGTCCAGCCCGGTTCGGGGACCCCCGGGGACACCACGGTCAGCGGCAGCCCCGCGTACCGCACGGACAGCGCCCGGGCCAGATCGCCCGTGCCGTCCTTGCTGCAGTCGTCCACCAGGAAGATCTCCGCGTCGCCCGGGTAGTCCTGCACCAGCAGCGACGGCAGGCTCACCGGCAGTACCCCCGCCTCGTCCCGGGCCGGCACCACGATGGCCACGGACGGCCAGCGGAGCGGGTCGGTCCGCGGTGGCAGCCGCTGATCCGTACGCCAGAACAGGCCCTGTCCGAGCAGCAGCCACCCCCAGGCGGCCAGCGACCCCAGGGCGATCCACGCAATGGCGCTCATTCGTCGCAGTCTGCCCCACAACGACGGGAGCGCAAGGGCCGTCGGCTAGGGTGACCGGGTGAAGATCGCGCTCATGGACTCCGGAATCGGCCTGCTCGCGGCGGCCGCCGTGGTGCGCCGGCTGCGGCCGGACGCCGATCTGGTGCTCTCGTCCGACCCCGACGGCATGCCCTGGGGTCCCCGCACACCGGACTACGTCACCTCCCACGCCCTCGGTGTGGCGCGGGCCGCGGCCGCCCACCGGCCGGACGCGCTCATCGTGGCCTGCAACACCGCCTCCGTCCACGCCCTGCCCGCTCTCCGGGCCGAGCTGGAACCGGGCATCCCGGTGATCGGCACCGTCCCGGCGATCAAACCGGCGGCGGCCGGCGGCGGGCCCGTCGCCATCTGGGCCACCCCCGCCACCACCGGCAGCCCCTACCAGCGCGGGCTCATCCGGGACTTCGCCGCCGGCGTCCCGGTCACCGAGGTGCCGTGCCCGGGACTGGCCGACGCGGTCCAGTACGCCGACGAGGAGGGCATCGACCGGGCCGTCGCCGCGGCCGCCGCGCTCACCCCGCCGGACATCAGGGCCGTCGTCCTGGGCTGCACCCACTACGAACTGGTCGCCGAACGCATCCGCGCGGCCGTACAGCCCGCCGGACTGCCGCCGGTCGCGCTGTACGGCTCGGCGGGCGCGGTCGCGGCCCAGGCACTGCGCCGCGCCGGGGCCGCTCCGGCGCCCTCGGCGACACCGAGCACGGCACTCACGGTCCTGCTCAGCGGACGCTCGGCCCAGCTCCCGGACGCGGCGCTGGCCTACGCCGAAGGGCGGCTCCTGAGCCCCACGGCCAGCCCGGCCGCCCCCCTGCGCTGAACGGACGGCACCGTCGTACGGCCGGACCCGCGTGCGGCGACCCCGAGGCCGGCACCGTCGTACGGCCGGACCCGCGTGCGGCGACCCCGAGGCCGGCACCGTCGTACGGCCGGACGCGAGTGCGGGCGACCGCACGGCCGCCCGGTACCGGAATGCGGACCGGATCCGCGATGGCCGGTCCCTGGCCGGCCGGGACCCGCGTGCGGCGCCAGCCCGCCGGCCGAACCTGTACCGGAATCCGTACCGGAGCCGGCCGTGGCGGCCCTGCGCGAAAGCGGTCCGGTCTCGGGCCCGGGGAACCGGCCGGCTGCCGCCCGTACGGCCGTGCGCCGTAGACTCCGGCACGTGAGCGCCACCATGACACCCGCCGACGCACCCACCGCTCCGGCCACCGCGCCCGGCCGGGGACGCGGCAGGTGGCTGCGGCGGTTGGCCCGGCCCGGGGCGGCGGCGCTGTCGGGCGTCCTGCTGTTCCTGAGCTTTCCGCCGCGTCCCCTGTGGTGGCTCGCGCTGCCCGGGTTCGCCCTGCTCGGCTGGACCCTGCGCGGACGGCGCCCCAGGGCGGGCTTCGGCCTCGGCTACCTGGCCGGGCTCGGTTTCCTGATGCCGCTGCTGGTGTGGACCGGCGCGGAGGTCGGCCCGGTGCCGTGGCTGGCGCTGGTCGCCGCCGAAGGCCTCTTCGTGGCGGCCACCTGCCTGGGGGTCGCCGCCGTCTCCCGGCTGCCGGCCTGGCCGGTGTTCGCCGCCGCGGTGTGGATCCTCGGTGAGGCGGTCCGCGCCCGTGTCCCGTTCGGCGGCTTTCCCTGGGGGAAGATCGCCTTCGGCCAGGCCGACGGCGTGTTCCTGCCGCTCGCGGCGGTGGGCGGTACGCCCGTCCTCGGCTTCGCCGTGGCTCTGTGCGGCTTCGGCCTGTACGAGGCCGCGCGGGTGGCCGCCGCCCGCCGGGCCACCGGCGCGCTGCCGCGCGGCCCCATCGCCGCGGCCGCGCTGTCCGTCTCCGTCCCCGTCACCGCCGCCCTCGCGGCACTGCCGCTCGTCTCGGACACCGCGCAGGACGGCACCGCGACCGTCGCCGCCATCCAGGGCAACGTGCCCCGCCTCGGTCTGGACTTCAACGCCCAGCGCCGGGCCGTGCTCGACAACCACGCCCGCCGCACCGCGCAGCTCGCCGCCGACGTCCGGGCCGGCAAGGCGGCGAGGCCGGACTTCGTCCTGTGGCCGGAGAACTCCTCCGACCTCGACCCGTACCGCAACGACGACGCCCGGCGCGTCATCGACGAGGCGGTCAGGGCCATCGGCGCGCCCACGGTGGTCGGCGCGGTTCTCACCCCGGAGACCGGCCCCCTGCGCAACACCCTGATCCAGTGGGACCCCGCGCGGGGACCGGTCGCCACCTACGACAAGCGGCACGTGCAGCCGTTCGGCGAGTACATTCCGATGCGGTCCTTCGTACGGATCTTCAACAAGGACGTCGACCGGGTCAGCCGGGACTTCGGCCCCGGCGACGAGGTGGGTGTCTTCGACCTCGCGGGCACCCGAGTCGGGCTCGCCACCTGCTACGAGGCGGCCTTCGACTGGGCGGTACGGGACACCGTCACACACGGCGCCCGGCTGATCTCCGTACCCAGCAACAACGCCACGTTCGGGCGCAGCGAGATGACCTACCAGCAGCTGGCGATGTCGCGGGTGCGGGCCGTCGAACACAGCCGGTCGGTGGTGGTGCCCGTCACCAGCGGAGTCAGCGCGATCATCCGGCCGGACGGGACGATCGTGGACCGGTCCGCGCTGTTCACGCCGGACGCGCTGGTCGCCGAGGTGCCGCTGCGCTCGTCGCTGACCCCGGCGACCCGGCTGGGCACGCTGCCCGAGGCGGCGCTGCTGGCGCTGGCCGCCGCGGGGCTCGGCTGGACCGCCGTCGCCGCCGTACGGAGCAGGCGCGCCAGCCGATGACCCCATAGGGCCTCACCACACCCCGGGTGAGGAAAGTATGGGTTCGGGCCATATCAAGGGGCGGTCCGGCGCTCCCTAGGGTGCGGCATATGATCCCCGCCACGCCCCAACAGCCCGCACATCGTGCCGTCACGGTCGACCTCAGCGGCCGCACCGCCCTCGTCACCGGCGCCGCCAGTGGCATCGGGCGGGCCTGCGCCCTGCGGCTCGCCGCCGCCGGAGCCAGGGTGAGAGCCGTCGACCGGGACGCCGCGGGCCTGGCGGCGCTGGCCGCCCCGGAAGACCGGGCCCCGGGGCCGGCGGGCGCCATCGAGCCGTACCCGCTGGACCTCACCGACCTCGACGCGGCCGAGGAAGCGGCGGCCGGCGCCGACATCCTGGTCAACAACGCCGGGTTGCAGAGTGTCCGCCCCATCGAGCAGTTCCCGCCGGACGTCTTCCACACCATGCTCACCGTGATGCTGGAGGCGCCGTTCCGCCTGATCAGGGGCGCACTCCCGCACATGTACGGGGAGGGCTGGGGCCGGATCGTCAACATCTCCTCCGTACACGGGCTGCGCGCCTCCCCGTACAAGTCCGCCTATGTGGCGGCCAAACACGGCCTGGAAGGACTCTCCAAGACGGCCGCTCTCGAAGGCGCGCCACATGGGGTGACCTCCACCTGCGTCTGTCCCGGCTATGTGCGCACACCACTGGTCGAAGCGCAGATCGCGGACCAGGCGGCGGCGCACGGGATCCCACCCGAGCGGGTACTGGCCGACGTCCTGCTGAAGGACTCGGCGCTGAAGCGACTCGTCGAACCGGCCGAGGTCGCCGAGGCCGTCGCCTACCTCTGCACACCGCACGCCTCGTTCATCACCGGCACCTCCCTCGTGCTCGACGGCGGCTGGACCGCGCACTGACCCGCGTGCGGTCCCCGGCACGGGTTTTCCACAGGGCTGGTGCGAGTACCCGGACGGCAGGTATCCCTGTGACCATGTCCCAAGCACAGCTTTCCCACCTGGAGTTGCTCGCCCGCGGCGCGCCCGGCGAGGCGTACGACCGGCCGGTGCTGCTCGCCCGCGCGAGCGGCGCGGGTCCCGAGGAGCTGGCCGCCCTGGAGCGGGCCAAGCGGCTCGCCCTGCGGGTCCGCGCCGAGCTGGAGGGGCGGCGGCGCCGCGAGACGGAGCTGTCCGCGCTCTTCGAGACGGCGCACGATCTCGCCGGACTGCGCGACCTCGACGCCGTCCTGCGGGCGATCGTGCAGCGGGCCCGTTCGCTGCTGGGTACCGAGGTCGCCTATCTGAGCCTCAACGACCCCGCCGCCGGCGACACCTACATGCGCGTCACCGAAGGGTCGGTGTCCGCCCGCTTCCAGCAGCTGCGGCTCGGCATGGGGGAGGGGCTCGGCGGTCTCGTGGCGCAGACGGCCCGCCCGTATGTGACGGAGAGCTATTTCGACGACGAACGGTTCCGGCACACCCGGACGATCGACGCCGGGGTGCGGGACGAGGGGCTGGTGGCGATCCTGGGCGTACCGCTGACGCTCGGCAGCCAGGTGATCGGCGTCCTGTTCGCCGCCGACCGCCGGGCCAGGGTCTTCGAACGCGAGCAGACCGCGCTGCTCGGCTCGCTGGCCGCGCACGCCGCCGTCGCCATCGACACCGCCAACCTGCTGGCCGAGACCAGGTCGGCCCTGGCCGAACTGGAACGGGCCAACGACATCATCCGCGCCCACAGCGGCGTCATCGAACGGGCCTCCGAGGTCCACGACCGGCTCACCGAGCTGGTGCTGCGCGGGGGTGGTGTCCATGACGTGGTGGCGGCACTGTCCGAAGTGCTCGACGGGACCGTGGAGTTCACCGACCGGCCCCGGCCGGTCACCCGGGCCGACGGCCACGCGGTACGGCACGGCGACGACTGGGTGGCGGCGGTCTCGGCGGGCGGGGAGCTGTTCGGTGCGCTCGTCCTGCGCGGGCAGCCGGACCTCGACCCGGTCGACCGGCGGACCCTGGAGCGGGCCGCCATGGTCACCTCCCTGCTGCTGCTCGCACACCGCTCGGCCGGTGAGGCCGAACAGCGGGTGCGGGGCGAGCTGCTGGACGACCTGCTCGACGCGCCCGGCCGGGACCGGCGGCTGCTGAGGGAACGCGCAGTCCGGCTCGGTGCCGACCTCGACGCCCCCCACGTGGTGCTGGCCGCCCGGACCGACCGGCCCCTCCGGAACACCGCCGATCGGCCCGTCCCGGGCACCGCCGACCGGGAGGGCGCCGACCGGCAGCGCCTGTGGTCCGCCTCCTCGCACCTGGCGGCCACCCGGCAGGGTCTCGCCTCCGCACGGGACGGCGGCACCGTCCTGCTGCTCCCGCTGGGCCCCGGTGACACCGCCGCCGGGCTCGCCCGGCTGGCCGCCGGACAGCTCGGCGCCGCCCTGCGCGACCCGGTGGCCGTCGGCGCTTCGGCACCGGTCGACGCACCGGCCACCCGGCCGGAGGCGATGGCCCCGGCGTACGCCGAAGCCCGCCGCTGCCTCGACGCGATGACCGTACTCGGCCGCCGCGGCGAGGGCGCGGCGGCCGAGGACCTCGGGTTCCTGGGCCTGTTGCTGGCCGACAGCCGCGACATCGCCGGGTTCGTCACTCGTACGATCGGCCAGGTCATCGCGTACGACCGGCGACGCGGCAGCGACCTGGTGCGCACGCTGGAGGAGTACTTCGCGTCCGGGATGAGCCCGGCCCGCACCAAGGACGCGCTGCACGTCCACGTCAACACCGTGGCGCAGCGGCTGGAACGGATCGGCCGCCTGCTGGGTCCCGGCTGGCAGGCCCCGGCACGCGCCCTGGAGGTTCAGCTGGCGCTGCGGCTGCACGCCATGTCGGCGGCTCGGGCCGCCCCTTGAGCCGGGGCGGCCGTGCCACGCGCGTCAGCCCAGCCGAGCCGCGGCGGCCGGTTCGTCATCGGCCGTGTCGGCCAGGTCCCGGCTGCGGGTCTCCCGCGCGCACAGGATCGCGACGACGGTGAGCAGGGCGGCGGCGATGACGTACAGGGCGATCGGCGTCGAAGTGCCGTGCTCGGCGAGCAGCGCGGTCGCGACGAGCGGGGCGGGCGCACCCGCCGCCACCGAGGAGAACTGCGCGCCGATCGAGGCGCCCGAGTACCGCATCCGGGTCGCGAACATCTCGGAGAAGAACGCCGCCTGCGGTGCGTACATGGCGCCGTGCAGGACCAGCCCGACGGTGACGGCGAGCAGCAGACCGCCGAAGCTCCCGCCGTCGATGAGCGCGAAGAACGGGAACATCCAGACGCCGACCCCGACCGCACCGATCAGATAGACGGGCCGGCGGCCCAGCCGGTCCGACAGGGCGCCCCAGGCGGGGATCACGGCGAAGTGCACGGCGGAGGCGACGAGTACCGCGTTGAGGGCGGTCTGCCTGCTCAGCCCGGCCGTCGTCGTGGCATAGACCAGGATGAACGCGGTGATCACGTAGTAGCTGATGTTCTCCGCCATCCTGGCTCCCATCGCCACCAGCACATCGCGCCAGTGGTGCCGCATCACGGCGACCAGCGGCATCCTCTCCACCTGTCCGCCGTCCAGCCGGCGCGCCTCGGCCCGCGCCAGCGCCGCCTTGAAGACGGGGGACTCGTCCACGGACATCCGGATCCACAGGCCGACCACGACCAGCACACCGGAGAGCAGGAACGGTACGCGCCAACCCCAGGCGACGAAGGCGGGCTCCGGCAGCAACGCGGTGAGCGCGGCCAGCACTCCCGTGGCCAGCAGTTGCCCGGCCGGCGCCCCGGTCTGCGGCCACGAGGCCCAGAAACCCCGCCGCCGCGCGTCGCCGTGCTCGGATACCAGCAGCACCGCGCCGCCCCACTCGCCGCCCAGCGCGAACCCCTGCACCAGCCGCAGCACGGTCAGCAGCACCGGCGCGGCGGTCCCGATGGTCGCGTGGGTGGGCAGCAGCCCGATGGCGAACGTGGCGCCGCCCATCAGCAGCAGACTGACCACCAGCAACTTCTTGCGGCCCAGCCGGTCCCCGTAGTGCCCGAAGACCAGCGCCCCGAGCGGCCGCGCGGCGAACCCCACGGCATAGGTGAGGAAGGACAGCAGGGTCCCCACGAGCGGGTCCGAACCGGGAAAGAACAACTGGTTGAAGACGAGCGCGGCAGCCGACCCGTACAGGAAGAAGTCGTACCACTCGATGGTGGTGCCGATGAGACTCGCGGCGACGATGCGCTTGAGACTGGACGGGGCTGGTGGAGCGGTCGCGGGGGAGGACATCGGCACCACTTCCTGGCGTTCGACGGGGACTGCGCGTGTCGCCACACGGTAGGAACCCCCAGGTCAGCGGCGTATGTGGTGGGACACCATAGTTCTGGGCGTGGACGTGCGCGCGCACACCATGGGGCTACCTGCGGGGCGACGGCTGGAGCGCTGCGGCCGAAGCAACTGCGGGCGGACGCACGCGGCGTCCGCCCGTCGTCGGCGTCATTGACTTGCGCACCTTCCGCCCCGTACGGGTCCCCCTTCGAGAGAGGCCCAAGACAGGACGGCCCCCACCTCGCCGGCTCGGAGGATGCTCAGTCGAGACAGAACTCGTTGCCCTCGACGTCCTGCATCACGATGCACGACTCGTTGTCGTCATCGGCAGGCAGCAGCCGCACGCGTACCGCGCCGAGCGCGACCAGTCGTGCGCACTCGGCTTCGAGCGTGGCGAGGCGCTCTTCACCCACGAGCCCAGCGCCGACCCGCACGTCGAGATGCAGCCGATTCTTGACGACCTTGCCTTCGGGAACGCGCTGGAAGAACAGTCGCGGGCCCACACCTGAGGGATCACTGCAGGCGAACGCGGAACCCTGCCTCTCGGGCGGCAGCGAGCGATCGAAGTCGTCCCACGTGGCGAACCCCTCCGGTGGCGGCGGTACGACGTACCCCAACACCTCGCACCAGAAGCGCGCGACGCGCTCGGGCTCCGCGCAGTCGAAGGTGACTTGGAACTGCTTGATCGATGACACAGGCGCACGATAGCAGGGGCTCTTTCGCCCATCTCCCCGCCGGAGTGGTCCCGTTGACGGGCGGACGGTCCCTGACGTGCCGCCGCTGCGCGATGTGATCGCAGGGGCCGACCCCATGTCGACGCAGCCGAGGAGTCGCCCGTCATTCCGGGCCAGGTCGTCGGCCACGGCCCTCGCCGCGCTTCCCGAGGGCAGCCCGCCGGCCCGGGGCCGCACCCGGGGAGAAGACTCCTCGCGAGTGTGGGCCGGAACCCCGTCCGCCCCGAGCCGTGCCCGCCCGCGACCCCGCCAGAACCCGGCCGCCTGGACCTTGAGCCGCTCGGTGTGACGTCAGCCCTGATACGTCAGCGCAGGTCGAGCCGCATCAGTACCCGTGGATGGCCGGCCAGCACCGAGGTGGTGTCGGCGGCGTGCACGAACCCGGCGCGTTCGAAGCTCTTCCGGACTCCGGCGTACGCCATCGTCAGGTCGACCTTGGCATCACCGTTGTCGAGGGGGTACGCCTCGATCGCCGGTGCGCCGTGGGCGCGGGCGAACTCGACCGCGCCGGCGATGAGGGCGTGCGAGATTCCCTTCTTGCGGTGACCGGGGCGTACGCGGACGCACCACAGCGACCAGACCGGCAGGTCGTCGATGTGCGGGATCTTGCGGTTGCGCGCGAAAGAGGTGTCCGCGCGTGGTGCCACGGCCGCCCAGCCGACCGGCTCGTCGCCGTCGTAGGCGAGCACCCCGGGAGGGGGATCGGCACGGCACAGCTCGGCGACGTACGCACCGCGGGCCGGACCGCGGAGCTCACTGTTCAGCTTCGACGGGATTCGGTAACTCAGGCACCAGCAGACGTTTGCTCCCGATGTCTTCGGGCCGAGTACGGTACGGACGTCCTCGAAGACCGAAGCCGGGCGGACCTCGATGGTCATGGCGCCACGATCTCACGAAGGCGGGCAGACGGCACACGGTCTCATCCGCCCGCCGGACCCCCGGGCGGCCCCGCCCCGCCGCCGGGGTCTCGGAGTGCCCGTGGGCCGACCACGGTGCCCGGGTGCCGTGCGGCCTGGCTTCGTGCCCCGGCGCGGCAGTCCGGGGAGCAGCCGTCGACGCACCGGCATACCGACCCCTCCGCGGCGACATCAGTGCGGATCGGGCGATCCGCTCACGGAGGCATGCTCGATGACGGAGATGACGCCGGCGGGGCACGCCCCCGCGGCGACGCGGGCGGACGTGTGGTGCTCCCGTGGCGGCCGGGCGTCGAGCAGGACGACCAGGCCCTCGTCCTCGTCCTGGTCGAAGAGGCCGGGAGCGGTCAAGGCGCACATCCCGGCGCCGACGCACCGCTCGCGTATGACGGTGAGTTCCACGGGACTACGCCTCGTCCCAGGTGACCGGGAGCCGGTGCACGCCGTAGATGTTCATGTCGGTGCGCAGGGGGACCTGTTCCGGTGCCACGGCCAGCCGGAGCGTGGGGAACCTGGTCAGTAGTGCCGGGAACGCCACCGTCATCTCGACGCGGGCCAGTTGCTGGCCCAGGCACTGGTGGACGCCGTGCCCGAAGCCCAGATGCCCGGACGCACCACGGCGCAGATCGAGGGTGTCGGGGTCGGGATACCTCTCCGGGTCGCGGTTGGCGGCGTCGAGCGACAGGGTCACCGACTCGCCGGCCCTGATCAGCCGGCCCTCCAGCTCCACGTCCTCCAGCGCGGATCTCACACTGGTGTGGGCGATGGTCAGATAGCGCATGAGCTCTTCCACGGCCTGGCCCGCCAGCTTCGGTTCCGCGCGCAGGGCGGCGGCCTGTGCGGGATGGCTCAGCAGCGCGAAAGTGCCGTGGGCGAGCATGCTGGCGGTGGTGTCGAGCCCCGCGGCGAGCAGGAAGCCGCCGAGGCCGGCCAGTTCCTCGTCGGTGAGGTCGGCGTCCCGGGCCAGGTCGCCCAGCAGGTCGTCGGTGGGGGTGGCGCGCTTGGCCTCGATCAACCCCCGCATGTACCCCTCCAGCTTGTTCATGGCCGCGTACCGCTCCTCGGGCGTGGCGTCCCTGGTCATCAGCGTTGTGGCGTGATGGTGGAAGTCCTCACGGTCGGTATAGGGCACGCCCAGGAGCTCGCAGATCATCAGTGCGGGGACGGGCCGGGCGAACGCCCGCACCAGGTCCACGCCCGGCCCCTGGCGCTCCATGGCGTCGAGGTGCTCGGCGGTGATCTCCTCGACGCGTTCGGTGAGCAGCCGCATCCGCCGTACGGTGAACTTGCCCATGAGCAGCCGCCGGTAGCGGGTGTGCTCGGGGGCGTCCATCCCGGTCATGTCGCCGACCGGAGCCGGGGGCAGCTCGCCCCCGGGGCCGCCGGGAACGGGGTAGTGCAGGAGCTCGTACCGCGAGCTGAAGCGGGGGTCGGCCAGTATCGCCCGGACGGTGGAGTGGCCGGTGGCCAGCCAGCCCAGGTGCCCGTCGGGGTAACGCATCCTGGTGAGCGGCCGCTCCTCGCGGAGCTCGGCCAGTCCGGCGGCCGGGTCGAAGGGACAGCCGGGGGCGCGTTCGGTGGGCAGGGTGACCGGCTCCGGTGCCATGCCGCTGTGCGGGGAGTTGGTCGACGGTCGGTACCGCATGGTGTCCTCCGTGAGACGTAGGGAGCCTGGAGTGCCTGGAAAGCGTCGAGAGGTGCCGAGTGGCGGAGAGGGGCGTGCGGTTGTCTTCCCGGTGGGCGGGCGAAGGGTGGCGCGCGGTGTGACGCCGGGGGCGACGGCTAGCGCATGCCGCCCGGGTGGCTCCGGCCGTGTCGGGGGCCGGGAGGAGGGGAGCCGGCGGGAGCGCCCGGCTCCAGGGCCGTGGCCACGGCCCGCAACAGCCACGCGTTGACGGACAGGGCCTCCTGGCTGGCCGCGTCCTCGACGCGCGTCTTGAGGTGGACGGGAAGCCGGAAACTTATCCGGGCGGTGGTGCCCTCATCGGCCTCGATGGCGGGTGGTGTCACCGGAGCCATAGTGGCGCCATTCGTGGTGGCCCCGCCCGTGAGGGTTGCGGGAACCGGCGGTCGCCTCACCGTGAACTCGGGGTCGAGGCCGCGCAGCCGTACGTCCACCGAGCCGGGCGCCAGCGCGCGTGTGATCTCCTCCGATGCCGCGGCCAGCGCGTTCAGGATGGTCAGCCTGGCCGCCGACTCCAAGGGGCCGGTGAGCCGGTCGGCCAGTGCGCGGGCTTCGTCGCCACCGGCGTTCGCGGCGACGGCGAGCTGGCGGCGGAGGTCGTCGATGTACACCGCGAGTTCCATAGCGCCATAATGGCATCACTATGGCGCCACGGCTGCGCCCGGCGCTGTGCCCAGTACCTCGCGCGCACACGTGGCTCCCGCTCCCGCCGGCCCCACGCACCGCGGGGTGCCCGGTGAGCGGCAGCGGAGCGGAGCCCGCCGACCGGGACGACGGCGAACACCGGTCCCTGCGCCCGCGCCTCGTGCCGCCCGCGCCCCGGGGGGCGGTGCTGCTGCTGCACGGAGGACGCCCTGACGCCCTGACGCCACCGCCCCCGCTGAACCTGCCGTCGGCCCGTATGCGGCCGTTCGGCAGCGCGATCCTGCGGTCCGTGGGGAAGGAGCGCGTACTCCTCGCGACGGTCCGCTACCGCTACCGCGGCTGGAACGGGTCCCGCACCGACCCGGTCCATGACGCCAACGAGGCACTGGACGAGCTGACGTCCCTCGCCCCGCTCGGGCCGGTGGTCCTGGTGGGGCACTCCATGGGTGCCCGCGCGGCACTGCGGGTGGCGGCACATCCCCGGGTGAGCGGGGTGGTGGCCCTCGCCCCCTGGTGTCCGCCCGGAGAACCGGTGGCGCACCTCAGGGACACACACGTGATCGTGCTCCACGACGAGCGCGACCGGGTGACCAGCGCCCGCGGTGCCTGGGACTTCGTACGCAGGGCCCACCGCGCGGGTGCGCGGTCGTGCGGCGTCTCCATGCCCCGCGGCGGACACGCCATGCTGCGGGACGCCGGTGACTGGCACCGGCTCACCGCCTTCCTCGCGGCGGGCGTCCTCGGCGAGAGGGCGCTGCCGCCCGGCCTGACCGCGGCCCAGGCCCGCGGTGCGGTGGTCGAAGGGAGCGCGCTGCTGCGGGACGTGCCCCGAGGAGGCCGATGAAGGGCCGCGGGGGTGCCCGAGCACGGTCCGAGCGCGCCCTTCCCGGCGTTGGGCCGTCAGGGCCGTACACCCACGGCGCCGGGTGAGTGGCTGCCGGGGAATCGAGGGTTCCCACGGCATGCTGGTGAGCCCGGCCGGCCGTGCACCGCTGATCGTCGGGGTGCGCGCTGATCGTGCCGTCCGACCGGCCGGGGCGCTGGGTCTCCGGTGCGGCGGCCGTGGGAGAGGAGCGGGGCCATGGCCGGGATCGTCGCGTACGGAGTGCTCCCCGACGAGCGTCCGCTGCTGGAGAAGGCGCTGGAGGGACGGCACCGGGTGCGCTGCCTCGAACTCCTGCTCAACGAGGACACCGCTGCGACGGCTGCCGGGTACGAGATCGTCAGCAGCAGTGTGAACGACGCCCTGGACGCGGCCGTGCCGGGCGTCCTCGGCCGGGGCGGCACACGGATGATCGCGCAGCGCTCCACCGGCTACAACAACATCGACGTGGAAGAGGCCCGCAGGCTCGGCATCGGCGTGGCCCGGGTGTCGTACTACTCCCCGTACGCCGTGGCCGAGTTCGCCTGGGCACTGACTCTCGCGGTGAACCGCCGTCTGGTCCGGGCGACCGGCCGGACCCGCGAGTTCGACTTTCGCCTCACCGGCCTGATGGGACGTGACCTGCACGGCCGTACCGCCGGGGTCCTGGGCACGGGCAAGATCGGCACCGCTTTCGCCCGGATCGCCCACGGTTTCGGCATGCGCCTGCTCGGCTGGGACGTCACCGAGAACCCCGAGTGCCGGAACCTGGGCATGGCGTACGTCGACCGGGACCGGCTGTTCGCGGAGGCCGACCTGATCAGCCTGCACGTGCCGCTGGTGCCGGAGACCCATCACCTGGTGGACGCCGCCGCCCTGGGGCTCATGAAACGCGACGCGATCCTGATCAATACCGGCCGGGGCGGCCTCATCGACGCCCCTGCCCTGGTCGAGACCCTGCGTGACGGCCGCCTCGACGGTGTCGGACTGGACGTGTACGAGGAGGAGGCCGGAGTCTTCTTCCTCGACAAGTCGCTGGAAGTGATGACCGACGACACCCTCGCCCGCCTGATGACCTTTCGCAACGTGCTGATCACCTCCCACCAGGCGTACTTCACGCAGGACGCCGTCGGGCAGATCACCGACGCCACCGTGCGCAACATCGAGGACTTCCTCGCGGGACGCACCGGCGACAGCACCCTCGTGCCACCCGCCGCCCGGCCATGAGCTCCTCGCGGGCCCGGCGGAGGCCTTCCCGGAGCGCGGACCCCGGGCCCGTACAGGGGACTCGGCCGCGTCGGACGATCACGCCGGTGGCGCCGCGGGAGGGTAGTTACCGCCGGATGAGGCCGAGTGCGCCGGCGGTGGCGACCGCGGCGGTGCGCGAGTCGACGCCGAGTTTGGCGTAGGCGCGCGCCAGGTGGGACTTGACGGTTGCCTCGGTGAGGTGGAGCCGGCCGCCGATGGCCTGGTTGGACAGGCCCTCGGCGACCAGCGCGAGCACTTCGGTCTCGCGCCGGGTCAGGGCGGTGCCAGGCGTACGCAGCCGGTTCATCAGCCGGTTGGCGACGGTGGGCGCCAGGGTGGTGCGGCCCGTCGCGGCGGTGCGTACGGCGGCGGCCAGGTCCTCGGGCGGGGCGTCCTTGAGGAGGTAGCCGGTGGCGCCGGCCTCGATGGCCGGGAGGGTGTCGGCGTCCGTGTCGTAGGTGGTGACGATCAGCACGCGGGGGGCGCCGGGGCGGGCGGTGATGGCGGCGGTGGCCTCGGCGCCGTTCATTCCCCCGCCGAACCGGAGGTCCATCAGGACGACGTCGATGTCGCCCCGGGCGGCGCGGACGACGGCCTGTTCGGCGGTGGCGGCCTCGGCCACCACTTCGACGCCGTCCTCGGTCTCCAGTACGGCGCGGAGCCCCGCCCGTACGACGGGGTGGTCGTCCGCCAGGAGCAGGCGGACGGGGGTGTCGGTCACGGGCGGGCCTCCGGTACGGGGTCGGCGGACTGGCCGAGGGGCAGTCGGGCGGCCACGGCGGTGCCGTGGCCGGGGGTGGACTCGACGCCGAGGGTGCCCCCGAGGGCATGGACGCGGGCGCGCATGGCCGCCAGCCCGAACCCGCCGGTCCGTGGGTCGGGGGCGGGCAGGCGGCCGGGGTCGAAGCCCCGCCCGTCGTCGACGACGCGCACGGCGACCTGTTCGCCGAGGTAGCCGAGGGTGACCTCGGCGCTCGCGGCCCCGGCGTGGCGGACGGTGTTCGCGAGGGCTGACTGGGCGACCCGCAGCAGCGCGACCTCCTGGGCGGTCGGCAGCGGGACGGGGTCGCCGGTGAGGTGGAAGCGGGCGGTGAGCGGGTGGCGTGCGCCGGTGGTGGCGCACAGTCGTTCCAGGGCGCCGGCCAGGGTGGTGCCCTCCAGCGCGGGCGGGGCGAGAGCGGCGACGAAACGGCGGGCCTCGGCGAGGTTGTCGACGGCGGCCTGACGGGCCTGGTCGACATGGCGGGTGGCCTTCTCCGGCGCGTCGGGCAGGGCCCGTTCGGCGGCGCGCAACAGCAGCTGGATGCTGGAGAGCCCCTGGGCGAGGGTGTCGTGGATCTCCCGGGCCAGACGTTCCCGCTCGGCCAGCACACCGGCGGTGTGCTGCGCCTCGGCCAGGTCGGCGCGGGTGGCGGTCAGCTCCTCGATCAGGTTCCTGCGTCGTTCGCTCTCCCGGTACAGGGCCTGGTAGCCCCACACCACCGCCACCGCCACGGCGGCGCCGAGGGCGGGGCCGATCGCCATCGCCGCGTGGAAGGAACCCCGGTGCGCGGCGAAGCCCGCGACGGCCACCACCGCGGTGCCCAGCACCGCGGCCGCGCCGGCGCGGCGGGGCAGCAGGTGGAGCTGGAGGAAGTACAGCGGGAAGGCCACCCACACCCCGTCGGGGGACAGGGCCAGCAGCACCAGCCAGCCGGCGCCCACGGCGGCCAGCCACACCGCGGCGGCCCACCGCGACCGGCTCACGCCGGGCAGCACGGGGCCGGCCGCGTACACCAGGCCGCACACCGCGGCCGCGGCGACGACCCATCCGGCGTGCGGACGGCCGTCTGCCACGGCCCGGCCGGCGGCCAGGGCGAGCAGGCCGGCCACCAGCAGGTGCAGGCACCACGCCAGGGCCCGGGTGGTGGGGGTCAGGGTGAGGGCGGTGATGTTCACAGTCCTCCCAGCGTAAGGAGAAACACCCCGGCGAGGCCTCCATCGAAAGTTGCAACCGGCGCGCCGCCTTTCGACGCGCCAAGTGCCGCCTTGGGCCGGATGCCCGTGCGGGGGCTCGGCGGCGAGGGTGGGGACGTACCACTTCGCCCTGGGAGAAGGCAGGCCGCACCGTGTTCGTCGCCTGGAGAGGCCTCAAGTTCGCCAAGGGGCGCTTCGCCCTGATGGGAACCGTCATCGTGCTGATCACCATGCTGGTCGGGCTGCTGTCCGGCCTGACCGCCGGGCTGGGCCGGCAGAACACCTCGGCGATCACCACGCTGCCGGCGGACCGGATCGCCTTCGGCGCGCCGGGGGAGGGCGGCGACCTGTCGTACGCGGACTCGGCCGTCACCGAGGACCAGTGGCAGCGCTGGGCCGGGACGCCCGGCGTGAGCAGCGCCGAACCGCTGGGCATCACCACGACCAGGGCCACCGCCGGGAACAGGAGCATCGGCGTGTCCGCCTTCGGCGTCCGGCCCGGCTCCGCGCTCGCCCCGCACAGCGGCAAGCTCGACGACCACTCGGTGGTGCTGTCCACCGGCGCCGCCGCCGGCCTCGGCGTAGCGGCGGGCGACGGCCTCACCCTCGCCGGACGGAAGGTGGCCGTGGCCGCCGTGCGCGGTGACGCCTCCTTCAGCCACACCCCGGTCGTCTGGACCAGCCTCGACACCTGGCGGAAGACGGCATCCCCGGCCGGCGGGAGCGACCGGCCGGCCGCCACGGTCATCGCCCTGAACACCTCCTCCGCCACCGATGTGAAGGCCACCGACGAGGCAGCGGGCACCAGGACCGTCCCTACGGACGACTCGTTGTCCGCGATCGGCTCCTACACCTCCGAGAACGGCTCGCTGCAACTGATGCGCGGTTTCCTGTTCGCGATCTCCGCCCTGGTCATCGGCGCCTTCTTCACCGTGTGGACCATCCAGCGCGGCGGCGACGTCGCGGTCCTCAAGGCGCTGGGCGCCTCCACCGCCGACCTGCTCAAGGACGCGCTCGGCCAGGCCGTCGTCCTGCTGGCCGGCGGCACCCTGATCGGTACCGGCGTGGCCGCCGGACTCGGGGCGGTCATCTCCGGCACGGCCGTGCCGTTCCTCCTCACCCCCGCCACCGTCCTCCTGCCGGCCGCCGTGACGGTCGCGCTCGGCGCACTAGGGGCCGCCCTGTCCGTCCGCCACATCACCGCCGTCGACCCGCTGACGGCCCTGGGGAGCGCCCGATGAGCCTGCGCCTGACCGACATCACCCTCACCTACCCCGACGGCGGCTCCCGTCTGACCGCCCTCGACCACGTCACCATCGAGGTGCCCGGGGGCAGCCTGACCGCCGTCGTCGGCCCCTCCGGCTCCGGCAAATCCAGCCTCCTCGCGGTCGCCGCCACCCTCATCACGCCCGACGCCGGTACCGTCGCCATCGACGGTGCCGACACCACCGGCATGACCCGCGGCCAACGCGCCGAGCTGCGCCGCCGGAGCATCGGCATCGTCTTCCAGCAGCCCAACCTGCTGCCCTCCCTCACCGCCGTCGAACAGCTCCAGGTCATGGCACAGATCGACGGCCGCAAACCGCGCGACGCCCGTGGCCGGGCCATGGAGCTGCTCGACGCCGTCGGCCTCGCCGACCAGGCCGGCCGCCACCCCCACCAGCTCTCCGGCGGCCAGCGCCAGCGCGTCAACATCGCCCGCGCCCTGATGAACGACCCCACCGTGCTCCTGGTCGACGAGCCCACCAGCGCCCTCGACCACGAGCGCGGGGCCGCCGTCATCGACCTGATCACCCGGCTCACCCGCCAACGGGCCACCGCGACCGTCCTGGTCACCCACGATCGCACGCACCTCACCGCGGCCGACCGGATCGCCGAGGTCCACGACGGGCGTCTGCGTCCGCCCGCCACAGCCCGGCGGGCTCCCGCCGTGGAGGCGGTGCGGGGCGCCCGGCGGGGTGGGCCCCGCTGAGGCCGGGCAGGACGGTGACCGAGTGACGGCGCGGGCCGCAGCCGCCCCGGGGGCCGGGTGCTCCGCCCGGCCGGTCGAACGACGTCGCCTCCCTGAGCGCCGACCACCCGAGGTCCGAGGGGCCCACGGCGGAACCCGAGCCGGTCGTCCCGTCCGTGCTCCCCGACCGGACGCCAAGGTGTCGGCGTACGTCCGCGGTGGCGGCGTCCCCGTCGTACACGCTCGCGTCGCGGACCCGGACAGCTCCTCGGCGCCGGGCCCGCCGCGCACGCCACGGGGCGCACGGGTGGAGGTCGTCACACCGGCCGTGTCCGGCCATGGCGCCTGGAGCGGCGCGTCGGTCCCGCCCGCCACCGACGCCCCCACCCGGACGACCCGGCCGAGCCGGGCGGAGGACCGCAGCCGCCCCGGCCGCGGGCTGATCGGCGAGGGAGACTGGGCGCGCGCACGGCGGGTAACCGGGTGGAGGCGGTGTCGGAACCTTGTGGAGGCGGTGCGGAGGCGCCGCGACGGGACGCGCGCGTCACCTGCTCCGCACCGTGTGCGCTCCGGCCGGGTCCGCCCGCCGTAAGCTAGGACGGCTGTCAACCGCGTTGAGCAGCGAAGGGGCCCGACGGGGCCGCAGGGCCGGGGACAGCGAGAAGTGGAGCACAGCGGTGGCGCGAATCGGACTGGGCAAGGCGGTCTCCCTGGCACGGGAGGTCGCCGAGGACGTCCTCGCCCCGCGAGCGGCGGCCGTCGACGCCGAGCGGCGGTGGCCGGCGGAGGGAATGTCGGCGCTGCAGTCCCGGCTGGGCGGGCTGGTGGTGCCCGAGGACTGCGGCGGCATGGGCCACGGGCTGCTGGCGGTGGCGCAGGTGGGCGAGGCGACCGGGCGGGCGTGCGCGTCGACGTCGATCTGCTTCGGTATGCACCTGGTCGGCTCGGCGGTGATCGCCGCGAAGGCGGGCGAGGAGCAGCGGGAGCGGTACCTGGTGCCGATCGCGGCCGGGGAGCACCTGACGACCCTGGCGCTGTCGGAGCCGGCCACGGGCGCGGAGTTCTGGCTGCCGCAGACCCGGATGGAGCGCAGCGGGCCCGACGGGCTGCGACTGAACGGAACCAAGAGCTTCGTCACCAACGCCGCTCACGCCGACTCCTATGTGATCTCGACCGTGGCGGCCGATCCCGGTACGCCGCCGGGCCAGTTCTCGTGCACGGTGGTCGACGCCGACACACCGAACCTGGAGTGGGGCCCGTCGTGGCAGGGCTTCGGCATGCGCGGCAACGCCTCGCGCTCCCTCGACCTGCGGGACGTGCTGATCCCCCGCTCCCACCTGCTGGGGGAGGAGGGGGACGAGATCTGGTACGTGTTCAACGTCGTCGCCCCCTACTTCCTGATGGCCATGGCCGGCACCTACCTCGGGGTGGCGGCCGCGGCGCTGGAGGAAGCCCGCGCGCACCTGCTGCGGCGCCGCCACACGCACAGCAGCCGTGCCCTGACCTCCCAGCCGGTCGTGCAGCACCGGCTGGGAACGATGTGGGCGCGCGTCGAGCGCACCCGGCGGCTGATCTACCACGCCGCGATGGAAGCGGAGACCGGGGGACCCGACGCGCTGGCGGGGCTGGCGTCCGCCAAGGCGGAGGTCGCCGACGCGGCGGAGGCGGTCGTCAACGACGCGCTGACCCTGGTCGGAGGGGTCGGCTACGGCGAGGACTCCCCCCTGCACCGGCTGCTGCGCGACGCCCGCGCCGCCCATGTGATGTCCCCCGTCACCGACCTGCTGCGGATCTGGGCGGGCAGAGCCCTGCTGGACCAGCCGCTGCTGGAGGAGTGACGGTGTCCCAGCCGACGCGGTCCCGGGTCCTGCTGGCCGGGGTGTTCCCCGAGGTCGTGGCCGCTCTGCGGTCCGAGCTCGGCCAGGTGGCCGACCTGCGCGAGATCGCGGCCGAGGAGGTCGTCGCCCACACGGAGGGCGTGCCCGGTGAGCGGCACCCGACCCTGGTGGTACTGGGCCGGCGCCTGCCCGCACAGGTCGGCCTGGTCCACGCGGTGCGCCCGCACCCCGCGGACCTCGCGGTCATCGCGGTCTCCACCCCCGGCACCGCCGCGAAACTCGCCACGCTGCCCCTGCTGTTCTCCTCCGACCGGGCCCGGCTGCTGCCGGACACCCACATCGACCGGCTGCCGCGGCTGGCCACGGAGATGCTGCGGTCGATGGCCCGCCGGCGCACCTACAGCGCGGGGCTGGCCGCGGCCCAGCGCCAGCTCACCTCGGGCGCCGGGATCAGCCGGCAGCTGGGGGACCACCTGTTCGGGGAGTTCCTGACCCAGGCCCCCGTCGGCGCGCTGATGCTGGACGACTCGGGGGCTCTGGCCGCTTGGAACCACAAGGCCGCCGAAATCCTCTCGCTGAGCGACCCCGCCTCGCTCAGCCGCCCGCTGGCCTCCTTCTTCCCTGCAAGCGCCCGGGCCCGGCTGGCGCACCACATCGCCGCTCCCGGGGAGGAGCGCGCGGCCGACCCCGACGCCGTCTTCGAGCGCGTCCGCCCGGACGGCGGCGACCAGGCCCTCAGGCTGGCTCCCCAGCAGGTGCTGGACACCGAGGGCCACCAGCGCACCCTCCTCCTGGTCGAGGACGTCACCGCCCGGCTGCGCGCGGAGCGCCTGCTGGCCGAACGCACCAGTCAGGCCCTGCTGAGCGCGGAGGTCGCCGCCGCGATCACCGCTCCCGGCCCGCTCGACGAGCGCCTGCACCGGTGCGTGCGGGCCGCCGTGAACCGGCTGCACGCCACCTCCGCCTGCGTGTGGACCGTGCGGTCGCCCGACGGCGGGCTCCAGCACGCGGCGTGTGCCACGGCGGGCAGCGACGAGGCCGACGCCCCGGACCACGTGGCCGCCGCCCAGTCGCTGGCCCGGGACATCGCCGCGGCGCGCCGTCCCCTTCCCGTCACCCCCGCGGCCGGCGGGGAGGCGGGGTTCATCGGCCACCCCCTGGTCTCGGGCGGCGAACTGATAGGTGTCCTCACCCTGGGGACCGCACCGCACGCACCGGGCACCACGGCGGACGCGGTGGGGAACATCGCCGACCAGATCGCCGTCGGCATCCAGCAGGACCAGCTCCTCGAACGCCTGCGATCCACCGCCCGCGCCCTGGCCGGCCCGCTGCTGCCGCCCCACCTGCCGGCGCTGCCCGGCTTCGGCCTCGCGGCCCGGTACCACCCCTTCGGCAGCGGCCTGCAGATCGGCGGCGACTTCTACGACGTCTTCACCGCGCCCGACGGCCGGCACGTCGTGGTCCTGGGCGATGTCTGCGGCAAGGGTCCGGCGGCGGCCGCCATCACCGGCCTGGTACGCCACACGTTGTGGACCGCGGCCCAGTACACCACCGACCCGGCCCACGTCCTCACCCTCGTCGACCACGCGCTCAGACGGGAGAACACCCCTTTCTGCACCTTGGTCTACGCCGTGCTCGACCCCGTCCCCACCCCCGCCCGCCTCCACCTGGTCTCCGCCGGCCACCCGCCGCCGCTCCTGCGCCGCGCGGACGGCACCACCGAGCTCCTGGACGTGCGCGGCCCGCTGCTGGGCGCGTTCGGCAACGTCCATCACCCGGTGGCGGAGATCGACCTGCGTCCGGGGGAGACCCTGGTCCTCTACACCGACGGCTTCACCGAGGGAGCGGGTCCCCACAACCAGCGTGAGCCCGAGGACCTGGCCGCCCTCCTCGCCAAGCACGAGCTGCCCGCCGGCCCCGGTGACCACGCCGATCACATCGTCGCCGCCCTCATGGCCGAGGCCCACACCTGGTGGGGCCGGCGCCTGCGCGACGACCTGGCCGTGCTGGCCCTCACCGCCCGGTGACCACCGGGGCCCACCGGCGGCCTTCCCGCCCGGCGGTCCCCGTCAGCAGGCCTCGCGCCACACGCCCAGTTCCGGTCTCTTCAGCATCGACGACAACCTCAGCTCGCGCGACGCCGGGCAGAACTCGCTCACCGGCTCCGTGTACTCCACGTGGAACACCGCCTTGCCGGCCGCGATGAACGGGGTGAGCCGGGCGCACTCGTCGTACTGCGCGCACTCCTCGTTGACGGCGAAGTCGAAGTGGCCCACCAGCTGCGGTATCTGGGCCAGGTCGTTCTTCAGGCCCACCGACAGGCCGCGCCGGTGCGCGATGTCGGCGATCACACGGTTGTACCGGAGCTGGTCGCCCGCGGTGAGCGGGAATCCGGTGTCGTTGGCGTAGCCCTCGACGAGATCGGGCTCCACCGCGTCGAAGCCCTTGTCCCGGCACATGTCGAAGCGCCGTTCCATGATCGGCCGCAGTACGGAGATCCTGCGGATGTCCAGCCAGCGCTCGCCCCGCCAGCCGTTGGGCCCGCCGAGTACCGAGCGCGGGAAGGCGTCCTTGTCGGGCCGGAAGTCCTCCCAGGCACCGACGTTGACGTAGCAGATCACCTTGCGGCCGTCGTGGTGCAGGCGGGCCACGTCCGCCGCCGTGTTCTCGAAGCCGTCGATGTCGTAGACCGGCACGTCGGCGGAGGGGTCGACCCGCCCGTCGAGCTGCCACTGCCAGGCCAGCCCGGGGCGGGGCTGCCACCGCGCGCCCCCGGGGCCGGGCGCGGCGGAAGGGTTCCCGCGACCGCCCGGGCCGCCGGAACAGGCGGTCAGCGCCGAGAGCGCCAGGACGGCCAGCAGGGCGGTGCCTGCCCGTGCGGCGCGCCTCATCGGTCCGTCCCCGTCAGCGCGGGGGTCAATCCGAGCCACGGGTTGGGTGGTTCTCCCGTCACGGGTCCGCTGACGGCGGCTCCGCGTTCCCGCGCGGTGCGTACGGCGAGCGGGACCAGCGCCTCGGGCACACCGTAGACCAGGTGGCAGAGGCGTGCGGACGGCCGCCGGGCGGTCCAGGCGGGACGGCTGAACGCCGACACGTACGTCGACCAGTGCCCCTCGAAGGTCACCGTCAGATCGGCGAGGCGGGCGTAGCCGGGCGCCGGGTGGACCCCGGGGTTCAGGACGACCGTCGCGGCACCCAGCCGGCGCACGGACCGCACCAGCCTCCGGCAGGCGGGCAGCCCTTCCGGGGCCGCGGTCACCCGGTCCAGGAAGCAGCCGTCCGCCGCGTACCACTGACGGTGCCGGCGCATGTCGCCGGCGACCTCGCCCGGGTCGCGCGCACCGTAATCCGTGTCCACGTAGCCGAGCAGCCGGGCGCCGGCCGCCCGCAGCGCGCCGGCCATCGCGGCGAACGCCGGATCGGGGCCGGTGCCCGGTCCGCTCGCCGGGTTCAGCACGACGGCGTACGTACGGGCGGCGGCCGTGATCAGCCGGTGCCAGGCGGCCGGGTCCTCGGCCGGGTGGACGTACAGCGGGATCAGCAGGCTCACGGTACGCGCTCGCCCTCCGTGTCCCGCGCGGCCGGGTCCGTGGCCGCCCACAGCGCGGCCAGCGACTCGTCGAGGGTGTGGACCGGGCGCCAGCCCAGCGCCTCGGCCGCGGCCGTGACGGACGAGCACTGCCACGACACCTCCGCCGAGCGCGCCGAGCCGCCCGCCCGCTCGGCGATCCGGCCCGTGAAACCCGCCCGGTGGGCGAGCCTCCGCACCAGTTCGCGCACGGGGACGGCCTGGCCGCCGCTGATGTTGAGGACGGCCGGCAGGGGTCCGCCCGCCGTCGCCGCGAGCAGCGCCGCCCGGGCGACGTCGCGCACGTCGACGAAGTCGCGGTACGCCGACAGGTCACCGAGGCGCAGGACCGCGTCCCGCTCCGGGCCGGCCTGGCGCAGCAGCGCCGCGATCCGGCCGGGCAGCCCGGTGGGCGGCGCCCCGGGCCCCACCGGGTTGCCCACCCGCAGGACCACCGCGTCCAGCCCGGACGCGGTCACCGCCACCGTGCCCGCCAGCTTCGTCGCGCCGTAGGGGCCCAGGGGGCGCGTGGCCGCCGACTCCGTCACCCGCGTCCCGGGGGCTCCGGGTCCGTACTCGGCCGCCGAGCCCAGGTGGACCAGGCGTGCGGCCGGCGCCGACTCGCGCAGCGCGGCGCACAGGACGGCCGGACCGCGGGCGTTGGTCTCGGCGAGGGTGACGGCGTCACCGCCGGTGGCACCCGCGCAGTTGACCACGGTGTCGGGCGCCGCCGACGCCAGGGCCTCGGCCACTTGGCCGGGGTGGTCGCGGGCGAGGTCGACGGCGATGTCGGCGGCGGGCGAACGGCCGGCCCGGAGCACCGTCGTGTCCGGCGGGGCCGCGCTCAGGTGCGCGACGACATGACGGCCCAGGTAGCCGGTGAAGCCCAGGACGAGAACGCGCATACGGTGCTCAGGCTCCCTTGAGGAGAAGTGACTTGCGGACGGTGAACTCGGCGTTGGCCCGGTCGTAGTCGTCGGGGCGGCCGATGTCCAGCCAGTAGCCGTCGAAGTCGTAGGCGTGCGGCGGGCGCTCGGCGGCCAGCAGATCCAGCACCAGTTCGTCGAAGCCCAGGGGCAGCCCGGGGGTGTAGCCGTCCAGCGTCGAGCGGGACAGGCCGTAGACGCCCATCGAGACCCGGTAGTCCAGGGTGGGCTTCTCCGTGAAGGCGACGACCCGGCTCGCGTCGGTGGTGAGCACCCCGAAGTCGATGTCGACCTTCCTGGCGTACGTGGCGATGGTCAGCGGCGCGCCGGACGATTCGTGGCCGCGCAGGACGTCGGCGTAGTCGAGGTCGGTGAGGACGTCGCCGTTCATCACCAGGAACGTCTCCGGCAGCCGGTCGCGCATGGTGAGCAGCGGGCCCATGGTGCCCAGGGGGCTCTCCTCGGTGGCGTAGTCGACGGTCATGCCCCACTGGGAGGCGTCGCCGACGAAGGCCCGGATGATCTCGCCCAGATGGCCTATGGCGATGGTGCAGTGGGTGAAACCGGCCATGGAGAGCTGGCGCAGCACGATCTCCAGGATGGCGTGCTGGTCGCCGATCGGAACGAGCGGCTTGGGCAGCGCCGTCGTGTAGGGCCGCAGCCGGACACCCTTGCCACCTGCCAGGATCACTGCGTACATGGGCTTCTCCTTCGGGTCCTCGGTGTCTTCGGTGGACGTGCCGGACGGAGTCAGACGTTGTAGATGCCGGTCTTGTAGCGGGCCAGGTTGGCCGGATCGCGGAAGAACTCCACGGTGTGGGCGAGCCCCTCCTCCAGGCTGTGCGCGGGCCGCCAGCCGGTCGCCCCGGTGAGCCGGGTCGCGTCGGCCACCAGCCGCATCACCTCGGAACTGGCGGGCCGGACGCGCGCGGCGTCCGCGCGGACGTCCACAGCGGTGTCCATCACCTTGCCGATCAGCGCGACCAGGTCGCCGACCGAGATCTCCCCGCCCGTCCCCGCGTTGAAGGTGCGGCCCACCACTCGCTCGGCGGGCGCGGTGCCCACCGCGAGGAACGCCCGCGCGGTGTCCTCGACGTAGGTGAAGTCGCGGGTGGGCCGCAGATCGCCGAGCGTGATCACGTGCTGCCCGGCCGCCACCTGGCCGATGACGGTGGGGATCACCGCGCGCATCGACTGGCGCGGCCCGAAGGTGTTGAACGGCCGCAGCGTCACCACCGGCGTCCCGAAGCTGGCGTGGTAGCTGTCGGCCAGCCGGTCGCCGCCCGCCTTGGAAGCGGCGTAGGGGGACTGCGTGTTGATCGGATGGTCCTCGGTGATCGGCACGGTCCGCGCGGTGCCGTAGGTCTCGCTGGTGGAGGTGTGCACCAGCCGCGGGGTCCCCAGGGCGCGGACGGCCTCCAGCACGTTGAGCGTGCCGGTGACGTTGGTCTCCACGTAGCTGTGCGGCGCCCGGTACGAGTAGGGGATCGCGATCAGCGCGGCCAGGTGGTAGGCGCAGTCGGCCCCTTCCAGCAGGCCGCGCACCGAGCCGGGGTCGCGGACGTCGCCGAGCACGATGTCCACGTGGTCGAGGACGTCCGCCGGCAGGGTCTCCAGCCAGCCGTAGGACGAGAAGGAGTTGTACTGGGCCATGGCCCTGACCCGGTGCCCGGAGGCGACCAGCGCCTCGGTGAGGTGCGAGCCGATGAAACCCTCGGCTCCGGTGACGGCGGCGAGCGGTGATGAGGTCAACTCGGCGGTCCTTCCGGTTCATTGAGCGGTACGTGGGCGGTCGTGCGGTGTGCCGGCGCGGGGCGGCCCTCCGGCTGCCGGTACGGGCCGGGTGCCGGAGGGGGGTCAGACATGCGGAGCCGGCCGGCCGAGCAGCCGCAGCGCGCACGCCACCAGGCACAGGGCGGCCACCCCGCAGCACAGGGGGAGCAGGGCCGGGTCCGGTGGCGGGCGCAGCAGCGTCAGCGCCCCGGCGGCGCCCGCCGCCACCAGGCAGATCACGGCGGACGGCCAGGCGAACCCGAACGCCTGGAGCAGCAGCGCGGTCCACAGGGTGGCCGCCAGCAGGAGCAGCGCCGCCGGGTCCGCGCCGGTCAGCAGGGCCGCGGGCAGCAGCGGCAGGAGGTAGCCGAACAGGCAGAGGGCGAGCACGCCGGCCGAGCGCAGCAGAAAGGCGGCGGGGGTCGCGGTCACCCGCAGCGCGGCGACCGACCAGCCGCGGTAGCGGTACAGCAGCCACTCCGCCGGTCCCATGCTCACCGTCAGGACGATCACCGCGTACGGCTGCCGTCGGCCCTCCAGGAGCACCAGGACCGCGGCGGCCAGGCCGAACAGCCCGTGGGGGAGCGACGCGCGCAGCCGCGGCCGGGGGCCACCGGCGACGGCCGGCGCGGCAAGCGCGGTCCGGAGGGCCAGGCCGGTGACGCCGAGCGTGGCCAGCAGCGCCAGCAGCGGCAACCCGGCACGCAGCAGCGGCCCCGGTTCCCACCAGGGCAGCACCACGGCACCGGCGACCAGGGGACTGAGCGCGGCCAGCAGCAGCCGTTCCCGGGCGAGCACCAGCAGCACCCCCGCCGCGGCCAGGTACGCCGACTGGGCGGCGGCCAGCAGCGTCACCGGACCGGCCCCGGCGGGCAGCGCCGCGACGGCCGTGGCCACCACGGCCCCCAGCGGGGCCCCGGCCAGCAGGGTACGGCCCGCCTCCCGGGTCCCCGTCGCCAGCCGCAGGTAGGCCCGGTGGCCGAGCGCCTGTCCCCAGGCCCAGGACACGACGCCCGCCGCGATCAGCGCCGGGGCGTGGCGCTCGGCCTGACCCAGCGGCGCGGCGAGCAGGTAGGCCAGGCCCGGCAGCGCGAACAGGAGGCCGCGCAGCAGGCAGCGCACCCGGTCCGGGCGCCACGGGTCGGGCGGCCGAGGAGGCTCGGGGAAGGTCCTGGGCACCCGCTCGTACAGCGCCGAGGCGAGGGAGAACAGGTCCGGGTGACCGTACCGGTCCCTGATGACGTCGGCGGGCATGCCCTCGGCCTCCAGCAGCGCGGCCACCTCCCAGGGGTGGACGGCGGGGCCGACATGTTCGGCCTGTTCGGCGGCGAGCCGGTCGACCGCGTCCTCGTGGGGACCGGGCCACGGGCGCCGCGGGGCGAGGGGGCTGCCGTCGGCGGCCGGGGCCGGGCGCGCCGGACGTGTCCCGGCGAGCCGGAGCGACAGGGTGTCCTGCTCCGCGCCGCCCGGTTCGAGTGCGGTCGGCCCGCTCATACGGCCAGGCTCCCGGTGCCCGGAGCGGTCCGGGTGTCCGCCCGCCGCCGGGCCGCCGCCGGGCCGAGGGCCGGCACCGGGGCCGGGGTGCCGGTCGCGGCCGGTGCCGGGGATGCCGCGGCGCCCCGGGCACCGGGCTGTCCCGCCGACAGGTCCAGGTATATGGCGCGGAAGGTGTCGATGGTGCGGCGCAGGGTGAACTGCTCGATCACTCGCAGCCGGGCCGCCTCGCCCATCGCCCGGCGCCGCGCGGGATCACCCAGCAGCTCCAGCGCGGCGGCGGCCATGGCGGCCGGATCACGCGGCGGGACCACGAGCCCGGTCCGGCCGACCGCCTCGCGCACCCCGCCCACGTCGGTGGAGACCGTCGCCCGCCCGCACGACATGGCCTCGATCAGGGTGAACGGGAAGCCCTCGCTGATGCTGGAGAGCATCACCACGTTGCCGGCGGCGTAGGCGTCCTTGATGTCGTCGACCCG
The DNA here is from genome assembly GCF_040653855.1 of Streptomyces sp. NPDC050856. Taxonomy (NCBI): domain Bacteria; kingdom Bacillati; phylum Actinomycetota; class Actinomycetes; order Kitasatosporales; family Streptomycetaceae; genus Streptomyces; species Streptomyces sp. NPDC050856. Next base: position 76,447 of record NZ_JBFAGV010000004.1, on the reverse strand, counting down.
GCCCTCGAACGTGACGGCGTCCGGATGGCCGAGCTCGGCGGCCAGGGCCCGGCAGCGCTCCCGGTAGGCCTCGCCGCCGCGCGGTGTCCCGCCGAACAACCGCAGCCGCGCCTCCGGTATCCGCGCCCGGACGGCGGCGAAGGCGCGGATCAGGGTCTCCAGGTCCTTGATCGGATCGACGCGCCCCGCCCAGCTCAGGGTGGGCACGTCGGGCTCGGGCCCGGCCGGCGGGAAGGCGGCCGGGTCCACGCCGTTGTAGACGGTGCGTATCGACTCCGGGTCGGCACCGCCCTGTTCCTCCCACAGCCGGTTGTAGCGGTTGCCCGGGGTGATCAGGGCGGCCCGGCGGTAGCTCTCCTCCGCCAGCAGCCGGAAGAAGCCCAGGACGACGGCCTTCACGGGCCAGCGGTAGGGGCCGGTGCGGTAGCCGAGGTACCGCTCGCGCAGGTAGACGCCGTGCTCGGTCAGCAGCAGTGGCACGCCGTGGCGTTCCCGGGCGGCCAGGCCCGGCAGGACCGCCAGGCCGCCGCTGACCGCGTGCGCGACCCCGCCCTCCGGCAGCGGCGCGGCCAGTGGGCGCAGGGCGTGCTCCAGCAGCCCGGTCGCGGTCAGCGCGTCGTGCAGCGTGGGGCGGGCCTCGCGGACGACGAGACCGGGGCGGTTCCACACCGCGGTCAGCGCGGTGACGGCCGGGTCGCCGCGGAGGAAGGCGCTGAGCGTTCCGTCGGCGGCGGCCCGCGCCATCGTGTACAGGGCGGGTGCGAACCCGTCCTCGGCGCACGGGTCGAGCAGCGCGGTCAGGAACCGCTCGTAGGCGGCGGTGAGCCGGTTGCGGGCGCGTCCCCGGGGCGGGCGGCCCTCCGGCGCGGCGCCCCACATCGGCACCGGGTGGACCCGCGACACCTGCGGCGGCAGGTCCCACACGAGTGGTTCACGGCCGGTGCCGGTGACGGCGACGACAGCGAAGTCGAGGTCGGGCATGCCTTGGACGAGCTGGTCGCACCAGACGCTCACACCGCCGTGGCTGTGCGGGTAGGTGCCTTCGGTGAGCAGGGTGACGCGCGTCGCGCCGGGGCGTCGCGCGCCGTGGGGAACGTGCATCGGTGTGCTCCACGGCCGAGGTGTGGGGTGGTCGGGCCGGCCCGGGCCACGAGCGTGCGCCGGGAGGGCGGGGCTGGTGTGCCCGGTTCAGTGCTCCGGCAGGAGGCGCGACCGCGCCGACTCGGTCACACCCGCGGGGACCCGGGTGCCGGGAGCGGGCCCCGCCGGTGGCTGGGGCCCGGCGCCGTCGGCCGTGCTCGGGACCGGGGAGGACGACGGCAGGGTGAGGCTCAGCGGCCCGCCGGACGAGGACGCCCAGCCGGACACCCCGCCCGCGTACGCCTCACCGAAGGGGGCGCCCCGCAGGGTGGTGCCGGCGGGCATGGTCGCGGTGGCCGGCACGCCGTCGGGCGTCTCCACCGTCACCGTGTCACCGACGCGGTGGGCGGTGACCCGGCCGCCGTCGACCGCGGCCTGCCAGGCGGCACGCCGCCGCAGTTCGGTGCCGATGTCCCGCATCCGCAGGTTCACCACGGGAGTGTTCGGCGCGAACAGCGCGTCGTGGCCGCCGAGCACGCCGTTCAGGACGGGGTAGGCGATCCGGTCCTCGGCCAGGTTGGACTGGTGGATGAAGTGCGGCCTGGGGTCGTTGGCGAGGACGTGGCCGAGGGCGATCCGCGTCTCCAGGGGCACGATGTGCTCGCGGTAGCCGGTCGCCGGGTCCAGCGGCGCCGGCAGGCAGGTGGTGGTGTGCGGGTCGTCCTCGCAGATCCCGCTGCCGCCCTGGGCGCGGCTGGTGTAGATCCAGTTGTACTCGTCGACCTGTTCGGCCGCCCGCCCGGCGTTGTAGAACACGTTCATCGGATGGCGCGGGACGGTCGTGGCGGGGCCGACCTGCCGCTGGCCGCGCTCACGGGAGTTGTCCGAGGCGAGCCAGGTGACGCCGTTGTCGGCGAGCGCGGGCGCCAGGTGCGGATTGTCGGCCGGCTGTTGCGGCAGGACCTTCAGCCCCGAGTGCTCGCCGGTGACCAGTTCACCGTCCTCCAGCGGCAGGCCGGCGCCGCGCCCCCAGGCGCGGTTGGCGGCGATCTCGTCGGACACCGCCGTGCGGCCGACCCATCTGGTGCTGCCGTCGGCGGTGGTCGCGCACCGCCACGGCACCGTGGTCGTGTCCTGCTCGCAGCCCAGGAAGGCGTGCGTGTAGGTGTGGTTGATCCAGCGGAACCGGTCGCGCTCGGCGATCAGCTTGTCGGCGAGCGCGTCGGCGCCGTCGTGGTCCCGGCGCTGCTCCACGCTGCCCGCACCGTTGTAGGCGAGGTCGAGGGTGACGTGGTGCTCGCGCTGCCAGGCGGTGGCGTGGTCGACGTCCGCCGGGGTCATCCGGATCGGGTCGGGCGTGCCCGCGCCGTCCGGGCAGTCGACGTCGCCGGGTGTGCAGTTCAGTTCGGCGTTCCAGCGGTCGTCGGCGGCGAACACGTCGTCCACGTGCACGGCGAAGTAGTTCCGCGAGGCGCCCAGGCGCACGCCGCCGGTCATCCAGTCCACGATGCCGCGGGCCAGCAGCCGGAACTGCTGCTGGTGCTGGTTGTAGACGAAGGTGACGACCAGTTCCCGGCGCCCGTCGTGCCGGTACTCGCCCACGAGGGAACCCCGCTCGGCCTGGCCCGGGACGGGGGCCTCCACGTACGGGGTGAAGTCGGCGCCGGCGACGGGGGTCGACAGGTAGGCGTAACTCTCGCCCACTGTCGGGGAGTTGTCCTCGAACGGGACCGCGCCCTCCAGGTATCCGAAGGGGCCCGCCTTCCCGGCGGGCGTCACCTGGGCCCGTACCCCGTCGAGGCTGCCGGAGTAGCCGCCGTGTACCGGGTACCGCAGCCCGGCCTCGGGGCGCGCGTAGGTGTAGGCGTCGACCTGGGGTATTCCGTGGGTCCGCTCGTAGGCCGCCAGCGCCGCCATCTCGGGGGAGCCCGCCGCGAACGGGTTGTCGTTGGGCAGGACGACGGCCTGGTACTTGGCCCGCGGGCGTCCGTCGAGCGTGTCCGCCAGGAAGCCGGCGTCGATCACCGGCCGGTCGGACCGGCCGAGGTCGACCTCGGTGTACGGCGTGCCCGCGGCGTCGAGTTCGGCCGCGATGGCGTCGACGGACGGGCCGCCGTCGCTGACGAGCAGGACCCGCAGGTCGACGCGTGGAGCGGCGCTCCCGGCCTGAGCGGCCCCGGCCGGCGGGCCGAGAGCGGCGATGAGCGCGCCCACCGTGAGCGCGGCGGTACGTATGATCCGCTTCATGCGGTGAAGTCCCTCCCCAGGGCAGGGGCGAGGACAGCTCCGATGGAGCGGACGCACCCCCTCGCGTGGCGCCGTCCCCCCGAAGAGGCCGGTCGCCGACGCATCCGTCGCGTCACATGGTGAGGTCTGTGTGTGCTTTCTGTGCGCAACTCGCGAAAGCTGGCGGGAAAGCTCTGGTGTGCTCGCGCTCGTACCCGGCGCCGCACGGGGCTCCCGGCGGGTGCCGGAGGTCCGGTGGCGGCGGAAGGGCTGAGCGCCCCGCGCAGGTGGGAGTCCTGAGCGGGGCGCTCACCGGCCGGCGGGCCGGCGGAGGCGCTCGTGTCGGGCCTGGCGGGCGTCCCTCGGGCCGGGGCAGGTTTCAGGTCACCGCCCGGAGCCCGGCCCTCAGGCGCAGACCACTCGGGTCACCGGGGTGAAGACCGGGCCGCCGCTGGTGCTCGCCGTGTCGCTGAACTCGGCGTAGTAGTACGAGTAGAAACCGATGTCGCCGTTGCAGCCGGAGTCGGGGGCGACCTGGAGGGTCAGCGTGACGGTCCGGCTCTGGCCGGGCGGAACGGTGGTCCCGTAGTTGGCGCCGAGGTCGGCGGGCCCGGTCCCGGAACAGGGGACACTGCCGGTCGCCGTGGCCAGGGCGCAGCCGGTGAAGCCGTACTTCAGGTCGGGGCGCTGGGTGGTGAGCCAGGTGGGCTCGATCGTCTGGTGGACGAACCAGACGTCGTAGGTCCTGTTGTTGGTCAGCGTCATCGAGAGCCGCACCGTGCCGCCGGGCGCCGTGGTGGCGGAGTCGGTGGTGAAGGTCAGGGCGGCCGGTGCGGGGTCCGCCGCGCTCGCGGCGGGAGCCAGGCCGAACACGGCCAGGACCAGGGCGAGGACGGTGGTGGTTCCCAGGCGTCTCGTACGGGGTGATCGCATGGCCCGGGAGGCTAGGCACCCGGCGGGTTCGCCGTCTGCCCCGCATGAGGAGCCCCCGGCCGCCGATCGGCCGGAAGTGTGTCCGGTGTGAGGGAGCGGTGGCGGGCGTGTGCATGCGCCCCGGACCTCCGTACCCGCACGGCCCGGGGGTGGGGCGAGCCGGGCCGCCGCCGCGGCGGCGGTGCTCCGGCGGCACGGTCCGGCACACCGATATTGGCGGGAAACCGGGCGCGCCGGCGGCCGGTGCCCGCCGGGCGGGCAGGGGCGGGCGCGGAGGTTCTCGGTCATCCAGGCGTTTCCGGCCATGCGGTGGGCCGGGCGGCCTGCGGGGGGACGCCCCCGGCCCCGTGCGGGCCGTGCCGCCCGGCACCTGGACACGTCCCCGCCAGCGGTGGCCGCGGGCGCGCGAGGCCGGGTGGCCTCCCCCGCCGGCCCGCCGGCACCCGCGTGGGGCGCGGGCCGTACGCCCGCGCCCCACTGCCGGAAACCGGCTCAGGCGGCCCGGTGGGCCGCGGCCAGCCGGGCCACCGCGCCGGGCAGGTCACCGCTGAGCAGCAGATGATCCGCCTCGGCGAACGGCTTCGCCGACGCCTCGCTGATCCCGCCGTCCATCTTCGCCTGCACGATCAGCCGTGCCCTGGTGACGAGTTCCCGGCCCCGCGCGGAGTCGCCGAGACCGGCGGTCTGGAGGGCCCTGGCCGCGATGCCGATGGCCTGGAGAGCCGCCTCTCCGCCACCGGCCGGGGACCTGGTGAGGGTGGTCAGCCCCCAGCCGTAGGGGAACTGCGGGTCGTAGGCGGCATCACCGACGTTGATGGGCAACTGCGCCTGGGACCTGGGCCAGGTCACGGGGAGCTGGCCGGTGAACGGCCGCTTGCCGTACAGGACGTCGGCGACACCGTCGCCCTCGGTGCCGGGCAGCCAGGAGGCGACGAGCGCGTCGATGCCCTCCAGCCGGTCGCCGATCAGTTGCGGACGGCCGGAGACGACCAGCACCGCGCACCTCATCGCCGAGCAGACCTTGTCGACCGCCGCCTTGTCGGCGTCGGTGAGCTCCAGGTCGTGGCCGTTGCCGACGTCGCCGAAACCCTCGGCGTACGGCGTCTCGCCCACGACGACCACACCGACGTCATGGCCGTCGGTGGCGGCGGACGCGTCCCTGGAGTAGGTGATCCGGGCATCCGGGGCGGCCTTCCGCATGCCCTGGAGGATCGTCGTGCCCGTCGTGACCGGGCCGGAGGAGCCCTGCCAGCTGATGGTCCAGCCACCGGCCTGGTTGCCGATGTCATCGGCGTTGGACCCGGCGACGTACACCCGCTGCGAAGACTTCAGCGGCAGTACCGCGCCGTCGTTCTTCAGCAGCACCTGGGACTTGGCGACGGCCTCACGGGCCACCGCGCGGTGCTCGGCGGAGCCGATCCGGCCCAGGTTCCTCGTGTCCGCGTAGGGCTTCTCGAAGAGGCCCAGTGCGAACTTCTGGGTCAGGATCCGGGAGACCGCGTCGTCCACCCGGGCCCGGCTGACGCGCCCCGCCGCCACCTCCTGCTGAAGCGTGCGGGTGAAGCCCTGGTAGTCGGTCGGCACCATGATCATGTCCAGGCCGGCGTTGACGGAGGTGCGCACATCGCTCGGGTAGTCGCCGGGGATCTGGTCGATCGCCTGCCAGTCGCTGACCACGAAGCCCTCGAAGCCCATACGGCCCTTGAGGACCCCGTTGATCATCTTCGCGTTGGCGTGCATCTTCACCGGTCCCCGGTCGTCGCCCAGGACGTCCAGCGACGAGTACGAGGGCATGACCGTGCCGGTGCCGCGTTCGACGGCCTCGGCGAACGGCGCGAGGTGCACCGCCTCCAACTCCTGGCGGGTGACCTTGGTGACGCCCTGGTCGATCGTGTACGAGCCCGTGGTCGAGGAGCCGAACTCCGTGCCGCCGTCGCCGACGAAGTGCTTGGCGCTCGTGAGGACCTTGTCCGCGCGGTCCAGGTCCTTGCCGTCCCGGGCGCCCTGCATACCGTTGATCACGGTCTCCATGGCGGTGACCAGGGCCGGGTCCTCGCCGAACGCCTCGTAGGAGCGCCCCCACCGTTCGTCGCGGGTGACGCACAGGCACGGCGCGAAGTCCCACGGAACGCCGGTCGCGCGCACTTCCCTGGCCGTCACCGCCCCGGTCCTCTCGGCGGTCCCCGGGTCACGGCCCGCTCCGATGCCGATGTTGTGCGGCATGATCGTGGAGCCGATGACGTTGTTGTGCCCGTGCACGGCGTCGACGCCGTAGATCAGCGGGATCTGGAACCTGGTCGCCCGGGTGCGCAGTTGGTAGGAGTCGACCATCCGCACCCACGCCTCGGGTGTGTTCGGCGTCGGCACGGAACCGCCGCCGGAGAGCAGCGAACCGAGGTCGTAGGCGGAGATGTCGCCCGGGGCCTTGAGCGCGTTGCGCTCGGCCTGCGTCATCTGTCCGGCCTTCTCGGCGAGGGACATCCTGGAGAGCAGGTCCGCGACCCGTTTCCCGACCGGGAGGGTGCGGTCCAGGTACGGCAGCCCGTGGGCGTCGACGACGATCCGCGGTGTCTCGGCGGGAGCCCTGGCGCCGTTGACGGTCAGCCCGAGCGGGACGGTCTCCGCCGGCTCGGCGCTGCCGTCCTTCTTCGTGCGGACGGTGATGGTGCGGGTCTCGCCGGACGGCGTGCCCGCCGGGAAGGTGACGCTCCCGGAGACCGGCCGGTAGTCGTCACCCGGGGTGGCGCTGCCGTCCCCGGTGCCGTAGGCGACGGTCACCGGCTCGTCGAGCGGGCCCGAACCGGTGGTCGCGACGGACACCTCGACCCGCGCGGCCCCGCCCTCCGCGACGGGGTACACGGCGGCGTCGGTCGACACCCTGGCGGTCAGGGCGGGCTCGGCCTTCCCGTACAGCTCGACACCGTCGATCGCGAAGGAGCCCGGCCCACCGGTCGGCAGCGTGAGGGCGTACCCCCACATCTCCTTCAGACCGAGCACCTGGTCGATGCCGCCGACGGGCTGGTAGTCGGTCCGGTACCGGAACTCGGAGAAGGGGATCTCGACGAGGTGCCAGCCCTCCCAGTCGTCGGTGAACGACGTGGCCCACAGCTCGGACGCCTCGCCGTTGGCACCGCCGTCCTTGAGCTCGAAGCTGACGCGCCTGCCCGAACCGGGCGGCAGCGGGGCGGTGTTCTGCCCGTACCACCAGAAACGGACGCCCTTGTGGGCGGTCCAGTCCTGGGCCGGCCGGTCGAAGGCGAAGTCATGGCTGAAACCGCCCCAGCCGCTGATGTCGTAGGTGCCCTGGAGGACCTTGCCGCCTTCGGGGGCGTCGGCCCGTTCCCGGATCCGCAGTTCCGGCCGGTCGTCGGCGTCGCTGCCCCAGGTGAAGATCCCCTCGGCGGGCGGGCCGGCGAAGGGCACCTCACCTTCGAAGCGGTCGACGAGCCGTGGGGCCGGTTCGGCCGCGGCGGTGGCGGACGGCAGGCCGCCGGTGAGCAGACCGCCGAGTACGGCGGCTGCGGCCAGCACCGCCGTGCCGGTTCTGAGCGGGGGACGTGGTCGTGGCATGACAACTCCTGGTGGGAACGGGTGGGACAGGGGCGGGGGAGTGGTCGGGTGGAGGCACGGCCGCAGGCGCGGGCCACCTCACCGGTGGGGCGCGGAGCGCCGGACGGACGGCCCGGTGGGCAGCACCAGCGGCTCCGCGGAGAGGGTCTCGCCCGCCAGGGTGGCGAGCGGGAGCCGCGCCGCGGTTTCACCCGTCTGCCGCGCGGGCCGGCGGACCGTGGGCAGGGGCGGCTCGGTGTGCCGGGCGGCGGGGAGGCCGGCGGACCCGGCCACGGCGACGTCCTCCGGGACGCCTCGGCCGGCCTCCCGCGGGGCACGCGACGCGCCGGCCGCGACGAGGTCGCCGTGCGCGAGGACGCAGTCGCAGCGCCGGCCTTCGGCGCCGGCCCGCTCGGCACCGGTCCTGCCGGGAACCTCCGCGGACCCGCCGTCGACGACGCGGCCGGGCTCGCGCCGGCCGGTGAGCACCAGGGACCGGGCCCGGCCGGAGCCCGGCGGATGCCGCGCCGCGCACGCCGCCCGCGCGGCCGGTGGTGGCCACGGACGGGAACAGCGGGTGGTGGCCGCGGTCGTCGATGAGGACGACGGGCGGTTTCCGGCGCTACATCTCCGCGGCGGTGGCGAGCGCCGCTCCCGGTCCGGCGACCAGGAGCCCGTCGCAGGCGGGTGCCGGAATCCGACCGGTGAGGTGCCGGACGGGCGCGGCGGCCCGGTCGCGGCGAAAGGGCAGCGGGCCGGCAGTCCATGACCCGCCGCCTCGACGGTGCCGGTGACGCCCCGGCGCACCTCACCCACCCGCGGCGGGGTGAGGGGCGGCGCCGGCATGGCGACAGCGCGGCCGCCGCCACCGGCCGGGCCGGTGGTTTCCGAGCCGGGCATCTGACTGAGCGCGCCGGTCACTTCCCGAACACGGGCGGCGGTGTGGGAGCCGGCGTCCAGCCGGGTGCCGCGCGCACGGGAGGCCGTGGTCCCGCCGGCCCCCGCCCGATGTGCGACGTCGGCGATGGTGACTCGCATGCGGGCGCCTCCGCGTCGGGATCCGGAACCGGTTCCGGTACCGGTTCCGCGACCGGCACCGCCCTCGTGCGGCGAGTCAACAGCCGGGCCGCCCCGCCGTCAAGACTTCACACGGGACCGGCCGGATTGCCAACTCCCGTGCCGTACAAGTCGCTTGTGCGTTCATGCAGTGAACGCGCCGAGTCTTGACGCGGGTTCCCGGCGGGAGTTCACTCACGCCTCGGACCGCGGCGCCCTCACACCGTGCCGGAAAGGGCGGCGGGCCGGGGGCCGCGACCGCCCCGGCGCGCGGCGCCCCGGCCGTTGAGCGCCGCTTCATCACTTCGACACCCCCGGAGCCCGGCCCGGCAACCGGGTTCGTCAAGGGTGATATGGGCATGCCAAAGGTGTCGCGCGTGCCCCCGTGCCGTGGCCGACAGCAGGACACAGTCGGCCGACAGGAGGAGACAGTTGAACAAGAGCTCGCGGATGTACCGAGTGTCGCTGACCCTGGGCAGCGCCGTCGCACTCGTCGTCGCCTTCCCCGGCAGTGCCCATGCCGCTCCGCCCCCGGCCCTGCCCGCCGCCGCGGACGGTTTGGAGCGCACGTTCCAGCCGGCCTTCGACTACGACACGGACGGCTGCTACCCCACCCCCGCCATTGGACCTGACGGGACCGTCGCCACCGGCCTCAAGCCGAGCGGCGCGCTCAACGGGCAGTGCCGTGACGCGGGGGACCTCGACAACACCAACGGATACGCGCGCTCGATGTGCGACAACGGCTGGTGCGCGATCATGTACGGCCTCTATTTCGAGAAGGACCAGGCCGTGGCGGGCAGCGGGCTCGGCGGGCACCGTCACGACTGGGAGCACGTGGTCGTCTGGGTACGGGACGACCAGGCCCAGTACGTCTCCACCTCCGCCCACGGGTCCTTCCGGATCCACGGCCGGGACCGGATCCGGTGGGACGGCACCCACCCCAAGATCGTCTACCACAAGGACGGCATCGGCACCCACTGCTTCCGCCCGGCGAACGCCAACGACGAGCCGCCGGAGAACCACGGCCGGAGCTGGCAGTTCCCCGGCCTCGTCGGCTGGAACGGCTACCCGGCGGGCCTCCGCGACAAGCTGAGCCGGGCCGATTTCGGCAGTGCCGTCTTCGGCCTGAAGGACGGCGACTTCACGCGCCACCTGGCGAAGGCCAAACCGGCCGGGATCCCGTTCGATCCCCACGCCTGACGCGCGGCCCCCCCCCGGGCGCCGCCACGGCCCTCCAGGCCGGGCGCGGTGGCGTCCGGCGCCGCCCCCTGCCCGCCGTCCGCACTCCCGGGCTTCCCCCGGCCCCGGGCGGCCGGCCCACGGGCGGCCGGGTCAGAGGCCGAGTACCTCGGAAGCGTCCGCCAGCGACCTGAAGTACTCCCGTGGATCCGCCACGAGCCTGCGCTCCGCCAGGTCCATCAGGCCGCCGACGCCCGACACCTCGGCGGCCACCGTGCCGTCCGCCTTGCGGATCGTCTGCTCGATACGGAAGGTCTTGCCCTCACCCCAGACGAAGGCGCACGTCACCGCCACCTCATCGCCCGCCCGCAGTTCCCGCCGGTAGCGCACCGTCACTTCCAGCGCCACCGGTCCCACACCCTTCCCCAGCAGGTCGGTCTGCCGGATCCCGGCCCTCTGCAGCAGCGACCAGCGGGCGTGCTCGGCGTACTGGAGGTAGACGGCCTGGTTCAGGTGACCCTGGGTGTCGGTCTCGTAGCCGCGCACCACGACGGTGACGGAAAACGGCTCTGCCACGCTGCTCCTCTCGACGGCGGCACTCGTCGAGCGCCCGCTCACCAGGCAAACCGCCCGGTGACCCGCCGCATTCCACCGTGGCGGTTCCCCCGTCAGCCCGGACAGACCGGGGCGGCAGCCCCCGGTACAGGCCCCGCCGTCGTCCTCGCCGAGATCACGGCCCACGACCCGGCACACCTGCCTCTCCCAGAGCACGCGGTCGAGGCGGAGCAGATCCCCCCTTCCCGCACGCCGCGACCGGAGCAGTGCCATCCCGCCCCTGGCCGCGGCCAGGAACAGAGGAACGCCCGTTCCGCCTCGCTGAGTTCCCCTCGCGGCCCGGCCAGCCACCCTTCGACGGCGGGGAGTCGGGACGCGCTTGTCCGTTCGGCCCGCACCACGGGCCGCCCCCTCTGCCCACCCGGACGAGGTGCTCCTCCTCCTGGATCTCACGAAGCCCGGGCCGGGGCGGCCACCGCCGGAAAGATGGCCGGCGCCCGGCACGGCCGGCCGGTGGGCCTTGCCGGGGGCCGGGGTATGAGTACGCGTACTCATGCGCCGAAGCCTCCCGCCGCAGCACACTCCGGGTTCCACGACGGACGAGCAGGGGAGTTGAGCGTGAGACGTACCAGGACGGCTCCGATCATGGCGGCGCTGGCGGCGCTGGCGGCACTGGGGGCGACGGTCGCCGGGGCCGGGCCCGCCGGGGCGGCGGACGGTGTCCTGTTGCCGCACCCCGGGCCGGAGGGCCTGGTGTGGGTGGAGGAGCGGACGGGAGACGGCGGCGTCGTGTCGGGCGGTGCGCACGGAGGGCTGCCGACCGTGCTCACGGTGGCGTGCGAAGGCGGCGGCGTGCGGGTCACGATGGAGTCGCAGCAGGCCCGCGTGGCCGCGTTCACCGTGGACTGCCCGGCGGGGCCCGGGACCGGCTCCGTGACCATGGACGCCGGCGTGGTCAGCCCGGGGTCCTTCTCCGTCGCGGTCGACGCCTCGGCGCGGACGGTCCGGTGGGCGCTGACGGTGACCCAGCCGGAGTAGCCGCGGTGGCCCGCGCCCGTCGGGGGCGCGGGCCGCCACGGTACGGCCCCGGCCATGACCCGTGCCGAGGCCCGGGGTTCAGCCGAGAGTCTCCCGTGTCTCACGGAGCCAGGACGCGCAGGCCGGTGAGCGGAGGAAGTCCGAGTGGCCGCCCGGGAAGCTGCGGCGCGCGAACGCGCCGTCCGTGGCGTGGGCCCACTCGGCCGTCCCGGTGTCCGACGTCAGCGGATCCGCCTCTCCGCGCACGGCCAGGACCGGACAGCCAAGGCGGGTGAACGCGGCGGGGTCGAACTGCCCGAGCAGACGCAGGTCCTGCGCGGCCGTCTCGGCGACGATCTCCCGCCAGTCGTCCGACGGGGCGTCGGCCAGGATGCCCGGATCGACACTCTCCAGGTACTCCGCCGCGCCCGACGGTGAGGCCGCGGCCCCCTCCGGCACCTCCAGCAGTCCGGGGGCGCAGGCGCCGGCGGTGATCAGCGCCGAGACCTCGAAGCCGTCCGCCTCCAGCCGTGCCGCCGTCGCGTAGGCGACATAGGCGCCGTAACTGTGCCCGAACAGCACCGGCCGGCCGGCCGGCCGCCCGGCCAGCTGCTCGGCGCACGCCCGCACGACAGCGTCGAACGAGGCGGCCGGGACCCCGAAGTCCCTGCCGTACCGGCCCGGGTACCTGACGAGCCAGGACGCCGGACCCAGCGCGTCCACCAAGGGCTGGAACTCGCTGCCGAAGGAGCCGGCGCCGGGGAAGAACACCGTGCCGCGGGCGTCGTTCATCGTGGTCTCCTCGGGATGTCGGGTTCACCTGTCCGCCGGCACGCGTCCGGCCGGCGACGGCCGGCGGCCGAGCAGGGTGGTCGCCAGCCAGACGGCGCCGAACAGCACCCAGCACAGCCACATGGGCGGTCCGGCCAGAAGCGTCACGGAGAGGACCGTGAGGGCGCACAGCACGCTGACGACCCGCGCCCGGCCCCCCGGGGCCAGCTTCGCGTACGAGGCCGCGCCGACCCCGTACAGCACGAAGTAGATCCCGCCCGACAGGACGAACAGGATCTCGAACGACACCAGGCCGCTCGACGCCAGGACCGCGACCAGCGTCAGGGTGGCCCCGACCACGACCACCGACGTCAGCGGGTTGCGGTCCCGCTCGCGCACCCTGGTCAGCGGGGCCGGCAGGTAGCCGCTGCGCGCCATGCCGAACACCAGCCGGGACAGCGCCAGGACGGAGGCGAAGACGTTCGCCGTGATGGCGGCGACGACCAGCGCCAGCGTGACCGGACGCCCCAGGTCTCCGAGCGACTGCTCGGCGAGCCTCAGCAGCGGGGCCGAGTCCAGCGCCTTGTCGCCGGGGCTCACCGCGGCGAACAGCCCGAGCAGGACCAGCGCGTACAGCGCCACCACGATCAGGTAGGAGGCCGCGAAGATACGGGGGATGGCGTCCGGACGCTTGTGCTCCTCGAACGTGAAGGCCACCGTCTCCCAGCCGGTGAACGCGACGTAGACGGCGGTCAGCACAGCACCCAGTTCGCCGAACCGGGGAAGCCGGGTACTCGGCGCCTCCACGCCGTGGAGGCCGAGAGCGACCACCGCGGTGCAGGTCACCAGGGCGAACAGGCCGAGCACCAGGCCGACCTGCAGTTTGCCCGAGACGTTCGCCCCCATGCAGGCGACGAGGGTGGCGGCCAGCAGGACGGCGACCGGGAAGACCCACGCCAGGCTCGCGACTCCGGAGAACTCCGCGACGTAGCGGCCCCCGGTGATGGCGGTCGCCGGGATACCGGCCACCAGCGCGAGGGTCGCCAGCAGCCCGGAGGCCCGCCCGACGGCCGGCCCGAGGGCCACCTCGGAGTAGTGGGCGACCCCGGAGGCCGACGGATGGCGCCGGCCGAGCCACGCGTAGCAGTACAGCAGTGGCACGACGGACACGGCGGCGACGGCCCACGGCATCCAGGCCGATCGGCCCAACTGGTGGTAACTGGTGCCGGGCAGGATCATCATGCCGCTGCCCAGGATCATGGACAGCGCCAGGAACGTACCGACGGCGCTGCTCAGCGATTTCTGCAGACCGCTCACGCCGACTCCTTCCGCGCGGAGGCCAGGACGGGGTCGATGGCGCGGTCGAGGGCTTCGAGCAACCCCTCGTCCAGCGCGTGACCTCCGTTCGCGATGGTCAGATGGAACTCCCGGGAGACCCGGTGCTGCCAGGCGGCGCAGCGCTCCGGTGGGATGAAGGTGTCACCGCGTGCGGAGAGCACATGGAGCGTCGGCGGACCGCCGGCCGGGCCGACCCGTTCGGCGAGGCGGTCGGCGACCGTGGCGTCCGCCCGCAGGCCGTCCGCGATCTCCGCCAGCATCTCCGGGTCGTCGAGCAGTTCCGGCGGGAAGCCGTCGCGCGCGAGCACCCCGGCGATCCCGGCGTCCGACATCCGGGACATCGTCGGTATCCGCCCCGACGCGTCCGGGCACGGCGTGTTCACCAGCAGTGCCCCGACCGGCCGGGCGAGCCGGGCGCGGAGGTCGTCGTACAGGTGGAGCGCGGACAGCCCCCCCATGGAGTGCCCGACCAGGACGACGCGCCCGGCGGACACCTCCTGCACGGCACGCCCGATACCGTCGACGGCCCGCGCCCGCCACGCCCCCGATTCGAGGGCGTGGACGGAGACGGGGTTCGCCATGGCGGTGTAACCCATGCCGCGCCGGGCGGCGATGTCCTTCAGCGGATCACGCGTGGTGCCGCGGGCGCCGGCGGCGGGGAAGGAGACGAGCAGGTCTTTCGTGTCGGTCGGTCCGGTCACGCGCCGAAGTCCCTCGCCGCGACCACCTCGACCTGGAGCTCGGTCAGCCCGAGCATGAAGTTGGAGTGCAGCCGCTGCGGTTCCTCCACCACGGCGAACGCCTTGTCCCAGCCGGCCAGTTCCTCGACGAACGTCTGGATCTCCAGCGTCGCCACCGGCGCGCCGATGCAGCGGTGGATGCCCGCCCCGAACGCGAGCTGCTTGTTGTCGGGCCGGTCGATCACAAAGGTGTCGGGACGCTCGAACACCGAGGAGTCCCGGTTGGCCGACATGTTCCACAACGTGACGAAGCTGTTGGCCGGGATGACGTGGCCGCCGACGGTGAAGTCCTCCACCGTCAGCCGTTGTACGTAGCTGTTGGTGGAGGTCCAGCGCAGGAACTCCTGGGTGGCCACATCACACGACGTCTCGCCCTCGGTCACCTTCCGCCACTGGGCGCGCTCCTGGTCGATGGTGTGGACGGTCAGGCTCGCCGTGTGCGGAGTGGTCTCGTTGCCGCCGACCGCCACGTTGAGCCCGTTCAGCACCGCGACGTCCCGTTGCATCTCGCCCTCCGCGACGCACTGGGCGAGGAAGCCGATCATGTCGTCGGCCGACCCGGAGCTGATGCGCTGCTCGATCAGGTCGTCGATGAATTCGAGGACGTCGAGCTGCGCGTCGACGAGCGAGTCGAGCGGGGACGTCCCGGCGTACGCCGCGTCGCGGTAGCCGATCATCGTCCGGGTGGCTTCCAGGAGCGCGTCGGCGTCCTTGGAGGGGATGCCGAAGAGCACCTCCAGCACGCCCTTCGGCAGCTCCGGCGCGATGACCCTGGTGAAGTCGATGCGGTCGCCGACCGACAGTTCGCCCAGGGCGCCGCGGATGTTGCGGCGGACCGTCCGGCCGACCCTGGCCAGGATCTCCCGGTTGAACCCGCTCTTCTTGATCGGCTTCCGGATGGTGGCGTGCGCCGGCTGGTCGGCCACGATGAGCATACGGCCGGAGGCCGAGTCCTTCTCCGGGAGATAGGACCCGTCGACCATCGTCCCGTACGCCGAACTCAGACGCTGGTGGTCGACATAGGCGGCGTACACGTCCTCGTAGCGGGTCAGCGCGTAGAACTCGTAACCGTCGTCCCTGCGGTGGACCGACACCGGGTCGTTCTCCCGGAGATCGGTCAGATAGGCCCACGGGTCCTTGGTGGCGAAGAACTCCGCCGAGTAGAGCGGGCTGTCCTCAACGACCAGCATTCTCGGCTCCGATCAGGTCGGCGATGCGCGCGGGTGTCCGCCCCTCGAAGAACACATGGCCGGGGACCTTGACGCCGGTCTGCTCCTTCAGCAGCGCCCGGCACCGCAGGACGACTAACGAGTCCACTCCCGCGTCGAAGATATCCGTGTCCTCCGCGACCTCCCGGTTCAATATCCTCTGTACGCAATCGGTGATGGTAGCTGGTGAGATGTTCGTCATTTCTCTCCGACCTTTTCTGTCGCGCGGTATTGATCCATCAGGGAAGGGATGTCCACCTTCCCACCGGGTTTCGTGGGAAACCGGTCCACCAGCCACACGCCGATCGCCGGCGAGGACCTCTTCACGACGGACTCGATCCGCGACCGGACGGCCGGATCCGTGCGCTTCCCGGCGCCGGCCCGCACGAACGCCACCGTGTGGCGCTCGCCCTGGACGACCCGGCAGTCCAGCACGTCCGGCAGGCTCGTCACCCGGTGTTCCAGCGCGGCGGCGTCGACCCGTATCCCGTTCACCTTGATCTCGTGGTCCAGCCGCCCGGTGAACACGAGGTTCCCCCCGTCGTCCACGCGGACCACGTCACCGGTCCGGAAGGACGCCGGCCCGCCGTCCGAGCGGAACCGGTCGGCGAGGACACCGCCGTCGATGTACCCCAGGCACACCAGCGGGCCGGCGATCACGAGTTCCCGGGCGCCGGCCGGCCGGTCCGCCAGCTCGTACAGGCTCTGTTCGCACCCGTCCAGCGGCGTGCCGATCGGGACGGTCCCGCCCGTGAAGTCCGCCGGCAGGTCGTACCTGTGGGTGGCGAACGTCGCCTCGGTGGGGCCGTACAGGTTGACGAACCGGTTCGTCAGGCCGGCCTGCCGGGCCTGCCGGTAGGTCGACACCTGGAACTGCTCGCCACCGCTGAACACCCAGGGGACACCGGCGAGACAGGCGGGCACGGCCCCCACGACGGTGGCGATGACGGCGGCCGGCAGGAGCAGACGGTCGATGCGGTACTTCTCGGCGAGCTCCGGCCAGGCGAACACGTCCTCGTTCACATGCGGCAGGCAGACCACCGTCCCGCCGTCCGCGGCCGTCCGCCAGGTGTCGAACCACCAGCCGTCGTAGGTGGGAGTGGCGAAGCTGCCCGCCGTCGGCGTGTCGCTCACCGGTACGTCCAGACCGCGGCAGCCGAAGAGCGCCAGCAGGTTGCCGCGGGTCACCGCGACGGCCTTGCGGCTGCCGGTGCTCCCGGAGGTGAAGTTGACCGCCACCACCTCCTCGGGGACGCGCTCCGGCGGCAGGCGTTCCGGCGACCGCTCGGCGGGCCCGACCGCCGGGGACCGGCCCCCGGACACGTCCAGGGCCAGGTCCGGCCGGACCCGGTCGATCTCGCCCGGCCCCAGGTTGCCGTCGTCGACCACGGCGACGCACCCGGCGCGCCAGGCTCCCAGCTGGCCCGCGAAACAGCCCAGCTTCGTACCGGACCGGATCCGCACCACACGGGCCGGGCCGTGCTCGCGGATCGCCTCCTCGACCGCCGAGGCCAGCTCTCCCACCTGTTCCCAGCGGTACTCGACGTCGTCCTCGACCCACAGAATTCTCGACGAACGCCACCGCTCGCCGTGGACCAGGTCGTTCCACGCGTCACTCATAGGCGCAGCCCCAACTCGTCGATCACCATACTGATACTGATCAGGCTCAGCCGGACGTCCCACTTGTCCGGTGTGGGATCGGCGGCCACCGCGGCGAGGGAGTCCGGCTGGAACACACCGCTCGCCGCCACCAGGTCCCGCCAGTCGGCGAGTGTCCGGTCGTCAGCTATCGCCGACAGCCCGTACGCGGTGAACCCCTGCTTGGCCCGCCGCAGAACCGCTCGCGGGACGATGTCGGCGTACGCCGTCTTCAGACACGCCTTGCCCTCGAAGTCCGCCACCTTCTCGTCGTCCGCCACACGCAGCCCCAGCGACACCATCGGGTTCCCGAGGAAGGGGTAACGGCCCTCCACGGAGCTGGCCATGAGCATGGTGTCGCCGTGGTCCCCGAGCAGGTGCCCACTCAGCTGCACGTACACATCGGCGATCGACCGGAGCTGCATCTGGGTCAGCCCGGTGATCTCCTGGTCGCCGAAGGGGATCAGCCGGTCCCGCCAGAACTCGTGGCCGGGCAGGGCGTCCACGGCCGCGGGGCTGAGACAGAGTTCCCGCCGGCGCGCCAGCTTCCCCCGGTCCACCTCCCACGAGAAGTCCGCGCGGCCCCACGCCTGTTCGTTCTCCTGATGACTCTCCCGGGGCTTCCTGCGCGCCCCGTCGAAGGCGTAGGAGTCGTAGCCGAAGAAGAGCTCATCGGCGCCCTCACCGGATATCACGCCCTTGAGCCCGGTGAGGCGGACCTCCCGCGACAGCCGCAACGCCGCCACGTTGTACGTCTCCCGTTGCGGATAGCAGCAGTGGCGCACCATCTCCTCGAACTCGGAGGCGATGTCGGCGGGGGTGCACCGGATCTGGTGGTGTTCGCTGCCCACGGTCTCCGACACCTCGCGCTGGAACCGCCCCTCGTCCAGCGCGACGTCGTCGAACAGCACCGAGAACGTCCTCGGGGGCTTCTCCAGGGCCCGGGCCGCCTCCATCACCAGGGTGCTGGAGTCGAACCCGCCGCTCAGATAGGCACCGATCTCGACGTCCGCGCGCAGGCGGTCGCGCACCGAGTGTCCCAGGGCGTCGCGTATCTCCTCCGGGGTGACCGGGCGGTCCGCCACCTCGAACTCGCCGTACCGCCAGTAGCGGACGGTCTCGGGCGCACCCTCGCCGAACCGGACCACACACCCCGGCGGGACGGCGTGGACGTCCGCGACCAGCGTCCTCGGCGCGACGATGTTGCCGAGCGCCAGGTACTGGTCGACGGCACCGACGTCCAGCCGCCAGGAGTGGGGCACGCACTGCACCAGCGGCTTCAGCTCGGAGCAGAAGTGCGTGTGCGTGCCGAGGACGGTGTAGAACATCGGGCAAATGCCGAAGCGGTCCCGTCCCAGGTAGAGACTGTTCTCGGCCCGGTCGTGGATCGCGGTGGCGAACTGCCCGTCGACGAGTCCGAGGCCCGCCGGCCCGTGACGGGCGAAGAGCTCCGGGATGACCGCCACGTCGACCCGGTTCCCGGGCCGGTGGTCCCCGAGGCGCTCCCGGAGTTCCCCGCTGTTGTAGATCTCCCCGTTGGTCATGGCCACGTACCGGCCGCTGCGGTCCTCCGCCGGCTGCCAGCCGTCCTTCAGCGCGGTCATGCCGAGGCGGCCGAGCTTCATCGACAGCGCGGGTGTGCTCAGCGAGTAGCTCTCGTCCGGTCCGCGGTGGACCAGCCGGGAGTGCATGGCCGCGGCGACGGCGCGGTCCAGGGTTCCGTCGGGCGCGAAGGTCCCACAGAGGCCGCACATCGCGTCACACGCTCCGTTCCTGGAGTTGGTCGACGAGGACCCGCAGGTTCTCCGCCCGCAGCACGTCCCGGACCCCGGCGTCGGCCCAGCCCAGCCCCTTCATCTCGTTGACGAGCACCACGGCCGACGCGGAGTCGCCGCCCACGTCGAAGAAGTTGTCGTCCAGCCCGACGTCGCCGACCCCGGTGAGCGTGCGGACCAGGCGCAGTACCCGCGCGTCCGGGGAGGCGGGTTCGTCAGGTTCGCCGGGCGCGCGGCGGTCCGCCCGGAGGGCGTCCCGGTCGACCTTGCCGTTCGGGGTGTAGGGGAACGTGTCGACGCGTTCGAGCACTGAGGGGATCTTGTACGGGTCGAGGACGCCTTCGAGGTGCCGGCGCACGGACCGGGGGTCGGGGTCCCCCTGGTAGTAGCAGACCAGCACGTCCAGGTCACCGGCGTCCGCGCCGTCCTGGGCCTCGGCCACGACCACCGCGTCCCGGACGGAGTCCAGCCGGCACACCGCGTTCTCGATCTCGCCCGGGTCGAGCCGGTAACCGCGGACCTTCACCTGCCGGTCCAGCCGTTCCACGAAGTGCAGGTTGCCGTCGCTGAGCTCGACGACGTCACCGGTGCGGTAGGAGGGCTCCGCACCGGACTCGGCGAACGGCCGCACGCCCTGCTCGGTGAGGTAGCCCGCCGCCACGCTGCCACCGGTGATGACGAGCTCACCGCGCTGCACCGGGCCCTCGGCCACCGCGGTCGCGCCGTCCGCCGCGTCCACGTCGCGGATGTAGTAGCCGCAGTCGCCCACCGGTTCACCGAGCGGCACCGACTCCCGGCACTCGTCCGGGTCGAGGGCGCCGGTCAGCAGGTTGCACACGGTGGTCTCGGTGAGCCCGTAGGCGTTGTGGAAGCTCGCCACCGCGGACCATTTGCGGATCACCGCGAGCCGGCAGGGCCCGCCCCCGTTGATCACGTGCTCCAGACGCATGGCGCCGGTGGGCTCGGTCACCGTCAGCGCGAACGGCGTGGTCTTCAGATGGGTGATCCCGTACCGCTCCAGGGTCTCCTGGAGGACGGCTCCCGGCGCGAGGTGCGCCTCGTCCAGCACCACCAGACACGCGCCCGCGGTCAGGGTCCACAGGATCTCGGTGACGCACCCGTCGAAGGTCAGGCGGGCGAACTGGAGCGTCCGGTGTCCCGGGCCGACGGAGAGGCGCTCGACGTGGTCGTCGATGACCGGGGCGAGCGGAGCCGTGCGCACGAGGACGCACTTGGGCCTGCCGGTGGACCCCGAGGTGTGGATGGCGTAGCCGATCTCGCCCTCGGCGTACGGCGGTCCGGCCGGCGGCGGCCGCTCCTCGTCCGGGGACGCGGGGCCGCTGGGGCGCCACTGCTCCGGCACCTCGGTGAGATCCACCTGGCCGTCGCCCGGGGCGGTGCGGGCCAGCAGCCCGACACCCAGCAGCCGGACCTTGTCGGAGTTCGAGGACGCGCTGTCGCGACTGTCGATGAAGACGAACGGTCGCCGTGCCTTCAGGGCCCCGATCATCGCCACGACCGCGCCCATGTCGCGGCTGCCCTGGACACCGACGAACTCACCCGGTGACGTACGGGCCCTCAGCCGGTCGGCGAAGTCGTCGGTGAGTTTGCCGAAGTCCCGATAGCTGACGGTGGTGTCCGCGGTCCGTAACGCGTCACTGTCCGGGAACTCCCGAACGGCGCGGTCGATGCCGTCGAGGACGGACCTGTGCCGAGTTCGCAACGTACCCTCCTTTCCTGTCATGCCTGTCGTCCTGCTACCGGACCGGATGGGTCAGCGTGCCGACGTGCTCGACGACCGCCTGGACCGTGTCGCCGGGGCTGATCACCGTGGCTCCCGGGGTTCCGGTGCAGATCACCGTGCCCGGTCGGAGCGTGCGGCCCGCGGTGAAGTACTCCACGAGATAGCCCAGGTCGTACTTCATGTCCGCCGGGGTCGCCGACGCGACCGTCTCCCCGTTCCGCACGGTGGCGATGCGCAGGGACCGGAGCGCGTCGTCACCGAATTCGTCCAGGGTCACCAGGACCGGGCCGACGCTGCAGAAGGTGTCGAAGCCCTTGGCCCAGGGGATGTAGCGGGGATTCTCGCGGATCACGTCCTCGGCGGTCATGTCGAGGACGGCGGTGACGCCCGCCACGACGGAACGCCAGTCGTCCCATGCGACGTTCTTGCACGTGGTACCGATGATCAGCCCCAGTTCCGCCTCGGCGGTGACGCGCTTGGACTGGGTCGGCAGTTCGATGTGACCGCCGTTGCCGATCAGGCAGTTGCCCGGCCGCAGGTAGGAACCGGGGCCCGAGGCCGGCTGCTCCGAGTCGAGGTCGTCGGAGTGGCGCCGGTAGTTGAGCCCCGCGCCCCAGATGTCGGTGCCGTGGTCGAGGACGGTGGCGGCGGCCGAGAGGTCCGGGTCGACGGGGGTGAGGTCCTCGCCCCGCCGCTCGATGGTCTCGGCCAGCCCGCGCAGTCCGCGCTCACCGGTGAGGTCACTGATCCGGGTGACGTCCTCGTAACCCGGAAGGCCGGTCAGCGGGAGCCACCTGTCGTGGTGCGCCACGGCGATGTCACGTCCGTCCGCGTCCCGGCCGCTTCTGGTGAATTTCACTGTGCCTCCTCCGTTCGGGGATCGGTCGGACCGGGGCCCGGTCCGACGGCTGCGCCTCCGGGCGTGACCTAGGCCGTGATCCTGCTCGCCGCGGTGCGGAAGTCGTCCTTGCGCGGGCTGTGGTCGGCGATCTGGACCGCGGTCTCCATCAGGCGCGCCGGATCGGCGTGGTACTCCTCGGCCAGTTGCTCCACCAGCGGGAAGAAGCCCGAGTGGATACCGATCACCGCGCCGAGGACCTGCATGGTGCGGTCCTCGCGGATGGCGTCCATGTTGACCCGGCAGTACTCGGCCAGCTTCGCCAGTTCCTGGTAGTCGAACTGGTCGTCCTCCAGGAGCTTGATGACCCCGGCCAGCGATTCGATCGCGGCGTTCCCCGAGCCCCGGCCGATGCCGTTGAGCGTGGCGTCCACGATGGTGGCCCCGGCCTGCAGGGCGGTGATGCTGTTGATGTTGGCCATGCCGAGGTTGTCATGGCCGTGGAACCCGACGACGTCGAAGTGCTCCCGCACCGCGCTCACATAGCGGTGGACGTCGGCCGGCAGCATCGCGCCGTAGGAGTCCACGACATAGACGCCCCGGACGGCCGGACCCACCCCGTCGAGCAGGCCGACCAGCTCGGGGACCGGCGTCGCGCTCGACTTCATCAGGTTCAGGTACACCTCCCCGCACACCTCGGTGGCGCGGTGCAGGTAGTCGAGGTTCCCGGGCACCTTGTCCGGCTCCATGCCGATCCGGACGAACGACATGCCGCGTTCGGTCATTGCCGCGATGGTGTCCAGCCGGGTGAACTCCGGCTGGGCGAACATGCCCCAGGGCTTGTCGGTCAGCGTCGAACCGGCGATCTCGGCCCAGCGGTAGTGGTCGATGTTGCAGGCCTTGATGCCGGTCCGCTCGGCCTCCAGTCCGATGCCGTGGCCGACCTCCACCCTGGAGACCGGTATCGAGTTGAGCCGGGAGAGCAGGTTCGTCACGAACCCCTCGTCGAGCTGGAAGTCGACGGCGTACGAACCGTCGCGGAGTGTGCAGTCGAGCAATTCGATCTTCGACGTTACCTTGAGCTGACCGCCTGCTAAAGACATTGCGTGTACTCCTTGTTTTGGACAGCACTTGTGACGCACACGATGTTCATGGGGCGTGAGACCGGCGGGAGACATGACTCGATACCGGGGTCAGCGGCGATGCCGGGAAGGTTGTCCGCGACCGGACGGCAGCGCGGACTTCGGTCGATCGTTGCGTGAGGGAGTCGGATTACGGCGAGGGCTTTCGGTGAAGCCTCGGAGACTTTCTGCCGGAGTCGTTCGTCCACCTTCCGGGGCTCCACGTGTCACCTTGGCACGTGTCACCGCGGCCTGCGGCCGTACGGGCGGGCGTCGGGCTCACCGGCCGTACGGGAGGAAAACGCGTCGACGCCGACCGGTTTACGTTGCACGTATCTTCCGGGGAACAATGACCGTACTCGGTTCGCGGAAAGCTGGAATGGCGCGGCGAGTGACCCGCACCGGCGGGCTCGTCGCCTCTTCCGCCGGGGTCGCCGGCGCGGATGAGGACTCCCTCGCGAAACGACGGCGTCCGCCATGACGCGACTTTCGGATTCCCCACCCTCAGCTCCCCGGCTCGACTGCTCGACCTGCTGCGCGCTCGGTGTGGGTGCCACTCGGATCAGGTGCTGACACGCACGAGGTACCAGTGCCCGGGAGTGAACGGTGCATTCGTCAATTGCCTGCCGTGGCCAGCCATTTGGCCGGAACGCGAGCACGTGCCCGGACGTGCGGCCGGTGATGGTTCATGACGCGGTGTCAGCCACCGGGTGGGTGCGCCGGCTGTTGTGACTGGTGGCGGGCGGGCGGGAGGCCGGCCGTCGCGCCGGGCGGACACGTGGTCCACGCCCCGGCGGTCATCACGATCTTCCCCGCGGCGGTCGGTTCTGGCCGATCTGGCGGCCGGGGTTGACTCGGCGGACCGTGGTCAGGAGAAGACCACCGTGTCGCGGAGGGGCCGCGGGCTCAGGGGGTGAGGGAGCGCGGGCACGGGCGGGGCCGGCGCGCACGGCGCCGGAGGGGGCGCGCGCCGTACGGAAGCACGGCGCGCAAGGGGTCATACGAAAGGGTGGCGGCGGGGGCGCGCCGGACACCCCGTCGGGTGTCCGGACGCGGCCCCACCGCCACCCCGCCTGCCGGGACGCCGGTTCGGCCGGACCGCCGGGGTCAGACCACCGGAACCGGGTAGGTCGGGTACTCCACCCCGGACACGTGCTGGACGACGCGGATCACCTGGCAGGAGTAGCCGAACTCGTTGTCGTACCACAGGTAGAGGATCGCGTTGTCACCGTCGACCTTGGTGGCGCCGGCGTCGACGATCGAGGCGTGGCGCGAGCCGATGAAGTCGCTCGAAACCGCGTCGGGGGCGGTGGTGAAGTCGATCTGGCGCTTGAGCGGCGAGGTCAGCGACACGTTGCGGAGGTAGTCGAGGACCTCCTCACGGTTGGTCTCGCGTCCGAGCCGCAGGCTGAGGATGGCGATCGAGACGTCCGGGACCGGCACCCGGATCGAGCTGCCGGTGATCGGCGCGTCGAGGTCGGGCAGCGCCTTGGCGACGGCCGAGGCGGCACCGGTCTCGGTGATGACCATGTTGAGCGGCGCCGAGCGGCCGCGGCGATCGGCCTTGTGGTAGTTGTCCAGCAGGTTCTGGTCGTTGGTGAACGAGTGGACGGTCTCCACGTGGCCGCGCAGCACCCCGTACTCGTCGGCCATCGCCTTCAGCGGCGGGACGATCGCGTTGGTGGTGCAGGAGGCGCAGGACAGGATCTGCTCGTCGGGCTTGATCGTGTCGTGGTTCACGCCGTGCACGATGTTGGGGACGTCACCCTTGCCCGGCGCGGTCAGGACGACCTTGTCGATGCCGGGGCGCAGGTGCTTCGACAGCCCCTCGCGGTCGCGCCACTTGCCGGTGTTGTCGATGAGGATGGCGTTCTTGATGCCGTACGCCGTGTAGTCGACCTCCGAGGGGTCGTTGGCGTAGATCACCTTGATCTCGTTGCCGTTGGCGACGATCGTGCTCTTCGCCTCGTCGACGGTGATCGTGCCCTGGAACTGACCGTGGATGGAGTCGCGGCGCAGCAGCGAGGCCCGCTTGACGATGTCCTGGTCACCACCCTGGCGGACCACGATGGCGCGCAGCCTCAGCCCGTTGCCGGAGCCGGCCTTCTCGATCAGCAGACGGGCGACGAGGCGGCCGATGCGGCCGAAGCCGTAGAGGACGACGTCGCGCGGCTCCCGGCGCTCGATCTTGTCGGCACCCGTGGCACCGGCGACCGCCTCGGCGGTGAACTCCGCCACGGACAGACCGCGGTCATCGGTCTTGTACGTCGCGGCGAGCATGCCGATGTCGATCTGGGAGGGCCCGAGATCCAGCGTGGTGAGCGTCTGCAGGAACGGCAGCGTCTCGGTGACCGAGAGCTCCTCACCAGCGATCTGCCGGGCGAAGCGGTGAGTCTTCAGGATGCTGACCACCGACTTGTTCACCAGGGAGCGGCTGTGGACCAGGACGGTGACGTCCCGCTCCCGGTGCAGCTTCCCGATGATCGGGATCATCGACTCCGCGATCTCCTCGCGGTTCTTCCAATTGGTGAACGAGTCGTCATTGACAGTCACAGGTTTATCTTTCGAGCTAGGCGGCGCTCATATGCTAACCCGCCCCCACGTCGATCCTTCAAGGGGTGCCGTGCGACCGGGTTGACGTGGCCGGGCCACGGCGGAAGCAGCGCCAGAACCTGGGCGCTTTGCGGCATTGGCGGGCCCGTTCGTCCGCGTTCACCCACGTTCCGTGCCGTCGGACGGTGGCGGTGCCGATCGGTTCCCCACCGGTGGCACGGCCGCGTCCGGCCGCGACCGCTCACCGGACCTCCCCTTGGGCCGTGGCCGGAGCCGCGCGTCCGGGCGGGCCCGGCCCCGGCGCCCGAAGCGGGTCGGGACGGGGCGGGCCGGCGCGCCGTGACGGCTCGGGGTGGACGTGGGCGGTGCGGCCGTGTGGTCCCGGTGACCGAAGGGGGTGCGGCCCGGGCCCGGGGAGTGCCCGGGCCCGTGGACCGCGCGGGCCGGTGCCGGGGCGCGGCCGGGCCGTCGAGGCCGGTTCGGAGCAGTCGCGCCGACCGGCCTGCTCGGGGGGCGCCGGCCCGGCTCCCGGGGTGTCGCCCCGGTTCCCGGGGCGGGGAGGGGAGTGACCGGGGGCACCGGGAATCCGCCGGGCCCGGCACGCGGTGAGCCGGGGTGCCCGGCCGCACCCCCGGCCATGACGCGGGTGTCAGCGCGACAACGTGCCGTCCGTGGCCGGCCCCGGGGTGCCTCGCAGGCCGGCCCACACGTCGCCCCACTCGTCCGGCACCGTGGGAAGCTCACCGGCGCTGTCCCCGGCGGCTTCTTCGAGGAGCGCCCGCGCCTTGGCCTCGGCCTGGTCGTACCGTTCGGGGAAGGCGGAGCGCTGCACTCCCTGCGCGACCTGGCCGGCGGTCCACTCGGGATGCTGCCGATCGACCTCGACGGCCCGGGTGAAGAAGGAGTTGGACGCGTACGCCACGTCCATGCACTGCTCGGGTGTGCCCCAGCCCTGGCTGGGGCGCTGCTGGAAGACGCCGACGGAATCCTTGTCGCCGCAGGGCAGGTTGTTCATGTGGGACTCGACCCAGCCGGCCTCGAATCCGGCGAGCATGACCTTGTCGTTGACGGCGAGGTCGCGGCCCACCCGATGGACGATCCTGATCACCTCCGGGTCGTGGCCGGCGGGCACCGGGCAGAGGAACGGATCCGCGAGTTCCGTCGCCGGGATGTGGTCCCCCACCGGAGGCGGTTCCGGGGTGGCCGCCCCGGCGAGTTGCCGCCGGCTTCCCAGTGCCCACGCGGCGGCGGTCAGGCCGCCGAGATGGACGAGGCTGCGTCTGGTCACCATGGGAGAGTGGCCCCTTCTCGGTCGCTGTCGTGTCAGGACGCGGATCCGTCCGCCGTGCCCGGGGAAACGCGAGGCTGCCGCTTTCCGCGGCCGTCTTCCCGCCCGGAAGCGGCCCGGGTCGGCAATATAGGACACAAAGGGGCAATCGTCGCGGTAGGTCGAACGTGGAAACGGAAATTCCGCCGGGTGCCGGACGCCGATACCGCGGATCGGGTGCGCCGGGACCCGCTGTCCGCGACTCATGGCGCCGTCGGGGCACACGGCGACGCTCCCTCCCGACCCGCCGGAAGGGAGGAAGCGGACGCCGCTGGGGACCGGTCAGCAGTGGATGAAAATGCTGCGCCAGCCGAAGGGCTGTTTGCTCGACGCGTTGCCCCGGAAGGTGTAGTGGCTCGTTCCGCGGCAGTTGGGTTCGTTGTACATGGCCGCTGTCTGGCCGGTGTAGGTGAACCGGTAGGCGGCGCGGAAATTGGGGTCGATGTTGCTGCATCCGCAGGCGCTGAGCTCCCTGGCCCGGCCGGTGTCCTGTGGGCCCTCCCAGCTGAGGAAGCTGCTCGCGAAGGCGGTGCCGGTGCCCAGCGCGAGGACGGTGGTCATGGCGGCGGAGGTGACGGCGGTGCGGAGCGTACGACGCTTGTGCATGGGACTCCTCGGTGGTGTCGATGTGCCGGTTTCACGAGACACGTAGCTTTGAGTACCCATGTGTGCGCACACGGTAGTCGGGGGTGGCGGGGGCGGGCGGAGGCGGGGGAGGGGAGTGTGTCCCGCCGGGCGCACTCCCGCGCGTCCACCACCGGGGCGGCACGGGGGTCGCTCCACCAAGCGCGGGCGCGGCGGCCGGGCGCGGTCCCTCTCGGGCCGCGCCGGGCCGCCGGCCGCCGTCAGTGGCCGCCGTGCACCTCCAGCGCCGCGCGCACGGCGGATTCCAGCGCTCCCTCGATCCAGGCCGGCTTGAGCGACGTGTGGCACCCGGCGAAGTGGAGCGGGCCCTCCGCGGTGCGCATCTCGGGGAAGATCTCGGTGTGCTGGCCGGGCAGCAGGACGGACGCCTCGCCATAGGCGTACGGGTCGCGCTGCCAGCTCTGTGTACGGCCCACGCCGGTGAAGAACACCTCCAGACGCTGCCCGTACACCTCCTGCATGCCGCGCAGGGCGAGCGCGTACCGGGCCTCGTCGTCGTAGGCGTCCCAGCGCCGGGCGTCGTCGGCCCAGCTGTAGGAGGCCAGCACCACTCCGCCGTCGCTGCCGGGCACCGGGTGCGACGGATGGAACATGAAGCGGTTGGGGTTGTCCGTCACCGAGCCGCCCCCGATGACCTCGGCCGCCTCCGGCTGGTCACGGGAGACCCACGCGTTGGCCGCGTAATGGGTGCGCTGAGCCTCCGTCAGGTGACCGCGCGGGACGGAGGGGTGTCCGCCGAGCAGCCGGCCGTCGTTCGGTACCCGCCCCGTGCGGTACCGGTCGTACAGGCCGGGCTCCATGGCCTCCAGCTCTCTGCGCCAGTCGCTCTCGCCCATCTCCCACCAGCGGCGGCTGAACTCGAGCAGGACCTTCGTCGCGCTGTCGTAGTGCACCTCGCACACCGCGCGCCGCTTCCCGTACGAGAGCTGGGGCGAGATCTGCACATGCCGGAGGCCGGAGAAGGGGATGGTGACGATGGCCGCGTCGCCGGTGAACTCCTCGCGCACCACCGTGCCGTCACGCCCCTCGGAGACGGTGTCGATCCGGACGGCGGGGCCCTCGTCCCGTGTCTCGATGCGAGTGACGCGCCGGTCGAAGCGCACGGCGTCGCGCACCTGGCCGAGCAGGGCGTCGGCCAGCACGGCGGTGCCGCCGGTCAGCTCGTAGAAGGCGGTGCCCGGGCTGATCAGGGAGGCGCTGATGAAGCTGTGCATGAAGGAGAGTGGGAGTCTGGAGGTCATGTTCTCCAGGGTCCCGATCAGGTCGACGGTGCGTTCGTCCAGTTTCGCGTGCTCGGTGAGGAAGCGGTACATCGACCAGTCGCCGAAACGCTGGACGACACGCGCCCACCCCTCCAGCAGTGCGGGCATCGCCTTGTTGCGCCGCACTCCGTCGGCGCCGACCGTGCTGTACTCGTCGCGGACCGGATCGAGGGCCTGGCGCACGATGTCCGCCGCCGGCACGTTCTCGTACTTCCTCGGCACGCCGAACGAGCGGTTGACCGCCTGCGGGTTCCTGGCGTAGTCGGCGCGACGGGTCCTGATGCCGTTGACCCGGATCCAGGTGCGGTGGCGCGGCGTGCCGTCCTCGTCGGTGTCGACGTAGCGGAAGGGCCGCCGCTCGATGCCCAGCCGGTCGACGAGGCCGATGACCAGGGGGTGGCTGCCGGGGATGCGCATGGCGCCCGCCTCGGCGTACTGCCGGGGGTCCGCGAACGGCTGCTCGGCGTTCTCGTGGCCACCGGTGCGGAACGTCTTGATGCGGCCGCCGGCGCGGTTGCCGTTGGCCTCGACGACGGTGACCTCGTGCCCGGCCTCCCGGAGCAGGTGGGCGGCGACCATGCCGGCCGCTCCGGCTCCGAGCACCAGGACCTTCTTGGGCTTCGTGGCCGCCCGGGGCAGGCCGCCGTCGAGCAGGACCTTCCGGTAGCGCGGCACCAGGGGCTGGTCGTCCTCGTCGAGGACCAGCAGGGCACGGGCGACGGTGAGGCAGGTCTGCCAGTCGGCGGTCGACCGGCCGGCGGCGGGCACCGCCTCCGGCGCCGCGAGCGGGGCGCGGGCACGGGCGCCGGCGGGCCCGGCGAGAGTGGCGAGGACCGCGCCGCCGGCCGCCGTGCCCGCCGTGGCCGTGAGCTGACGTCGTGTCAACCGCTGAGAGGATTTCATGATCTGGAGAACTGCTCCGCCCGGCCCCGGCACTGGTCCGACGTGCGGTTTCACCTGAACGAGAAGGAGAATCGATTCCTCGGGGCAGCCAGGACCGCCGCCCGCTAGCTTGGGTCCTCCATTTCGTCGCCCGGCACACCGTCCCGGCCCCCGTCCCGGCTCACACCGTCCCGGCACACCGCGGCGCCGGA
Organism: Streptomyces sp. NPDC050856; assembly: GCF_040653855.1. Classification (NCBI taxonomy): domain Bacteria; kingdom Bacillati; phylum Actinomycetota; class Actinomycetes; order Kitasatosporales; family Streptomycetaceae; genus Streptomyces; species Streptomyces sp. NPDC050856. Next base: position 46,798 of record NZ_JBFAGV010000004.1, on the reverse strand, counting down.
GGTGTTCCGCGCCGGCGCCGGTACCGGCCGGGGCGGCAGCCCGCGGCACACGGCCGAGAGGCGGCGCCGTCGGCCCTGGTTGGGGGAGAACACCGTATGAGAGAGCGCTTGGACGCCGCCTGGTCGCGCGCTCGTTACCGTTTCGACAACGTCATCGCCCGGGGTACGCCCGTACTGATCGGCTGGCTCACCCTGGGCTGCCTGCTGATCGTGGTCCCGGCGAGCGTGGGCCTGGTGCTGGTCGACGACGGCGCGCCGCGCTCCCTGTCCGGCCGGGCGGCGGCCGTCTGGACCAGCGTGGGGACGACACTCAAGATCGGCGGCGTGGTCGGCAGCCCCGCGTACGTGGCGCTCTCCGTACTGCTCGCCCTGGTGGCACTGCTCTTCGTGTCGTCTCTCGTCAGCCTGATCACCACGGGCTTCAACCAGCAGATCATGGCCCTGCGCCTCGGCAGGTCGGTGGTCCTGGAGGAGCACCACACCGTCCTGCTCGGCTGGTCGGACCAGATCTTCCCGGTCGTCGCCGAGCTGGTGGCCGCCAAGGCCAACCAGCGCAGGGCGGCCGTCGCCATCCTGGCCCCGAAGGACAAGGTCGAGATGGAGGACGAGATCAGCACCAGGATCGGCGACACGGGCGCGACCCGGATCATCTGCCGCCACGGTTCCACCACCGACCCGGCGGTCCTGGCCCGGGTCAGCCCGCAGACCGCCGACGCGGTCATCGTCCTCTCCGACGGCCGGGAGGGCGGCGACATCCAGGTGGTCAAGACGCTGCTGGCGCTCGACGCCGCCGTGCCGGGCCCGGCCGTGGTGGTGGCCGCCGTCCGCGAGGCCTGCCACCACCTGGCCGCCGAGCTGGCCGCGGGACCCGGCGGCACGGTCCTCAACATCGACGAGGTCACCGCCCGGCTCATCGTGCAGACCTCGCGCCAGCCGGGCCTGTCGCTGGTCTACCAGGACCTGCTGGACTTCTCCGGTGACGAGTTCTACACCGTCACGGAACCCGCCCTGACCGGACGGCCCTTCGGGGACGCCCTCCTCGCGTACCACACCTCGTCGGTCGCCGGCCTGCTGCGTCCCGACGGGACCGTCGTCCTCAACCCGCCCCCGGAAACCCCGCTCACCGCCGACGACCGGATCGTCCTGATCACGGAGGACGACGACACGGCGGCCCTCGCCGAGGCCCCCGCGCCCGTCGACGCGGACGCGATCGTCAGCCCCCGGCCACGGGAGGCGTCCCCCGAGCGGCTGCTGCTCCTGGGGTGGAACCGGCGGGCCCCGGTGATCGTCGCCCAGCTCGACCGGAGCGTGCGCCGGGGCTCGGTGCTGGACGTGGTCGCCCACGGCGCGGAGGAGACGATCCGCTCGCTGCGCGGGATCGGCGCGGCGGCGGAGCGCCTCGCCGTCACCTTCCACGACGGGGACATCGCGGAACCGCGGACCCTGGAGGCCCTGGACGTGCCGTCGTACGACAGTGTGATCGTCCTCGGTTACGACGCTCCCGGGGGCGCGGACGCCGTCGACACCGACGACCGGACGCTGGTCACACTGCTGCACCTGCGTGCCCTGGCCGAGGCCAGCGGCCGGGCGCTCTCCGTCGTCACGGAGATGTACGACGACCGCAACCGGCTGCTCGCGCCGGTGAGGGAGGGCGCCGACTTCATCGTCAGTGGCCGGCTGATCAGTCTGCTGATGACGCAGATCGCCGAGAACCGTCACCTTGCCGACCTCTTCGCGCGTCTTTTCACGCCGGAAGGCAGTGAGATCCACCTCAAGCCCGCGTCGGACTACGTACTGCCCGGCCGGGAGGTCACCTTCGCGACGGTGGTGGAGTCCGCCCGGCGCCGGGGCCAGTGCGCCATCGGCTACCGCGTCCACGCGCGGGCCGCGGCCGACCCGTCGCGCGGCGTCCGCCTCAACCCGGACAAACGGGAGACGGTGCGGTTCCGGGCGGGGGACCGCGTCATCGTGCTGGCGGAGGACTGACCACCCGGCACGGCCACTCGTGGCGGAGGGCGATCAGCACGGGTGGCCTCGCGTCGGACGGCGGGTTTCTCGCATACCCGTGGCCACCGGTGGTGACGTGCCGACCGGTCGGCCCCGCCCCCGGCGCGTGGCCGCTCCCGGTGGCCGGTCCGAGGGGGCGTCACCCCCGGGCGCCCGGGGCGGGCGGCCGTGCCCGGCCGGTGCCCGGGCGCCGGGCGGCGCGGCGCCGCAGCCGCAGCGGCAGCGCGTACCAGCAGAGGCCGAACCACAGCATCACTCCGCCGGCCAGCGCCTCGGCGAGCAGGCCGGGCACCACCACGCGCAGAATCAGCAGGAGGGTGCACCCGATGGTGAGGGCGAGGAGCACCATGCCGTACATCATCAGGCGGCCGGCCGTCTCGACCACTTCGTCCTTCATCCGCTGGCCGGACAGGAAGCGGTGAATGGAGACGGGGGCTATCAGCGACCCCGTGGCCGCCGCCCCGAGCACCACGGTGATGACGTAGACGACACGGTCGAAGGTGCCGAGGTCCCGGAACAGCGGGGTGAAGGCCACGCTGAGCAGGAACCCGAAGAGGATCTGCACACCGGTCTGGGCGACCCGGGTCTCCTGCAGGACCTCGTTCCAGCGGCGGTTGACCCGCTCGCGTGCCGTCTCGGGCCGCTCGAACCGCGGCGAGGACACGGACGCGGACGCGTCGGTCACCGCGCACCGGTCGCACGGGCGGTCATCGGCTCCCGACTCGGCCGACTGTTCCATCATGCTCATGGCACCCTCCAGACCTCAGGCGGACCTGCTGCCCCGTGCGGGAGCGGTCCATGCGGGTGAGGGGCCGGACGCGCCGGAGGGGTCACCCGGTCGGGGTCACCCGCCGCGGGGCGGGCCGTGGGGCAGGTCCGGTGACACGTACCGCTTCCACCGGGCCGGGTCATCGCCTTCCGCGTCGACGCGGAAGGCATCGCGCGGACCCGGTCGGTGCCGGTCCGCCAGGGCCGTGCCGGTGCCGTGCCGGCGCCGGACCCGGTCGGGCGGGAACGACCCGGACGGGAACACCTGACCGAAATGATGTGCTTTGCTGGAAGAGGGCCCACCCCTGTTCCCCTGCTTCGTACCCGCCCTCACGGCCCGTCCCGTACGTCCCGGCCACGGATGCGGATCGCCATGCACAGCTACCGAACCCTTCCCGCCGCGCTCGCCGCGGTGGCCGCCGCCGTCGGCTGCGCGGCCGCTCCGGCGTCGGCCTCGGCGCCCGTGCCGCCCCCGTCCGCCTCCGGACGGACGGTGGCCGTCTCCTCCCCGGCCGACGCGCCGGGCCGGGCCGCCGTGCCCGCGCCGGTCGCGGTGGCCGCGTCCCCCGGGCGGCCGGCGGCCGACAAGACCGACCCCCGGACCGAGACCGCGCTGCTCGCCATCCCGTCGATCGGCCTCCGCGACCTGCGGGTGGTCCCGTACGCGGGGACGACGGACGACTGGGCCGGTACGCGCATCCAGGACCGCGGCGTCGCCGCCAGCCCGTACGGCCGGCACGGGGGCGTCGGTCCCGGCGAGGTGGGAAACTATCTGGTGACGGCGCACCGGCTCTCCGCCGGCGGCCCGCTGCGCGACCTGCCGGCCCTCGCCGAGGGGGACCTTGTCCTTGTCACGTCGGGCGGCCGGGTCCACGAGTACCGGATCACCGACACCCGGCAGACCTCCTTCCGGTCCGAGCGCTCCCTCGCCGAGCAGCGGGCCGACGTGCCCGGGGCGCCGGGCAGGAAACCGGTCAAGGCCATGATCACCATCTCCACCTGCGCCACGCCCGAGGACGACGCGGCCGGCAACTTCTGGCGCGACGAGAAGGGCAACCCGGAGCACCGCATCGACAAGATCGGTGAGCTGGTCTCCTCGCGGAAGGCGCCCTGAGCCGGACCGCCGCCGGACCGTCGCGGCCCGCGGGCCGGGACACTGGGCTGGGACACCGGGCCGGGACACCGGGCAGTGGGCCCGCCCGGGGCGCCGGCTCGGGTCGCCCCTCCCGGGGCCTTGGACGAGAATGATGTACCGGCCCCAGTGGCCGGGGAGAGGCCGGCGGGCAGACGCGCCACACCCCGAGGTGAGGTTCCGCGTGGACGCACACGAGTGGACGAGCGACGCACCGGAGCCCGGCACGGCCGTGGGATACGCGGGGGTGCTCCGCGAGCTGCTCCCGATCGCCCTGTGGCGGGCCGACGCGGAGGGGCGCGTCCTGGAGTGGTCACTGGCCGCCCAGGACCTCCTCGGCTACCCGCCCGAACAGCTCATCGGCCGGTACGGCGGGCCGATCCTCATCCCCGGGCCCGACCGGGCGGCCGCCGAGCGGTTGACCCGGAAGGTCCAGGCGGGGGAGACGGTGGTCGGCACCCTCCCGCTGCGGCACCGCGACGGCCACGTGGTGCCCATGGAGATGTGGATCGTCCCCGCCGCCGACCGGCTGGGACGGACCGGCACCCTGTCCATCGCCGTGGAGACCTCCGCCGTGCGGGGCATGCGCGACTCACTGGCGGCCCTGGAGGGCCTGTTCACCCAGTCGCCCATCGGCCTGGCCATGCTCGGCCCCGACCTGCGCTTCCTGCGGGTCAACGAGGCGCTGGCGCGGATGAACGGCGTGTCCGCCGCCGAACACCTCGGACGGCGGCTCTCCGAGGTCGCCCCGCAGATCAACGCGCTCGCCCTGGAAGGGTCGATGCGGAAGGTCCTGGACAGCGGCGAGGCGGTGGTCGACGTCCGCCGCACCGGCCGCACCCCCGCCGACCCCGACCACGACCGCACCTGGTCCTGTTCCTACGCCCCGCTGCTGGACGGCTCCGGCCGCCGGCTGGGCCTGGTCGCCTCCCTGATCGACATCACCGACGGGCAGCGGGCCCAGGTCGAGGCCGAACGGGCCCGCCGGCGCTTCTCCCTGCTGGCCGAGGCCGGAACGCGCATAGGGACCACCCTGGACCTGCGCCGGACCGCCGAGGAGGTCGCGCAGCTCCTGGTGCCCCGGCTGGCCGACTCCGCCGACGTGCACCTGCTGGAGGAGGTGCTCGACCCCGACGAGGCCGCCGCGTCCACCCACGGGGTGGTGCGCCGGGTGGCCATCGCCTTCACCGACCCCTCCGCCCCCGCCGACGCCCTCCGGGCGGGGCTGACCTACCGACTGCCGCTCGGCTCGGTGTACGAGCACGTCATCGCCGAGGGACGCCCCCTGGACCTCTACCAGACCGACATCCCCGCCCTGGTCACCGATCCGGGAGCGGAGCACCTGCGGACCTACCTGGCGACCCTGGGCTCGGCGCGGCTGGTCCCGCTGGTCGCCCGAGGGAAGGTCCTCGGGGCGGTGGTGGTGACCCGGACCCGCGACCGGGGGCCGTTCGACGAGCAGGAGTGCGTGCTCGTCGACGAGCTGGTCGCCCGGGCGGCGCTGAACATCGACAACGCCCTCATGTACACCGGCCAGCGGCAGGCCGCCCTCACCCTGCGGCGCAGCCTCACCAACAACGCGCTGCCGGACGTGGCCGGGCTCGAACTCACCGGACGCTACCTCCCGGCCAGCGACCACGAGGTGGGCGGCGATTGGTTCGACGCCATCACCCTGCCCGGCGGCAGGACCGGGCTGGTCATCGGGGACGTCATGGGGCACGGCATCCACGCGGCGGCCGTCATGGGGCAGCTCCGCACGGCGGTGCGGACCCTGGCCCGCCACGACATCCCCCCGGCCCGGATGCTCGCCTCCCTGGACACCGCCGTCGCCGACCTGGGCGAGAACGAGATGGCGACCTGCCTGTACGCGGTCCACGACCCGGTGGCCGGCGAGTGCCTGATCGCCAGGGCCGGCCATCCTCCGCCCGCCCTGGCCGGCGTCCGGGGGACGACCGTGTTCCTGGACAGCCCGCCGGGGACGCCGCTGGGCACCGGCGGCCGGGACTTCCGCACCGAGCGGGTGCCGCTGCCGCCCGGGAGCCTGCTGGTGCTGTACACCGACGGTCTCATCGAGGCCCGTGACCGGGACCTCGACCAGGGGATGGGGCAGCTCGCCGAGGCGCTGCTCCACCTCGACCACCCCCTGGACGACATCTGCGACGGCATCCTCGGCAGGCTGCTGCCGTCCACGGCCCAGGACGACGTGGCGGTACTGCTCGCCAGAGCACCCCGGACCCCGCACGAGAGGCAGCGATGGACACACCGGTGACCACCTTCAGCGAAGGCCCCGAGGATCCGTTCGCGGTGCGGCGTGCGGCCTCGGTGGTGCTGGACGACGGCGGACGGGTCGTCGGCTGGAGCAGCCGGGCCGAGGAACTGCTCGGGTACGCGGCGCGGGAGGCGCTGGGGCGGCCGTCGGCCGGTTTCCTGGTGCACCCGGGCGACCACCGGGTCGTCCTGGACGCGGTGGCGGCGTGTGTCCGGGACCGGGGCTGGTTCGGCGTGGTCCCCGTCCGCCACCGCGACGGCCACTGTGTGGAAGTGGGCTGCCGGGCCCGGGTGATCGAACGGGGCGGCTCCCACCGCGAGTGGTTCGTCGTGGGGGCGCCGGCCGATGAGGTGGTCCAGTGGGAGACGGACCGGTCGGTCCTGGACGGACTGTTCCGCCGCTCCCCGATCGGACTGTCCGTCCACGCCCCGGACCTGACGATCCTGCGGGTGAACCGGGCCATCGCCGGGTTCAGCCGGATCCCGGTCGAAGGGCACCGGGGGCTGCGCACCAGCGACTTCCTGATCCAGCGGGACACCGACACGGTGGAGGACCAGCTGCGGGAGGTGCTCAGGACCGGCCAGTCCTCGGTCTTCACCGAACAGCCCTGCACCCTGCGGCTCGATCCGGGCCGCGAGCTGGTGGTGTCGGTGTCGGCCTTCCGCATGGAGGACCCGGCCGGCCGGGTCCTGGGGGTGACGCAGACCGTGGAGGACGTCACGGACCGCTACCGGGCCCGTCGCCGGCTCGCCCTGCTCAACGAGGCGAGCGCCCGTATCGGCAGTGCGCTGGACGTGGCGGAGACGGCCCGTGAGCTGGCCGGCGTGGCGGTGCCGGTGCTCGCCGAGGGCGTGTGCGTCGACCTGCTGGAGCCGGTGACCCGGGGCGAGGAACCGGCCCAGGAGGTCCTGGGCCCCCTGCGCCGGTCGGCGGTCCGCGGCACCCTGCCGGACACCGGGGCGGAGGCCCGCCAGGTGGGCCGGACGATCCATGTCGTCCCGGGCACCGTGCAGGCGCGCTGCCTGACGGAGCGGCGCCCGGTCCTGGACGAGCGGGCGCGGGACGAGCGGAACCTGCGGGACGAGCGGGAGGAGGGGGACGGGGCCGGACCGGCCCCCCGTTCGCTGCTGGTGGTGCCGCTGGTGGCGCGGGGACTCGTGCTCGGCCTGCTGTCGCTGCGCCGGTCGGGGCGGGCCGAACCGTTCGAGGCGGACGACCTCACCCTGGCCGAGGAACTCGCCGCCCGCGCCGCCGTCTGCGTCGACAACGCCCGCCGCTACACCCAGCAGCACCAGGCGGCCCTCACCCTCCAGCACAGCCTGCTCCCGCACGGGGTGCCCGAGCACCCGGCGGCCGAACTCGCCCACCGCTACCTGCCGGCCGACGCCACGACCGGCGTGGGCGGCGACTGGTTCGACGTCATCCCGCTCTCCGGGCTCCGCGTCGCCCTGGTCGTCGGCGACGTGGTCGGTCACGGCATGCACGCCGCGGCCACCATGGGCCGGCTGCGGGCCGCCGTACACACCCTGGCCAACCTGGACCTGACCCCCGACGAGGTCCTGGCCCGCCTCGACGACCTGGTGGACCGACTGGCCGCCGAGCAGGAGCCGGGCGGTGAGGACACGCCCCAAGTCGTGGGCGCCACCTGCCTGTACGCGGTCTACGACCCGGTCAGCCGGTACTGCTCCCTGGCCCGCGCCGGCCACCCGTCGCCCGTCGTGGTGACCCCCGGCGGGCGGGCGAGCCTGCTCGACCTGCCCGCCGGACCGCCGCTGGGCCTCGGCGGACTGCCGTTCGAGTCAGCCGACCTGGAGCTGGCCGAGGGCAGCCTGCTGGCCCTCTACACCGACGGCCTCATCCGCTCCGGCGACCAGGATCCCGACGAGCGCCTGGCGGCGCTGCGGGGGGCGCTGGGCGCTTGCGACGAGCACACCGCCCGCGCCCGCTCGCCGGAGGAGACCTGCGCCGCGGTGGAGGACGCGCTGCTGCACGCCCGCCCCACCGACGACGTGGCGCTGCTGGTCGCCCGTACCCGCGTCCTGGCGGACGGGAAGGTCGCCACCTGGCAGTTGCCCATGGACGCGACCGCCGCGGCCCGCGCCCGGGCGCTGACGGCCTCCCAACTGGCCGAGTGGGGCCTGGAGGACATGGCCTTCACCACCGAACTCATCGTCAGCGAGCTGGTCACCAACGCCTACCGGTACGGTGGCGAACCGATCGCCCTGCGGCTCATCCGCGACCGCCACCTCATCTGCGAGGTGTGCGACACCGGTGGCACCGCACCGCACCTGCGCCGGGCCCGCAGCACCGACGAGGGCGGTCGCGGACTGTTCCTGGTGGCCCAGCTCACCGACCGGTGGGGAACCCGGTACTCCCGCGAGGGCAAGACCATCTGGACCGAACAGTCGCTCCCGCCGGCGGGGCGACCGGAGCGACCGGGCCGCCGCCCGACCGGATGAGACGGCGCGTCAGCGGCACGTGACGCCGGCCGGTCCGGCCCGCCGCCGCCCGTGCCGGGTTCCCGGCCGCACGCAACCTCCCCGCGTCACCTCCCGTCATCCCCGGTACAGGACACCGGTGCTGCGGTACGAGGAGCGGGCGATGGGCGACGGGGAACGACGAACGGGCGACGGCGGGGAGCGGATCGGGGGCCGGGCCGGGGACCGCGCGGCCGGGGACGGCGGGCCCACCCGCCGCCGCCTGCTGGGCGCGGGCGTCGCCGCCGCCTCGGGCCTGGCACTGACGGCGGCCGCCGGCTCCGCGGCCGGCGCCCTCGTCCCCACCGCGAGGGCCGGGCTGTCCGCCGGCAGGACCCCCCGGGCGCCCCGCGCCGCCGACTGGGCGGCCCTGGCCAAGGGGCTGGACGGCCCGCTGATCCGGCCCGGCGACCGGCGTTACGACGCCGCGCGCACCCTGTTCAACCCGCGGTTCGACGCCCTGCGGCCCGCCGCCGTCGCCTACTGCGCCCGGCCCGAGGACGTCCGTGACTGCCTGCGGTTCGCCCGCGGCCACGGGGTGCCCGTCGCGGTGCGCAGCGGCGGGCACTCGTACGCGGGCTGGTCGTCCGGCCCCGGACTGGTCGTCGACGTCCAGAAGATGGCGTCCGTCTCGCTCTCCTCGGGCACCGCCACGATCGGCGCCGGCGCCAAACTCATCGACGTGTACGACCGGCTGACCGCCGAGGGCCGCACCATTCCGGCCGGGTCGTGTCCCACGGTCGGTGTGTCGGGGCTGGCACTCGGCGGCGGCATCGGCGTCGTCAGCCGCGCCTACGGACTCACCAGCGACAGCGTGACCGGCGCGCGGGTGGTCACCGCCGACGGCCGGATCCGCTACGTCGACGCCCGGCACGAGCCGGACCTGTTCTGGGCGCTCCGCGGCGGTGGCAACGCGCAGTTCGGCGTCGTCACCGAACTGCGGATGCGGACCCACGCGGCACCCCGGTGCACCACGTTCTTCCTCAGCTGGCCCTGGTCGCGGGCCGCGGCCGTGGTGCGGGAGTGGCAGCGCTGGGCCCCGGCCGCGCCCGACGCCCTCTGGGCCAACCTGCACCTGGCGGCTCCGGTGGGCGGCCGGCCGGGCTCGGTACGGGTCGGCGGGCTGGCCCTGACCGGCCGGGGAGACTTGGAGAACCGCCTGGACCGGCTCGCCGCGGCCGTCGGCGCCCCGCCGCGCTCGGAGTCGGTGCGCACCCGCCCGTTCATGGACGCCATGAAGGTGATGGGCGGGGTCTCGGGCCTGACCGTCCCCCAGGCCCACCAGAAGGGAACCCTGCCGGGCCGCGACCCCGGCGGCCGGGTGGCGCGCGAATCGTACGCGGCCCGTTCCGACTTCTACACCCGGCCGATCCCCGCGGACGGCGTCAAGGCACTGCTCGCCCAGGTGGAACGGCTGGCCGGGCTGACCGGCGGCGGCGCGGGCAGCGTCGCGCTGGACGCCATGGGCGGGGCGGTGAACCGCGTCCGGCCCACCGACACCGCGTTCGTCCATCGCGACGCGCTCTTCCTCGCCCAGTACATCGTCTCCTGGCCCGACAGCGCCCCCGCGTCCACGGTGGCCCGGCACCGGGCCTGGCTGGACGGCACGTACCGGGCGATGCGGCCGTGGGCGAGCGGGCAGGCGTACCAGAACTACACGGACCCCGCCCTGCGGGACTGGCGCCGCGCCTACTACGGCGTGAACGCCGCCCGCCTCGCGAAGGTGAGGGCCGCCTACGATCCCGGCCGTCTCTTCCGCCACCCCCACACGTTCTGACGCGGCCCCCCGCCCGGGCCGACGGGGCGCCGCGTCACCAGGTCACGTCGTCGAGGGGCAGGTCCACGGCCGGCTGCTGCCCGTCGGGGGCGAGAGGCTGCTCGGTCCACATCACCTTGCCCGTCGGCGTGTAGCGGGTGCCCCACCGCCCGGCGAACTGGGAGACGAGGAACAGCCCGCGCCCGCCCTCGTCGGTGGTGGCCGCGCGCCGCAGGTGCGGTAAGGTGCTGCTGCCGTCGGACACCTCGCAGATCAGGCTGCGCTGGAACAGCAGCCGTACGTGGATCGGCGCGGAGCCGTGGCGGATCGCGTTGGTGATCAGCTCGCTCAGCATCAGCTCGGTGCTGAACCCGATGTCGCCCAGCCCCCACGCCTCAAGCTGGCGCCCGCACGCCGCGCGGACCGGGGCCACGGCCGCCGGGTCGGGCGGGACGTCCCAGTCGGCGACGCGCTCGGGGCCCAGCAGGTGGGTGCGGGCCACCAGCAGCGCGATGTCGTCGTCCCGGTGGGGCGGCAGCATCGCGTCGAACACCGCCCGGCAGGTGTCCTCCGGGGTGCCGTCCGCGTGGGCGGCCAGCGTGTCGCACAGCAGCCGCAGGCCGGTGTCGACATCCCGCCGCCGGTGCTCGATGAGCCCGTCGGTGTAGAGGACCAGCCGGCTGCCCTCGGGCAGCCGCACCTCGGTGGTCTCGAACGGCAGCCCGCCCAGTCCCAGCGGCGGGAACACCGGCACCCGGAGGAGTTCCACCGAGCCGTCCGGGCGCACCAGCACGGGCGAGAAGTGCCCCGCCGTCGCCATGGCGCACCGGCCGGAGACCGGGTCGTAGATGGCGTACAAGCAGGTCGCCCCGGTGATGGCGTCCCCGCCGGCCGCGTCCCCGGCCTCCTCCTCGTCGATCCGTGACACCAGCTCGTCCAGGTGGCCCAGCAGCTCGTCCGGCGGCAGGTCGAGCGCGGAGAAGTTGTGCACCGCGGTGCGCAGCCGACCCATGGTGGCGGCGGCGTGCAGGCCGTGGCCGACCACGTCGCCGACCACCAGGGCGACCCGGGCGCCCGGCAGCGGGATCACGTCGAACCAGTCGCCGCCCACCCCGGCCTGCGCGGGCAGATAGCGGTGGGCGACGTCGACGGCGTCCTGCTCGGGCAGGACCCGGGGCAGCAGGCTGCGCTGGAGGGTGACGGCCATGGCGTGCTCGCGGGTGAAGCGCCGGGCGTTGTCGATGGCCACGGCGGCCCGCGCGGCCAGTTCCTCGGCGAAGGCCAGGTCCTCCGCCTCGAACCGTTCGGGACGCTCCGAGCGCCAGAAGTTCGCCATCCCCAGGACGACCCCGCGGGCCCGCAGCGGCACCACGAGCAGCGAGTGGATGCCGTGGGCGACGGCGCGGTCGGCCCCGGCCGGGTCCTGGGCCCGCCAGCCGTGCGCCACGGCCAGATCCGCCTCCAGCACGGCGTGCCCACCGGCCAGCGCGGCCGCCATCGGCGTGGTGGGAACGTCGAACCTGATCAGGTCCCCGACCGGCTGGAGGGGGTGGTCCGGCCGGATGCCGGTCACCGCGGCGCGGCGCATCTCGGCGGGCGCGCCGGCCGGCTCCTCGCCGCGCAGCACCGGGTCCAGCAGCTCCACCGTGACGAAGTCGGCGAACCGGGGGACCGCCACCTCCGACAGCTCCTCGGCGGTGCGCACCACGTCGAGCGTGGTGCCGATGCGCACCCCCGCCTCGTACAGCAGCTTCAGGCGCTCCCGAGCCAGTTCGGCCGCGCCCGACATGGCGCGCAGCTCGGTGGTGTCCCGGAGCGTGGCGACCGTGCCGGGCGGCCCGCCGTAGGGAGCGGTGCGGCGGGTGTTGACGCCCAGCAGGCGGTCCCCGGCCAGGTGCACCTCGTCGGTGACGGTACGGCCGGAGGTCAGCAGCCCGGCGGTGTCCTCGTCCAGACCCAGCTCGGCGACCGGCCGTCCCTCCGCGTCGGCGGGCAGCGCCAGGAGCCTGCGGGCCTCGTCGTTGGCGAGGGTCAGCCGGCCGTCGCCGCCGATGATCAGCACCCCTTCGCGCACCGCGTGCAGAACCGCGTCGTGGTGCTCGTACATCCGGGTCATCTCGGTCGGGCCGAGACCGTGCGTCTGCCGCCGCAGCCGCCTGCTCACCAGGGCGGAGCTGCCGGTGGCCAGGGCGAGCGCGGCGGCGGCGCAACCCAGCAGGACCGGCAGGTGGCGGTCCACCGCGTCCCCGACGCTCTCGATCCGCACCCCGGCGCCCACCAGGCCGGCGACCGCCCCGCCGGCGTCGGTGACGGGGACGACGGCCCGGGCCGCGTCATTGGGGTCGCCCTCGAAGACCTCCGTGAAGGCCGAACCGGCGGCGGCCCGCTCCACGCCCTCGGCGCGCCGGCCGATCAGCCGGGGGTCGGTGTCGGCGTAGCGGGTGCCGTCCCTGGCCATGACCACGAGAAAGTCCACCCCGGCGCCCTCCCGGGCGTCCCGCACGTGGGGCTGCAGCGCGGCGGTGGGGTCGGCCGCCCGCAGTGCTTGCAGGGTGCCCGGCGCCTCGGCGAAGGACTCGGCCGCGGCGAGCGACCGGTTCTGGGCGTCCCGCTCGCTGTCGTACCGGGTCTGGAAGGCGAGTGCCACCACGGCGGCGGTGATCAGCAGGACCGCGACCACGATCTGCAGCAGGAGCACCTGCCCGGCGACGCTGCGCGCCCCCAGCAGACCGGCGCGGGGGCGGCCGGACGCATGCCTGGGTCGTCCGAGACGTCCGCTCATGCCCAATTTCTAGCACTGGATGCCTTTTGCCAGCGACCGCGGGTGGTCAGGGCGCTGCGGCCCGCGCCGGCGGCGCGGCCGGGCCGCCGGGGGCAGGGCCCCTTCGAGAAGGGGCCGATCACGAGATATCTTGATGTCGAGCAATGTTACAGACGTGGAGCGGAGCACCCGGTGACTGACTCGACCATCATCTATACGCACACCGACGAGGCCCCGGCCCTGGCGACGTATTCGTTCTTGCCCGTGGTCCAGGCGTACGCCTCGACGGCCGGGGTCAGCGTGGAGACCCGCGACATCTCTCTGGCGGGGCGGATCATCTCCAGCTTCCCGGAGCGTCTCCAGGAGGGCCAGCGGATCGAGGACGCGCTGGCCGAGCTCGGTGAGCTGGCCAAGACGCCCGAGGCCAACATCATCAAGCTGCCGAACATCTCGGCCTCGATCCCGCAGCTCAAGGCGGCGATCGCCGAGCTCCAGCAGCAGGGCTACGCGCTGCCGGACTACCCCGACGACCCGAAGACCGACGAGGACCGCGACGTCCGCGCCCGCTACGACAAGGTCAAGGGCAGCGCCGTCAACCCGGTCCTGCGCGAGGGCAACTCCGACCGCCGCGCCCCCGCGTCGGTCAAGAACTACGCCAAGACCCACCCGCACCGGATGGGCGCCTGGTCGCCGGAGTCGAAGACCAACGTCGCCACCATGGGACACGACGACTTCCGTTCCACCGAGAAGTCCGCGGTCGTCGCGGAGGCCGGTTCGCTGCGCATCGAGTTCGCCGGGGACGACGGCACCACCACCGTCCTGCGCGAGTCGGTGCCGGTGCTCGCGGGCGAGGTCGTGGACGCGTCCGTCATGCGGGTGGCCGCGCTGCGCGAGTTCCTCCAGGAGCAGGTCGCCCGCGCCAAGGCCGAGGGCGTGCTCTTCTCCGTCCACCTGAAGGCCACGATGATGAAGGTCTCCGACCCGATCATCTTCGGCCACGTGGTACGCGCCTTCTTCCCGCAGACCTTCGCCCAGTACGGCGAGACCCTCGCGGCGGCCGGCCTGTCCCCGAACGACGGACTCGGCGGGATCTTCAAGGGCCTGGAGGCGCTGCCCGAGGGCGAGCGGATCAAGGCGTCCTTCGAGGCCGAGCTGACCGAGGGCCCCGCCCTGGCCATGGTCGACTCCGACCGGGGCATCACCAACCTGCACGTGCCGAGCGACGTCATCGTCGACGCCTCCATGCCGGCCATGATCCGCACCTCGGGCCACATGTGGGGCCCCGACGGCCAGGAGGCCGACACCCTCGCGGTCCTGCCCGACAGCAGCTACGCGGGCATCTACCAGGTCGTCATCGACGACTGCCGCGCCAACGGCGCCTTCGACCCCGCCACCATGGGCTCGGTGCCCAACGTCGGGCTGATGGCGCAGAAGGCCGAGGAGTACGGCAGCCACGACAAGACCTTCGAGATCTCCCGGCCCGGCACCGTGCGGGTGGTCGACGGCAACGGCGACGTGGTGCTGGAGCAGGCGGTGGGCGCCGGCGACATCTTCCGGATGTGCCAGACGAAGGACGCCCCCATCAAGGACTGGGTCAAGCTGGCGGTCACGCGGGCCCGCGCCACCGGCGTCCCGGCCGTCTTCTGGCTCGACGAGAGCCGCGCCCACGACGCCAACCTGATCGAGAAGGTCAAGGCGTACCTGCCGGAGCACGACACCGACGGCCTCCGGATCGAGATCATGTCGCCGGTCGAGGCGACCGCGTTCTCGCTGGAGCGCATCCGGCGCGGCGAGGACACCATCTCGGTCACCGGCAACGTCCTGCGCGACTACCTGACCGACCTGTTCCCGATCCTGGAGCTGGGCACGAGCGCCAAGATGCTCTCCGTCGTGCCCCTCATGAACGGCGGCGGGCTGTTCGAGACGGGCGCCGGCGGCTCCGCGCCCAAGCACGTCCAGCAGCTCGTCAAGGAGAACTACCTGCGCTGGGACAGCCTGGGCGAGTTCCTCGCCCTCGCGGTCAGCTTCGAGCACCTCGCCCAGACCACCGGCAACGCGCGCGCCCAGGTGCTCGCCGACACCCTGGACCGGGCGACCGCCACCTTCCTCAACGAGGACAAGTCGCCCAGCCGCCGCCTCGGTGGCATCGACAACCGCGGCAGCCACTTCTACCTGGCGCTGTACTGGGCCCAGGAGCTGGCCGCGCAGACCGACGACGCGCGGCTCGCGGAGGCGTTCGGGCCGCTCGCCAAGACGCTGGCCGAGCAGGAGCGGACCATCGTCGACGAGCTGATCGCCGTGCAGGGCTCGCCGGTCGACATCGGCGGGTACTACCGCCCGGACGCGGACAAGGCCTCGGCGGTCATGCGTCCGTCGGCGACCTTCAACCAGGCGCTGGCCACCCTCGGCTGACGCACCGCTGTCGCGCCGCCGGCGCGGCCCGTCGGCGCCGCCCGGTGCCGGCGGGCCCGGCCGGTGTGGACGGCGACCGCCCCGGCTGGACCGCACGGTCCAGCCGGGGCGGTCGCCGTTCACACCGGTGTCAGCCCGCCTTCACCGGTGAGTGATCTGGAGGCAACCTCTCGCTTTCCCCGGATGGCTGGATATGATCGGCGTTCTTCACGCCCCGCCCCGCCCCCGAGGACCGATGTCTCCGACAGAACCCGCAGAACCCGCAGACCCCGAAGGCCCCCCAGGCCCCGGACGCCCCGCAGGCCCGACGGCCCCGTCGCGAACGCGCCGGCGCGGTGCGGTGCGCCTGCGCACCATGCTCATGTGGCTGGCCGTGGTACCCACCGTGGCGATGGGCGCGCAAGTCCTCGTGACCGCGCACGGGTTGCTGGACCGCTCGGAGCACCTGCGCAACGACGTGGCGGCCGGCGAGCGGTTCGGCATACCCCTGTACAAGCTCATGGCCGCGCTGCAGGCCGAGCGGACCGCCACGGCCGCGCGGTGGGCGGGCTCCGCCGCCCCCGGCGCGGAACTGGCCGCCCGGCGCGCGGCCACCGACCGCGCCCTGGCCGAGTTCCACCGGTCGGTGGCCGCCGGCCCGACCGGCCCCGTGAAGGACGAGCACCACCTCCAGCGGGTACGCGCGGGCCTCGACGACCTGGACGCCCACCGCGAGCGGGCCGACGCCCGCGGCGGCGGCGCCGACCGGACGACCGCCTACTACACCGGCGTCATCAGCGACATGATCCATGTCTACCAGCAGGCGTTCAGCCACACCGGGGACTCCGAGCTGACCCAGGAGATCCGGCCGGTCGTCGCCATGTACTCGGCCTCCGAGATGCTGGCACGCCAGGACACGATCCTCGCGCTGGCCGGACCGTCCCGGGAACTGACCTCGGCCCGGTTCGCCGAGTTCGTCAACACGGTGGGCGCCCACCGGTACCTGTACGACACCTCCGTCGCGCCGTACCTGCCCGACGACGAGCGCGAGCGGTACGAGCGGATCGCCGCCTCCGCCGCCTGGCGGGCCAGGACGAGCATCGAGCACGCCATCATGACCGACCACAAGGACACCGAGTCCGGAGTGGGACTGCCCCGGCAGGTCGCCGGCTGGCAGGCCGCCCACCGCCAGGTCGCGGAGGAACTGGGCGCACTCGCCTCCGACCGGTCCCGCGGCGTGCTGGCCCGCGCCGACGACAAGGCCGGCGAACTGGAGGCGGAGGTCGCCCGGCTCATCGCCGCGAGCGGTGGCGCGCTGCTCGTCGTGGTCGCGGTCGCCGTGTTCACCACCCGCTCGGTCCTGCGCCGCCTCGACCGCCTCCACGAGCGCACGGTCACCGTCGCCGAGAAGACCCTGCCGGACGTCGTGACCCGGCTGCAGAACGGCCAGGACGTCGACGCCGACGCGCTGCCGGCGGTCACCGGGGACCGTGACGAGGTCGGACGGATCAGCGACGCGTTCGCCCGCGCGGTGGCCGTCTCGGTGGACGGGCACCGTCAGCTCGCCGCCGAGCGCCAGGGCTTCGGCATGTTCGCCGCCGGCATCGCCTCGCGCACCGGGAACCTGGTGAGCCGTCAGCTCAGCCTGACCGAGGACCTCCAGGACACCTTCGGCCACGACGAGGCCCTCCTCGCCCAGCTGATGCGCGCCGACCAGCTGACGGTCGGCATGCGCCGGCAGATCGAGAACCTGCTCATCCTGGCGGGCGGCGAGATCCCCGACCCGCACACCGAGCCCATGCGCGTCGCCGACCTGCTGCGCGAAGCCGCCGCGGAGGTCGAGGACTTCCGGCGGATCGAACGCCAGGCGCTGGACGAGATCAGCATGGAGCCGCGCGTGATCAGCCAGATCAGCCACCTGCTGGCCGAACTGCTGGACAACGCCACCCGGTTCTCGCCCCCCAGGTCGAAGGTCGTCATCCGGGCCGAGCTGGTGGCCGACGGCCTGTCGGTGGAGATCGAGGACCGCGGCCCCAGGGTGTCCCCGGCCAGCTACCGGGAGATGAACCTCCGGCTGCACGCGGCACCGCCCTACGCCGTCCTGGCGCGCAACGCCCACCGGCTGGGTCTCTTCGTGGTCGGCCATCTCGCCGAACAGCTACGGGCCACGGTCACGCTGCGCCGCTCGGTGTACGGCGGCACTTCGGCCGTGGTGATCATCCCCGAGGAGCTGCTGGTGCCGACCACCGACCATGAACCGGCGGGCGTGCCGGCGCCCCGGACCGCGCCCGGGGCACCCGGCGGACCCGGATCGGCGCCCTCGCCGGCGGAGCCCGGCCCGGACGCGGCCGGGGAGCGCAGGCCCGAACTGGTGCTGCACGTGCGCGCGGACCACGCGGACTCCGGCATTCCCGGGGATCCCACGGACCCCGCGGCGGACGGCGCCCCGCCGGAGCCGCTGCCCGAGCGGCCGGTGGCGCACTCGCCGGAGGGGCTGCCCGAGCGGCCGCGGCCGCTGCCGTCCCGCCGGCCGCACCGGCCGCCGCGGCCGGCGGACCCGCCCCCGGTCCGCGCCCCGGCGCCGGACGCGGACGGCCGGCCGCCGCTGCCCGAGCGGGTCCCGCAGACCCATATCGCCGAGCAGCTCCGCGAGCCCCGGGCGGCACAGACACCGGCCGGCCAGGACGCCGCGACACCCGAAGAGGTGGCCGACGCCTGGGCGGACTACGAGGACGGAACCCGGAAAGTGGAAGCAGAGCTCCGACAGGACCAGCCATGACGATGACACCGAACGACACCATCTACAGCATTCTCGACAACAACCTCAGCCGGATCGCCGGTGTCCAGGGCGCCGTGCTGCTGTCCAACGACGGCATCAAGCTCAGCGCCTACCTGCTGGAGAGGCCCCAGGCGGAGCGGATCGCGGCGGCCGCGTCGGGCATCGCCGCCACCATGAAGGCGATCTCCCGCGAGGTCGACGGCGGGCGGGTGATCCGCCAGCTGGTCGAGATGGACGACCGGTACCTGTGCATCGTCGGGTGCGGCGAGGGCAGCACGCTCATCGTGGTCACCACCCGCAAGGCACGGCTGGGGGAGCTGGGCGGTGAGGCGGTACGGACCGCCCAGGCGCTCGGGGACTGGCTGGGCACCCCTGAGCGCACCCAGGCGCCCACGTCGTAATGGCGGACGCTCCGCGGCGGCCGGGCCGCCGCACGACGCGGCTGTACGCCCTGACCGACGGCCGGACCGCCGCCGCGCACACCGTCCTGACCGTGGACACCACGATCACGGCCGCCCTCGCCCCGGACGCCCGGGGCGGCCTGCCGACCGAGTGGCAGGCCATCCTGGCGATGTGCCCGGCGCCGAACGGGCGGGCGGTCGCCGAGCTCGCGGCGCGGATGCGGATGCGCCTCACCCCGATGACGGTCCTGCTCGGCGAACTCGCGGACCGCGGGCTGATCCACCACCGGCCGCCGCTGGAAGGGGCCGAGACCAGCAACGTCCACCTCCTCATGAGAATCAGGGACAGCCTTGCCCGGATATGACACACCCGCCCAGGAAGCGGCCCCCGTCAAGATCCTCGTCGCCGGGGGCTTCGGCGTCGGCAAGACGACCCTGGTGGAGACGGTCTCCGAGATCGAGCCGCTGCGCACCGAGGAGCGGCTGACGGCGGCGGGCGTCGGCGTCGACGACCTCGACGGCATCGAGTCCAAGGCCGCGACCACCGTGGCGATGGATTTCGGCCGCATCACCCTCGCCGACGCCGGAGTCGTGCTCTACCTGTTCGGCACGCCGGGGCAGGAGCGCTTCTGGTTCATGTGGGAGGACCTGCTGCACGGGGCGCTCGGAGCGGTCGTGCTGGTCGACACCCGGCGCCTGGACCGGAGCTTCCCGGCGGTCGACTTCTTCGAGAGCCGCGGCCTGCCGTTCGTGGTCGGCGCCAACTGCTTCCACGGCGAACAGCCCTACACCGCCGAGGAGATCGGCGCCGCGCTGCGCCTGAGCGACCCGGACACCCCCGTCCTCCTGCTCGACGCCCGCTCCCGCGACGACGTCAGGGGAGCGCTGCTGTCCCTGCTGGACCTGCTGATCGCCAAGGCGGGGAGCGCCGCGGCCGTCTGACGGCGGCGGGACGCGCGCCCGCGCTCACCGTACGGAGAGCAGGCCCTGCTCGGTGACCGCCGCCAGCGACAGGGTGCGGTAGCCCATGGTGTCGAACAGGACGGTGACGCGGTCGCCCTCCTCGCCCAGGACCATCCCCTCGCCCCACTCGGTGTGCCGCACCCGCGACCCGACGGGGAACGCGGCCGCCGCCGGGCTGTCCGGCCCGCCGGCCGCGGCGGAGGTGCCGGGCGGGCCGCCGCCGTCCTCGGCCCCGCACACGTCGCAGTTGCCGCACGGGGCCTGGTAGACCTCGCCGAAGTAGCCCAGGAGGAAGCGCCGGCGGCAGCCCGTGGTCTCGGCGTACGCCCGGACCATCTCCACCCGGCTGCGCTCCAGCCGGCGCCGCGCCTCCGCGGCACCGACCGCCCGCTCGGTGGCGTCCTCGGCGCTCACGCCCGGCACGGCGCGCACCTCGCCGTCGTCGCCCGTGCGCGCCGCCCCGGCCTCCTCCAGCAGGTTGGCGGCGGCCGTCACGCGGTTGCGGGACAGCCCCGTCTCCTCGCGCAGCTCGTCCAGGCCGACCGGTCCCTCGTGGTCGTGCAACTGGGCGGTCACCTCGGCCAGCGTGTCCTCGCCGGGGGTGCGGGCGGCGAAGAAGTTCTGCACCCCGGTGTCCTCCGGGCGGTAGTGCAGTACGGCCACGGCGGGCGCGCCGTCCCGCCCGGCCCGGCCGATCTCCTGGTAGTAGGCGTCCAGGGAACCCGGCACGGAGGCGTGCAGCACGAACCGCACGTCCTCCTTGTCGATGCCCATGCCGAAGGCCGAGGTGGCGGCGACCACGTCCAGCTCCCCGGACAGGAAGGCGTCGTGGACCCGGGAGCGCTCACCGGCGGGCAGACCGGCGTGGTACGCGGCGGCGGCGATACCCAGCCCGGCCAGTTCGGCGGCGTAGCGCTCGGTGTCCTTGCGGGTGGCCGCGTACACGATCCCGGGCCCGGCCTCCGCCGCCGCCCGCTCCACCACCGCCCGGCGCTTGTCCCCGTCGTCCTGGAAGCGGGTGACCTCCAGCGCGATGTTCGGCCGGTCGAACCCGGCGACGACCAGGGCGGGATCGTCCATTCCCAGCCGCTCCACGATCTCGTCGCGCACCGGGGGCGCCGCGGTGGCGGTCAGGGCCAGCACGGTGGGCCGGCCCACCCGCTTCACGACCTGGGCCAGCCGCAGGTAGTCGGGGCGGAAGTCGTGGCCCCAGGCGGAGACGCACTGCGCCTCGTCCACGACGAACAACGACGGAGCGGCCTGTGCCACGCTCTCGACCACCTCGTCCTTGGCGAGCTGCTCGGGGGAGAGGAACAGGTACTCCGCCTCGCCGGCGCGGACGGCTTCCCACGCCGCCTCGGTCTGCCCGGCGCCCTGGGCCGAGTTGACCGCCACGGCCTCGGGGCCGCTGTGCCGCGGCAGCCCGGCGATCTGGTCGCGCTGGAGCGCGATGAGGGGTGACACCACCACGGCGGGCCCCGGCAGGCACAGCGCGGCGACCTGGTACACGGCCGACTTACCGGCGCCGGTCGGCATCACCACCAGGGTGTCGTGCCCGTCCAGTACCGACCGCATCGCCTCCAGCTGGCCCGGACGCAGCGCCGGCCAGCCGAACACCTCGGCGGCGGCCCTCTCCGGCCGGGGGGTGTCCCCGGCGGCTCCGCTTCCCGGCATGGTGCTGCTCCCTCGTCACTCGGCGGCGGTCCTGGCGGGTGCCCGGCCCCCAGGGAGGTAAACCGGCGCCGGGGCCGTCCGGCACCGTCCGTCAAAAGCGGGCAGAACGCGGCCGGGAAGCACCGTGCCCGCCGGCGGCCGGGTGGCGGGGGAGTTGACGGCGGGCCCTCCCCGGGCGGACGATCAACAGCTAGATGCTAGATACATCTATCTGGCCCGGTGTGCTGAGCCGCCGGACCGGAGGAGCGGGAGGAACCATGTGTGGCATCACCGGCTGGGTCTCCTTCGAGCGCGACCTGCGCGCCGAACGGGACACCCTGGACGCCATGACCGAGACGATGGCCTGCCGGGGGCCGGACGACCGGGGTGTCTGGGCCGCCGGGCCCGCCGCCCTCGGGCACCGCAGGCTCGCCGTCATCGACCTCCCCGGCGGCCGTCAGCCCATGACCGCCGAGACCGGACGGGGCACCGTCGCCCTCGTCTACTCCGGGGAGGCGTACAACTTCGCCGAACTGCGCGCCGAACTCACCGGCCGGGGTCACCGGTTCACCACCGGCTCCGACACCGAGGTGGTGCTGCGCGGCTATCTGGAATGGGGCGATGCCGTGGCCGAACGCCTCAACGGCATGTACGCCTTCGCCGTCTGGGACGGCCCCCGCGGGCGCCTGGTGATGATCCGCGACCGCATGGGAATCAAGCCGTTCTTCTACCGCCCCACCTCCGACGGGGTGCTCTTCGGCTCCGAGCCCAAGGCGATCCTGGCCAACCCGCTGGCCGTCCGCTCGGTCGGCGCCGACGGCCTGCGCGAGCTGTTCGCCCTGGTCAAGACGCCCGGGCACGCCATCTGGGACGGTATGCGGGAGGTCGAGCCCGGCACGGTCGTCACCGTCGACCGGTCCGGGACGCGCACCCGGACGTACTGGTCGCTCCAGACCCGGCCGCACCTGGACGACCGGGACACCACCGTGGCCCGGGTGCGCGAGCTGCTGGAGGACGTCGTCGACCGCCAGCTCGTCGCCGATGTCCCGCTGTGCACCCTGCTGTCCGGCGGCCTCGACTCCTCGGCGATGACCGCGCTCGCCGCCCGCCGGCTGGCCGGTCGCGGCGAGGCGGTACGCAGCTTCGCCGTCGACTTCGCCGGCCAGGCGGAGAACTTCGTCGCCGACGCCCTGCGCGGCACCCCCGACACCCCCTACGTGCACGACGTGGCCAGGCTCTCCGGAACCCGGCACCAGGACATCGTGCTGGACTCCCGGGCGCTGGCCGATCCCGAGGTCCGGGCCAGGATGATCCGGGCGCGGGACGTCCCGATGGGCTTCGGCGACATGGACGCCTCGCTCCACCTGCTGTTCAGGGCGATCGGCGAGCACTCGACGGTCGCGCTCTCCGGCGAGTCGGCCGACGAGGTGTTCGGCGGCTACCTCCAGTTCTTCGACGAGGAGGCGCGCCAGGCCGACACCTTCCCCTGGCTGGTCCGGTTCGCCGAACACTTCGGCGACGACGGCGCGATGCTGCGCGACGGCCTCACCGAGGCGCTGGACCTGCCCGGGTACGTCCGCGACAGCTACCGCGACGCCGTCGCCGGCGTCCGGCGCCTCGACGGCGAGAGCGACTTCGAGTACCGGATGCGGCGGATCTGCCACCTGCACCTGACCCGGTTCGTACGTCTCCTGCTGGACCGCAAGGACCGGGCGAGCATGGCGGTGGGACTGGAGGTGCGCGTGCCGTTCTGCGACCACCGGCTGGTGGAGTACGTGTACAACACGCCGTGGGCGCTGAAGTCCTTCGACGGCCGCGAGAAGAGTCTGCTGCGGGAGGCGACGGCGGACGTCATCCCCCGGTCCGTGTACGACCGGGTGAAGAGCCCGTACCCCTCCACACAGGACCCCGCGTACGCGGTCGCGCTCCAGGAACAGGCCGAGGAGCTGCTGTCCCGGCCCGGGCACCCGGTCTTCGACCTCGTCGACCGCGGCCGGCTCCAGCAGGCCGCGAGGCGCGACACCCTGCAGATCACCCAGGCGTCCCGCCGGGGCCTGGAACGCGCCCTCGACCTGGCCACCTGGATCGACCTGTACCGGCCGGCGCTCACGCTGCCCTGACCGGCGCCCACCGCGTGGCCCGGCCTGGCCCGGCGGCCGGGGCGCGGGCGGTGCCCGGACCGTACGGTGGCCCGGACCGCGCGGCCGCTCAGACGGTGCGGCCGGCGCGGCGCGAGATACGGCGCTTGAGCGCCCGCCGCTCCTCCTCGCTCAGCCCGCCCCAGACACCCGCCTCCTGGCCGGACTCCAGAGCCCACCGCAGGCACTGCTCCCGCACTGGGCAGCGACGGCACACCGCCTTGGCCTCCTCCGCCTGGAGGAGGGCGGGGCCGGTGTTGCCGATCGGGAAGAACAGGTCCGGGTCCTCGTCACGGCACTGGGCCTGGTGACGCCAGTCGTTCATGGAAATCTCCCTGAAGGCGTACGCGTTCACGCCCGGTCTCGTCGAATGGTTCGCCCCATGCGGGTCGCCGCAGCGAGGGGGCCTGAAACCCCTGGACCCCCAACGACGTTCAGCCGGGCAGCAGACGCAGCCGTACCGGAGCGCGCTCCAGCGGCTCCGGCAGCCGCAGCGGACCGCGCCCCGGAGTGATCGAACCGAGCACCCCGGCGTGGCGCGCGCCGGTGCACGCCGGGACCGTGCCGGCCAGCCCATGCAGCGTCAGGAACCCCAGCACGGCGAACGCGTAGGCCTCCTTGGCCGCCGACGGCAGCCCCAGCTCGTCGGAGCAGCGCAGCGGGACACCACCGAGTTCGCCGCGGAGCATGGCCATCAGCGTGGGATTGCGGGTTCCGCCGCCCGAGGCGATGACCTCCGTGCCCGCCACCGACCGGACCGCGTCCGCCACCGTCAGCGCGGTGAGCCGGGTCACGGTCGCCACCAGGTCCGGCCCGCCGATCCCCTCCCGGCCCGCCAGGGCGCCGAGCAGATGGGGCAGGTGGAACAGTTCCTTGCCCGTCGTCTTGGGCGGCGGCGCCGCGTAGTACGGCTCGTCCAGCAGCCGCCGCAGCAGCCCCGCGTCCACGCCGCCCCGGGCGGCCAGCGCGCCGTCCTCGTCGAACGCCGCCCGGCCGCCGGTGACATGCCGTACCGCCGCGTCGATCAGGGCGTTGCCCGGCCCCGTGTCGAAGGCGACCGGCCGCCGCGTCCCCGCGCCGGCCACCGTGACATTCGCGATGCCGCCCAGGTTCAGCGCGACCGGCACACCGGGGCGCCCCCGCAGCCACAGCACGTCCACCATGCTCACCAGCGGCGCCCCCTGGCCGCCGGCGGCCACGTCGCGGGAGCGCAGGTCGGACACGACCGGGCAGCCGGTGGCCTCCGCGATCCACGCCGGTGAACCGATCTGCAGCGTCCCGCGCGTCCGGCCGCCCGCCACCCAGTGGTGGACGGTCTGCCCGTGGGAGGTGACCAGTCCGGCGCGTCCGCCGCACAGCTCCCGGTCCGCCCGCACGGCGAGCGCCGCGAACACCTGACCGATCCGGGTGTCGAGCCGGCACACCGCCTCCACGGTGGTCGCCGCCGGCGGCAGCGCCGCCGCCAGCGCCTCGCGCACCGGGTCCGGGTAGGGGGCGCTCACCATGCCCAGCGGCCGCAGCACGAGGGCGTCCCCCTCCACCGTCAGCTCGGCGGCGGCGGCGTCCACCGCGTCGTACGAGGTGCCCGACATCATCCCGACGACCCGCATCCGCTCTCCCGTCCGTCAGTCGCGCAGCGCCCGGCGGTGCGCGCCGTCCCGCGGCCCGGCCAGCGCCAGCGCGCTGACCGCGCAGGTCACCATCACATAGTGGGCCGGGATGTCGGCGTTGCCGGTCCGCTCGATCGCCTCGGTGACGAGCAGCCCCGCGCAGCCGGAGAAGACCGCGTTCGACAGCGCGTACGCCAGCCCCAGGCCGGTGTACCGGACATGGGTGGGGAACATCTCCGCGAGCATCGCCGGGCCCGGACCCGCCATCAGCCCCACGACCGCCCCGGCGGCCAGCAGCGCCGCACCCTTCACGGCCACCGGCGCGCCCGGGTCGCGCAGCAGGTGCAGCAGCGGCAGCGCGAGCAGCGTGACCAGCACACAGCCGGTCACCATCACCGGGCGCCGGCCGATCCGGTCGCTGAGCGCGCCGGCCGGGAGGATGGCGGCGGCGAACCCCAGGTTGGCGAGGACGGTGGCCACCAGCGCCTGCCGGAACGACGCGTCCAGGGTGTTCTGGAGGTAGGAGGGCAGGACCACCAGGAAGGTGTACCCCGCCGCCGACCAGCCCATCACGCGGCCCACCCCGGCGGCGATCGCCCGGGCCACCTCGCCCCGCGAGGCGTCGGCGGCCGTCGCGGTGCCCGGCCCGGCGCGGCGGAACGACGGCGTCTCCGCCAGCCGCAGCCGCAGCCACAGGGCGCCCAGCCCAAGGGGGAGCGTCAGCACGAACGGCAGCCGCCAGCCCCACGCGTACAACTGCGCCTCGGTCAGCACGGTCGCCAGCACGGCCGCCACGCCGGCGCCGCCCAGCAGGCCCAGCGCCACGGTGAACGACTGCCACGCCCCGTACAGCCCGCGCCGGCCGGGCGGCGCGAACTCCGTCATCACCGCCACCGCGCCGCCGAACTCACCGCCCGCCGACAGGCCCTGCAGCACCCGCAGGAACGTCAGCAGCCAGGGCGCGGCGGCGCCGGCCGTGGCGTACGTGGGCAGCAGACCGATCAGGGTCGTCGCGCCGGTCATCAGCAGGAGCACCATGATCAGGGTGGGCCGGCGGCCGATCCGGTCGCCCACCCGGCCGAAGAGCGCCGCGCCCACCGGGCGGAAGAAGAAGGCCAGGGCGAACGACGCGTAGGCGCGCACCAGGGCCTCGGCGGCGCCGCCGCCCTCCGGGGTGAAGAAGTTGGCCGCGATGACCGTGGCGAAGTAGCCGTAGACACCGAACTCGTACCACTCGACGAGGTTGCCCACCGCCCCGGCCACCAGCGCCCCGCGCGGGCGTGGCGGGGCGCCGGCCGCCCCCGCCGGGCGGTTCGCCCCGGCGGGGGCGTGCCGCTCAGCCGGGAAGGAGCCCATGACCGAGCCCCGGGGTGTCCGGCAGTTCCACCAGACCGGTCACGGGGGTGTCCGCGAACGGCGCCGGAGCCAGCGGCTCGTCGGTCACCAGCAGCGGGCCGACCAGGTCGGCCGGCACCGTGGCATGGGGGAGCGCGGCCGACAGGTGGGCCGCCGCGAGCGTCGCCACCCCCAGCTCCGGCATGGTGCCGATCTTCACGGCCAGCCCCGCCGCCTCCGCGACGGCAGCGATCTGGCGGGCCCGGTACAGCCCGCCCACCTTGAGGATCTTGATGTTGAGGACGTCCGCCGCCCCGCACCGCACGATGTCCAGCGCGTCGTGCGGGGACTGCAGCGACTCGTCGGCCATCACCCGCACCCCGCCGTGCGCGCGCAGCGCCGCGAGGCCCGCCAGGTCCCAGCGGGGCAGCGGTTGTTCCACCAGGTCCAGGCCGGCGTCGGCGAGCCGGGCCACGGTACCGAGCGCCCCGCCCGGCGCGTACCCCTCGTTGGCGTCCAGCGACAGCTCCACCGAGTCCGGCACCGCCTTGCGCACCGCGGCCACCAGGTCGACGTCGTCCGCCGGGTCCTCACCGCCCTTGAGCTTGATGTGGCGGAACCCGGCCGCGGCATGGCGCGCCGCCTCCTCGGCCATCTCGTCCCGGCTGCCCAGCCCGACCACCCAGGTGGTGGGCACCGGGCCCGGCGTCCGGCCGCCGAGCAGCAGATGGACCGGCCAGCCGGCCGCCCGCGCGGCGAGGTCGTGCAGCGCCAGGTCGAGCGCCGCCTTGGCCAGGTGCTGGCCCCGGATCGCGGCGTCCATGGCGGCGTGGGCGCCCGCCAGGTCGCGCGGATCACGGCCCACCAGGGCGGGTCCGGCGTGCTCGGTGACGGCCGCGCTCAGCCCGGCCAGGGTCTCCCCGGTGTACGCGGTCATCGGCGACGCCTCGCCGAAGCCCCGGGCCCCGTCGGCCGTGCGCACCTCGACGACCAGGCTGACCAGCTCGGGGCTGGCGCCGCTGCTGATGACGAACGGACGGCGGTAGCGGGCCCGTACGACGCGGGTGTGGAACGAGGCGATCTTCACGCGCGAGCTCCTTCTGCGCCGCCCGGCCGGGCGGCTCTCGGTTGTGGCCCGGGCCGCAAGCCGCCGGGGCCGGGCTACAGATCCACTCGGTACACGATCGGGGGGCGGCCGGTGCGGCCCTCCTGACGGCTGCCGGTCGGCACCGCCACCCCCGCCCGTTCGAGGCGCTTGAGGATGCGCCGGGCGGTGCGCTGCTGCACGGACAGGTGCTCCGCCACCGCATGGGCCGTCAGACCTCCGCCCGGGTCGGCCGCGGCCAGCTCCCGCAGCCGGTCCAGGGTGTGCGCGTTGAGGCCCACCCGGCGGGCCAGCAGCGCGGAGCCGGCCGGGCCGGCCGGCCCGGCGGCGCCGTCCGCGCCCGGTGCGATGACGATGTCGACGTCGTCCGCCAGCGACACCACGCCGGCCGCGTCGCCCACCGCGCGGGCCCGGCTGACCGCGCGGCGCGCCAGCGCCTCCGCCTCCGCCGCGGTGCGCCCCAGGCCGAACCCCACGTGCGCGGTGGGGTGCCGGGCCGCCAGGCCGTCCAGGAAGGGGATGCGGGTGAACCGCTCGGTCACCTCCTCCAGCACCCCCCGGGTGGTGACCACCAGCCGCCGCCCGTCCGGGAGCTCCGCCAGACTGCCGCCGAGCGGGCGTATGTCCTCCGCCAGCCGGGTGTCGCCGCCCGGCAGGTCCACGATGCCCAGCGCGACCTGGGCGTCCCCGCTGTGCTGCCCGGCCGTCGCCAGGACGAGCGCCTGGAGCGTGGCGAGTATCGAGTGCCGGGACGGCGCCAGCCGCACCGCGTGGGTGCGGTGCTCCAGGGCGTGGAAGGCCGAGCCCAGACAGGTGATCGCCACCCGGCAGTGGTCCTCTTCGCGCGCGCGGAGATGGAAGTCGACCAGGTCGCGCGAGGTGAGCCCGGGCCGGTACGGCAGCACCCGGACGTGCTCGGTGGGCAGCTTGGCCTCCGTCAGGGTCTCCAGGACCTCCTCGCGCCGCAGCGTGTCGATCGAGACCCGGGAGACGTCGTGCCCGAGGCGGAGCAGCTCCACCAGCGCGCGCAGCAGGGTGGCCCCGTTGTAGGGCACGTACATGGCCGGACCGTCCAGGAGCCCGGCCGCGGCGGCCCGCGCGTGCGGCACGACCCCGGTGAACAGCAGGGCGTCCGCGCGCCCGCGTGCCGCGGCGGTCACGTCCAGGGTCTCGTCCTCGTGGCGGTAGGGCAGCGGCAGCAGCTGGGCCGGTCCCACCCCGCCGCCGACCGCGACCACCTTGTGGACCAGGTCCTCGGGCCCTATCACGCCGACTGTGAGCGGCATGGGCCGTTCTCCGTTCTGCTGGGATCTCGCTGTGGTCGGCCCGCGCCGCCGGCGTTCCCGCCGCCGCCCGGCCGGCGGCCCCGCCCGGGTGCCGGCCGGTCACGGGGCGCGACCCGTGCGCCACGCGTGATTGACGACCGTCCGCGTGGGTTCTACTTTCGGCCCAGGCCATAATCGCGTGCTGCCGAGAGGATAATCCCCCGATGCCGCAACGGGAAATGCCGCTGCCCACAGTTCTCGATCCACGCGGACGGACCTTCGGCGACGAGGAACGCCGGGCGGTGCTCCGGGTCCTCGACTCGGGCGTGCTGTGCGGGGCGTTCGGCCAGGAGGCCAGAGCGCTGGAGAGCGAGATGGCCGCGCTGTACGGGCGGGCCGAGGCGGTTTCGTGCAGCTCGGGCACCGCCGCGCTGCACCTGGCGGTCGCCGCGGCCGGCGTGGGCCCGGGCGACGAGGTCGTCACCACCCCGATCTCCGACTTCGGCACGGTCGCGCCCGTCCTCGCGCAGGGCGGGCGGGTGGTCTTCGCCGACGTACGCCCCGACGACGCCAACCTCGACCCGGATGCGGTCGAGGCGGCCCTCACCCCCCGGACCAAGGCCGTCATCGCCGTCCACCTCTTCGGCGGGGCCGCCGACACCGCCCGGCTGCGGGACATCTGCGACCGACACGGCCTGCTGCTCATCGAGGACTGCGCCCAGGCATGGCTGGGCGAGGACCCCGCCGGCCGGCTGCTCGGCACGGCCGGCGACATCGCCTGCTTCAGCCTCCAGCAGTACAAGCACATCACCACCGGCGACGGCGGCCTCACCATCACCGACGACCCGGACCTGGCGGCCCGCATGCGGCTGTTCATGGACAAGGGCTGGGACCGCTCCGAGGGCCGCGTCCACCGCACCATGGGCCTGAACTACCGGATGACCGAGCTCGTCGCCGCCGTCGCCCGTGTCCAGCTCACCCGGGTCGCCGGGGTGGTCGCCCGCCGCCGGGCGAGCGCCGGGCGCCTGGCCCGGGCCGTCGACGGCCTGCCCCGCCTGCGGCTGCCCGAGCGGCGCGCCGGCCACGCCTGGTGGGTCCTGCCGCTCCTGGTCGACGACAACGCCCGCTGGGCCAAGGGCCTGGCCGACCTCGGCGTACCCGCGCTGCCCGGCTACCTGGAACGGCCGCTGTACGCCAACCCGGTGTTCGCGGACCGTCCGCCGGGCCCGTGCCCGCGCGCGGAACGGCTGATCGAGCGGACCCTGCTGGTGCTGCCCTGGAACGAGGGGTACGGCGACGCCGACGTGGACCGGATCGCCCGCGCCCTGAGGAAGGTGGCCGCCCCGTGACCCCCCACGACCCCTCACCGGCCCACGCCTGGCTGGAGCCGACGCCCCAGGAGCAGATCGGCTGGGACGTCGACGTGCTCTACGGCCCCTGGCCCCGCCACCACCGCGACCTGGGCCTCGCCGAGATCCGGGCCCACCTGCGCCGTTCCCCCGTGGAGAACGCCCTGGCCCTCTCCACCCGCGGCCCGCTGTTCGACGACGCCGCCGGCAACGCCGAGACCCTGCGCGACCTCGCCGGCTGCCCGGAACTGCTTCCCGTCGGCACCGTCGACGTACGCGACGCGCTGACCGCCGAGGAACGGCTGGACGAACTGACCGCCGCCGGGGTGCGGTTCCTGAGGCTGTTCACCGTGGAGCAGGCCGCCGAACCCGGCTTCCCCGGCTACCGGCGCGTGGTCCGTCTCGCTCTCGACCGGGGCATGGTGCTCCTGCACGACGGCGACCCGCGCCGCTTCGGCCCGCCCCTGACCGGCCTGGGCGCCGACGTGGTCTTCCTGGACCTGCACGCCTACCTGCTCGCCGACTTCCTGCTGCTGGCCCGCGAGGAACCCGGCTTCCGCGTCACCACCCGGATGCTCTCCGGGCCCGACTCCATCGAACGGGTGGTGGAGCACGTCGGCCCCCGCCACCTGGTCTTCGGCTCGCGCACGCCCTTCATGGACATCTCCCCGCAGACCCTGCGGCTGCGCTACGCGGACATCTCGGACGACGACCGCGCCGCCATCGCCACCAAGAACGTCGAGGAGCTGCTCGCCTGATGCCGATCATCGATGTGCACGCCCACGTCGGGCACTGGCAGTTCCACCTGACCACCGGCGACGCCGACACCAACCTGCGGCAGATGGACCGGTACGGCATCGACCTGCAGCTCGTGTCGGCCTCGGAAGCGGTCGTGCACGACGCCGTGGCGGGCAACGCGGCGCTGCGCGAACAGCTCGCCGTCCGCCCCCGGCTCTACGGCTACGCCGTCGTCAACCCCAACCGCCCCCAGGAGAGCGCCGCCGACCTGAGGCGCTGCCTGGACACCGGCATGTTCGTCGGCGCGAAGATCCACACCCACTATCCGGGGCGGCTGCCCGGCTCGCGCGAGATGGCCGAGGCGTTCGACGTCGTCGCCGAGGCCGGCGTACCCCTGCTGCTGCACACCTGGGGCCGGGAGGTCACCCTGCTCCCCGAACTCCTCGCCGACCGCCCCGGACTCCGCGTGATCATGGGGCACGCCGGTGGCGACGCCTGGCGGGAGGCCGCACACGCCGCGGCCGCCTGCGACCGGCTCTACCTGGAGCACTGCCGCACCGCGACCGACGCGGGGCGGGTCGCCTACGCGCGTGAGGCCGGCGTCCCGGTCGAGCGGATGCTGTTCGGCACCGACGCGACCCTGATCGACCCGTGCGTGTCGCTGGGCGTGATCCGCGACGCCCGGTTCACCGACGGAGAACTCGAACGGGTGCTGTGGCGCAACGCGGCGGAGCTGTTCGGCCTGACGGGCCCCCGCCCCCTGCCGCCGAGCGAGTGAGGACGAGCGATCCGGACTTCCAGGGGCCCACCCCCCATGGGCGACACCCGCAGGGCCGAGCCCTCGGCTCCGAACCGTCAGGACAGGAGAGGGACGCATGGAACGCAGGCGACTACTCAACGCGGGAGCCGGGATCACCCTGGCCACCGTGGCCGGGCAGGCGGCCGTCCAGGGCACGGCGCACGCCGCCGAGGTGAGCCCCGGACGGACCGCACCCGGGGCGGCCCCGGCCGCCCCACCCCCGCAGCGGTGTTCCGGCCCCGCCGTCACCACCTACGGCGTGGCGTCACTGACCGCGGCGATCGTCGGCACCGTGGTGCAGGGCGATCACGTGTACGTGGTGGCCCGCGGCCAGACCCCGCCGCTGCTCGGGGAGATCGACCTGCGGACCAGGAGGCTCAACCGGACGGTCCGGCTGGAACGCGGCGAGGGCGGCTGGGCGGCGGCTGCCTCGGGCGGCAAGATCTACGTCGGCACCTACCCCTACCCGGACCTCTACCGCTTCGACCCGGCCACCGGCGGGGTGACCCGGATCGGCACCATCGGCCCGACCGGCGGCTTCGTCTGGTGCCTGACCACCGCCCCCGACGGCACGCTGTACGCCGGGACCAGCCCGCGCGGGGAGGTGTGGGAGTACCGGCCGGACACCGGCGCGCTGCGCAACCTCGGCGTGGCCTTCCCCGGCGACCAGTACGTACGCGCCATCGCCGCCGACGAGCGGTACGTGTACGCGGGCACCCTGCCGCGCGGGTACGTCGTCGCCTACGACCGGACCACCGGCGAGAAGCGGAACCTCACCCCCACCCCCTACGGAGGAGCCTCCGCCCTGCTCGCCCACGGCGGCCGGGTGATCGGCTCGCTCGGCAGGTCCATCGTGGACATGGCGCCCGACGGCAGCGACGCGCGGGTGATCCCGGTGCCCGCCGCCGAACGGCTGGTCGACGCCATGACGATCACCCCGGACGGCACCCTGTACTGCGTCGGCCGCCCGACCGGCACCGTCTACCGGCGGGAGGGGGACCGGCTCGTCGCCGTCGCCGCCCCCGCCACCGGCGACGAGCACCGCGCCCTGTTCCCGCTGTCGGAGAACACCCTGCTGGGCGCCGCCGGAAGCGGACGGCTGTGGTGGCTGGACCTGACCGACGCGTCGTACGAGGTCCTCGAACTGATCGACATCGGCCTGTCCGGGCCGGACCCCGTGCAGTCCATCGCGTACCAGCCACGTGGCGTCGTGCACGTCGGCGGGCACTTCTCGCTCACCACCCACCGGCCCGCCGGGGGCACCTCCAAGCGGATCAGGATCCCCGGCGAGCCCAAGCGGATGCGTGTCCTGGGCAACCGCGTCTACGCCGCGATGTACCCGAGCACCGAGGTGCTGGAGATCGACCCGGGGCGCGGCAGGCTCCACTCCCTGGGCTTCATCGACCACGACCAGCAGCGCCCCACGGACATGGTCCACGCCCCCTGGAACGACCGCCTGCTGGTCTCCACCGCGCCGCCCACCGGCTACCTCAAGGGCGCCCTCACCGAGGTCGACCGCTGGCGCCGCCGGCTCACCGTCCACAAGGACGTGATCCGCGACCAGAGCGTGATGTCGGTGGCCCTGGACGACCGCCCCGGCCGCCGTATCGCCTACCTCGCCGGCGACACCTGGGGCGGCGGCAGCGTCCCGCCGACCCGGCCGAGCGCCGCGATCGCCGCCTTCGACCTGCGCACCCGCACGGTGCTGTGGGAGACCGTGCCGATCGAGAACCACGCCAGCCTCCAGCACATCGAGGTGTACGACGGGATCCTCTACGGGCTGTACAAGCGGCTCGCGGGCACCTGGTTCGCCATGGACATCGAGACCAGGACCGTCCTCAGGACCGGCAGGCTGCCCAGCTACGGCGAGCTGAGCGTGCACGCGGGCAGCGTGTACGCGTCGGTGTTCGGCGGCTCGGTCTACCGGATCGGGCCCGGCCTGGAGGAGGCGCAGCTGCTGATCGGCGGGCTCGGTAACGGCTGGTACAACCCGCCGCAACTGGCCTGGGAGTGGACCACCCGGTACGCCTGGGGCATGGCCGACCGCGAACTGGCCCGGCTCCGGCTGGACCCGGCCTGCCCGGCCAGGACGCGCACGGCGAGCGTCCCACCGCCCGAGGCCGTCCTCGAGGGCCTGCTGGCGAACTGACGTCAGGCCGTCCGGCCGTGCCCGGGGAGGAGCCCGACCCCGGCGGGCTCCTCCCCGGAGGGCCCGGGCTCCTCCCCGGGCCCTTCCCCGGCCAGCTCCTCCAGGCACTCGACGACGGCCCGCCGCTCCGAGCCGGGCAACCGCGGCCCGTACGGGTCGTGCGCCGCCTCCTCCGGGATCAGCCCCTCCCACACCGCCGCCCACAGCATCCGCTGCACATACCCCTCGATCGGGGCGAGGAAGGTCACCCGGGCGAACCGGTCCAGCCGCTGCGACGCGCGGACGAAGCCGCCGGGGTCACCGGCCAGCCAGGCGTCCAGGACCCCGGCCGTCAGCGGCACCCGCGCCGCCGCGATGCCCACCAGCGCCGAGTCCGCCCCCCACATCAGCGAGGGGCCGAACATCCGGTCCTCACCGGTGATGACCGGTTTGCCGCTCGGCCGCGCCGCGACGATCGCGTCCTGGCACGCCATCGCCCGGTCCAGGGTGGCCAGCTTGATCCCGGCGGCGGACGGCAGCGCGAGCAACCGCTCCACCAGCCGCGGCGGATACGGATAGCCGCCGGCCTCACCGTGCAGGAAGAACGCCACCACGGGCAGCCCGCACGCCTCGGCGATCCGCTCGTGCAGCTCCACCGCCGCGTCGTCGTCACCGGCGAGCCAGGCCGGCGGGTAGACCATCACCGCGTCCGCGCCCCCCGCCGCGGCCCGTCGCGCCATCGCCACCGCCGCGGCCGCCGCCTCCCCGGGCCCCGCGGGCCGGGCCGCCCGGGGTACCCCCACCCCGGCCACGACCGGCCCGCCGACCGCCGACCGCCACACGCCGAGCACCCGGTCGCGGTCCGCGTCCGAGAGGTACAGCCCGCGCCCCGTGTGCGCCCACACCGCGACACCCCCGGCCGGCTGCGCCGCCATCAGCTCGGCGTAACCGCGCAGCGCGCCGAAGTCCACCACGCCCCGGGCGTCCATGGGGGTGGCGACGGCCGGCAGCACGGTGCCGCGCAGCCGGTCCGCCAGGGCCTGGGTCGCGGACATGGGCACTCTCCCGTCTGTCGCGGTGGTGGCCGACACGCTAGCCTTTACGGTCCGGACCGTAAAGGAAGGGATGCGCTCCCATGCGACTCGGTCTGTACGTCAATCTCTACGCGGACCGGGCCGACCGGCCGCGGCTCGCCGACGCGGTGGAGCAGGTGCGCCTCGCCGAACAGGCGGGCTTCGCCTGGGCCGTCCTGGGCGAGCGGCACCTGCACCGGCCCGGTTACCACGAGGCCGTCACCTCGCTGGCCTACCTGGCCGCGCACACCGACCGGATCGGGCTGGCCACCGCCGGGCTGATCGCGCCGGTCCACCACCCGGTGTGGCTGGCCGAGGCCCTCGCCCACATCGACGTGCTCTCCGGCGGCCGGCTCACCGCCGGTTTCGTCCTGGGCTACCGGCCGGAGGAGTTCGCGCTCTACGGCACCCGGCCGGGCGAGCGCGTGTCGCGCTTCGAGGAGTGCCTGGAGCTGGTGACCCGGCTGTGGACCGAGGAGGAGGTCTCGTACCGGGGCCGGTGGCACCGGGTCGAGGGGGCGTTCCTCTCGCCCCGCCCGCACCAGCGCCCCCGGCCCCGGATCTGGAACGGCGGGCGGGTCGCCGCCGCCCTGGAGCGGACCGCCCGGATGTGCGACGGCTGGACCACGTCGTTCAACGAGACCGACGAGGACCTCCCGAAGAAGATCGAGGCGTACCGGTCCCACCCGCGCGGTCCGCACTCGCTGGGCGCCGAGGTCATCGTGTGCCGCGAGGGCTACGCCGCGGCCACCTCCCAGCAGGCCCGCACCGCCCTGGAGGCCCCGCTGCGCGAGCTGTACGACGCCTACGGCGACTGGAAGCGCACCTCCGCCGACGCCGCCCGGTACGCCCAGCCCTGGGACGACATCGTCGCCCGCTCGGTGATCGGCTCGGCCGGGCAGTGCGCCGAGCGGATCGAGCAGTACGCGCGGATGGGCGCCGACGGGCTGGTGCTGCGCGTCCAGCCGCCCGGTATGCCCCAGGCGGACGCCCTGCGCGCCATCGAGGCGTTCGGCAGGTTCACCTCCTGAACGCCCGCCGCACGGTGAGCGCGGCCCGCGCGATGTGCCCGATGTCCTCCTCCGGGGCCATCAGCAGCGGCTGGCGCACCCACACCACGTTCTCCTCCGCGGCCTCGGCCACCGGGCAGGGCAGGGGAGCGGCCACGTACGGCATCCGGGTCAGGGAGCGGTAGCCGACGTCCAGCGGGACCCCTTCGGCGGCCATCGCCGTCAGGAACGCGCTCACCGGCCGGCCGCCGAAGGCCCCGGCGTCGTACCGCAGCATCGCCAGGTGCCAGGTGTGACGGGTGGTCCCGGGCGGCGCCGGCACCAGGTCCAGACCCGGTACGGCGCCGAGCGCCTCGGCCAGGGCGGCGGCGCCGCGCGCCCGCCGGTCGAGCCAGCCGTCCAGCAGCGCCAGCTGCGGGTGCAGCAGGGCCGCCTGGAACTCGGTCATCCGCAGGTTCCAGCCCAGCTCCGGGTGGTCGTACCAGCCGCCCCGCGGCCGGCGGCCGACATTGTGCAGGGACCACAGCCGCTCGTGCAGGCGCCGGTCGCCGGTGACCACGACGCCGCCCTCACCGGCCGTCATCGCCTTGCCCGACTGGAAGCTGAAGCAGCCCGCGTCGCCCAGTGAGCCCGCCGGGCGGCCGTGCCGGGCCGCCCCGTGCGCCTGGGCGGCGTCCTCCACCACCGCCGGGCCCAGCCCGCGCAGTGCCTCGGTGTCCGCGGGCGCCCCGCCGAGATGGACCGGCATGACCGCCTTGGTGCGCCCGGTCACCAGCCGGCGCACGGCACGCGGGTCCAGGTGGAGCGTCCGCGGCGTCACATCGGCGGCGACCGGCACCGCACCCGCCAGCACCACGGCCGTGGCGCTCGCCACGAAGGTGTAGGCGGGCACGATCACCTCGTCGCCGGGCCCGACGCCCAGCGCCCGCAGCGCCAGGAACAGCGCGACCGTCCCATTGACCGTGCACACCCCGTGCGCGGCGCCCACCCGCCGGGCGAACGCCGCCGCGAACTCCTCGGCGGCGCTGCCGTCCGTGGCGCCCCACCGGCCGCTGTCCAGCACCCGCAGCAGCGCCCGGCGCTGCTCGTCGGTCGCGGGCGGCGGCCAGGCGGGCCACCGCGGCCCGGTCATCCCGCCCCCTTCAGCAGCCGGTCCATCGTGCCGTGCAGGACCCACCGGCGGTCGGACTCCGCGAGGTCGGCCAGCAGGACGCGGCCGAGCCCCGTCCGCAGGTCCAGGAAGACGGCGTCCGAGCCGAACGCGACCCGCTCGGCGCCCACCTCGGCGACGATCCGCACCAGGTGACGTGCCGTCATCCGGGAGCCGCAGGTCTCCAGCACCAGGTCCGGGCAGCGTCCGGCGGCCCGCACCGCGGGCCCGTAGCCCTCCGGGAACAGCCCGCTGTGCCCCATCAGCAGCGGCAGGCCCGGATAGCGCGGCGAGACGGCGGTGAAGCGGCCGGCGTCGGCCCACGGGCTGCCGTGCTGGCTGTGCGCCAGCACGATCCCGCCCCGCCCGGCGGCGATCTCGAAGGCCGGGGCGTACGCGGGGTCGTCCAGGGCCGTCCGGTGCACCTCGGGGTGCAGCTTGGCGCCGATGACCCCGGGCACCTCCAGCAGGTCGCGCAGCCGCTCGGGGCCCTGGCGGTCGTGCGGGTCGTACACCGCGTAGCCGAGCAGCCGGCCCGGGTGCGCGGCCAGCGCGTCGAGCAGCAGGGCGTTGCCCGCCCGGGCGTCCGGCCCCACCGCCAGCAGGTGCGAGACGCAGGAGACGGCGACGTGGCAGCGGTCCATCATCGCGACCAGGCCGGCCGGCGAGCCGTCCGGCACGGCGAACGCCGGCCACCGGCCGATGTGCCCGTGCGCGTCGACGGTGTCCGCCACCCGGCTCATGGCACCCCGGCCAGCAGGCGCAGGGCGTTGCCGCCCGCGATCAGGGCCGCGTCGGCCGCCGGCAGGTCCAGGGCGCCGAGCAGATACCTCGGGCCGGCGTCGTCGGTGACCGGCGCACCGGTGCCGAACAGCACACGCCGGGCCCCGTGCCGCTGGGCCAGCCACTCCACCTGCCCGTGGCCGCAGAGCGTGGAGGTCTCGACATACAGCCCGGGATGGCTGTCGAGCAGCTCGGCGAGCTCGCGCAGCGAGCGGTAGCCGGTGCCGGTCAGGACGATCCGCAGGGCGGGCACGGCGCCGGCCAACCGCCGCACCTCGTCCGCGCACGTCTCGTCCAGGCCGAGCAGCGCCGTGGTGCCCGCGCCGGCCAGCTGGGCGGCGAGGGCCAGGGCGTGCGGTCCGGTCGGCGACCACGCGTGGGAGCGGGGGCACAGCCGCGCCAGCGGGGCGCCGCCGGTCCAGGGGCCGGTGCCCAGGGGGCCGGGCACGAGCACCGGCACGGGCCGCAGGCGCCGGTCACCGATGGTGCCGAGGCGTTGGTTGCCGTCGCGCGGGTCGCCGTACACGGCATGGCTGTGCACCACGCACGCCGCGTCGATCCGCAGCCGCGCCAGCTCCGCGAGGAGCCCGGCCTCGTCGCGGCTGGGCACGTCGTCGTGGGGGATCGGACCGAGCACGCGGTTCAGGTCGACGACGGGCGGGCCGGACACGGTCACGACTTCAGCCCGCTGGTGGCGATGGAGTCGGTCAGGTACCGCTGGAGCAGGCCGAACACCAGCAGACAGGGGATGACGGTGATGGTGGCGCCCGCCATCATCTGGTTGACCGTCACGTTCTCGCCCTCCAGGGTGGCGAGCCCCACCGTCAGGGTGCGCATGGCCTCGGACTGGCCGATGACCAGTGGCCACAGGAAGTCGTTCCAGTGCCACAGGAAGACGAAGACCCCCAGGGTGGCGAGGATCGGCCGGATCAGCGGGACCACGACCGTGGTGAACACCCGCCACTCGGACGCCCCGTCGATCTTCGCGGCCTCGAACAGCTCGTCGGGCAGCTGGACGATGAACTGCCGCATCAGGAACACGGCCTGTGAGTTGGCGAGGGTGGGCACGATCAGCCCCCAGTACGTGTCCACGCCGCCCATCTCGGAGACGAGGATGTAGTACGGGACGAGGGTGGCCTGGAACGGCACCATCAGGGTCGCCAGGAACGACCAGAAGAGGATCTCGCGGCCCGGGAAGCGCTTCTTGGCGAACGCGTACCCGGCCATCGAGGCGAACAGCAGGATGAACAGCACCGACACCAGCGAGTAGACCAGTGAGTTGAGCGCCCAGCGCAGGATGTCGGCGCCGGCCAGCACGTCGGAGAAGTTCCGCCAGGTGGCGCGGGTGACGTCCAGCGCGCCCGGCAGGGTGCTGCCGCCGGGCGGCGCGAACGCCACCAGCACCATGACGACGAAGGGGGTGACGGTCACCAGGGCGACCAGCACCAGCAGGACCGGCAGTCGCAGCCGCGCCATCAGTCCTCCTCCCTGCCGATGAGCCGGCGCTGGATCAGCGAGAAGACCAGCACGACCAGGAAGAGCACCAGGCCGACCGCGCTCGCGTAGCCGAAGTCGAAGAACTTGAAGCCGGAGTCGTAGAGGAAGTAGACCAGCGAGTAGCTGGCGCGGACCGGACCGCCGGCGGTCATCACGTACATCGCGTCGAAGACCTGGAAGGACTGGATCGCCTCGATGACCAGGACGAAGAAGAGCACCGGGCGCAGCAGCGGCAGGGTCACCCAGCGGAACCGCTGCCAGGAGCCCGCACCGTCGATGGTCGCGGCCTCGGCGACCTCCCGGGGGATGGACTGGAGCCCGGCGAGCAGGATCAGCATCGAGTAGCCGAAGCCCTTCCACGCGGCGGCGGCGGCGATGGAGGGCAGTACCAGCGACTCGTCGCCCAGGAAGTCGACGGGCCCGGAGCCCAGCGCGCCGAGGGCGGCGTTGAGCAGCCCGTCCTCCACCTCGTAGATCCACTTCCAGATGACGGCGGCCAGCACGACACTGGTGACGTACGGCAGGAAGAACAGACCGCGGAAGAAGCCGCGCAGCCACAGGGTGCGGTGCAGCAGAACGGCGGTGGCCAGGGCCAGCAGCACCGTCATCGGGACGTAGAGCGCGGTGTAGACGGCGGTGACGCCGAGGCTCTGCCAGAACAGGCCGTCCTGGAGGAGCCGGGTGTAGTTGGCGGCCCCGATGAAGTCCCACTCGCCGCTCAGCCGGTAGTCGGTGAGCGACAGGAGGGCGGCGCCCGCGGTCGGCCCGAAGCGGAACACGGCGAACAGCACCAGCATCGGGGCGACGAACGCCAGGCCGGCCAGGGCCTCGCGGCGCCGCCGGGTCCGGCGGCGGCCGGCCGGGCCGGGCCCCGCCGGGAGGAGCACCACGTCGCGCGGGGCGGCGCCGCGCGGCTCGGCGGGGGGCGCGACCCGGCTCAACGCTGCCGCGCCAGCAGGTCGTCGCCCTCCCGGGCCGCCGCGGCCAGCGCCTGCCGCGGCGTCTTGCGGCCGGTGAGCGCGGCCTGGATCTCCGGGGAGACGAGCGCCATGAGCTGGCGGGCGGCCGGGTGCGGCTCACCGGGGAAGGCGTGGTTCAGCGCCGCCTCGAACTCCTCGGCGAACGCCCCCTCGTGCTCCACGGTGACATCGGTGCGCGGCGAGTAGAACCCGCCGGCCCGGCCCATGGACCGGATCTGTTCGGGCTCGGTCATGAAGGCGACGAACCTCTCGGCGCCCTCCGGGTTGCCGGTCCTGGCGTTGATGCCCAGACCGCCCGGCATGCCGAAACCGACCTGCTTGCGGGGGCCCTTGAGCGCCGGGCCGACGATGACGTTCTCCGCGCCCCACGCCGCGGCGGCCAGCGCGGCGTCGGCGGGGGTGTTGGTGTAGCCCATCGCCACCTGCTGCCTGCCCAGCGCGTGATCGGTGAAGAGGTTGGCGTTGGTCAGCGCGGACCTGGGCACGGCACCGCTCCGGTAGAGGTCGACCAGGAAGGTCAGCGCCTCGACGCCCTCGGGGCTGTTGAACGCCGTCTTCCGGCCGCTGTCGTCGAACACCCTGCCGCCCGCCTGCCACAGCAGGGGGTAGAAGCTCATGTTGAGCGAGGCCTCGTTGCTGGCGGAGTAGTCGAGGGTGGCCGCGCCGGCCCGCTTCAGCTTCGGTGCCGCCGCCTTGAGTTCGTCCCAGGTGGCGGGGGGCCGCGCTATGCCCGCCCGGTCGAGCAGCCGCTTGTTGTACAGCGTGCTGGTGACGGTGTGGTAGATCGGCGCCGCGTAGACCTTGCCGTCCTGCGTCATGGCCTCCAGGGCGGCCGGACGGAAGGCGCTGCGGGACTTCTCGATGCCCCGGTCCACCGGCCGGAGCGCCCCGTTGGCCTGGAACTGCGGGATCTGGTCGGGGCCGAGCAGCACCACATCGGGGCCCTTGCCGCTGCCGAAGGCGGTGGCGAGCTTCTGGTCCCGGTTCTCCCAGGGCTGTTGCTCGACGCGGAGGTCCACACCCTTCTCGGCCGCCTCGAAGCCCTTCTCGATGCCGTCCCAGTAGGCGGAGTTGGCCTTCGGATCCATGATCACGGGATACATCCAGACGGTGACGCTGTCCGACTCCGAGCCGTTGCCGCCCTTGCCGCAGCCGGCCGCGGTGAGGGCGGTGAGCGTGAGGAGTGCGAGAGGTACGGTGGCGCGCTTGAACCCTGTCTTCATGGGGGCCTCCGGAAGGCCTGGTAACCTCGGCGGTTCCGGCCTGGGCCGAAAGTAACCGCGCTGTTTTGGGCTGTCAATGCCGCGCGTTCGGGCCACCCGCCCGGGTGACGCGCCGGGCGGTGACGGGCCGGCCGTTCCGCGGGAGCCCAGGCCAAGACCCGTACGCCGCCCGGTGGTTGGGTGCCGCGGCCGGCCGGTACACCGGTGGCGCACCGGGGCGACGGTACGCCTCAGGTGCCGTCGGCGGGGTCGGCCTGTCTCGGGCGGAGCAGCAGCGCCGAGCAGGACAGCACCGCGCCGGCCGCGGCGCACACCACCGCCACGCCGGTCGCCCAGCCGAAGGCGGCACCCAGACTGCTGGACAGCAGATCGAGCGCGCCGGCCCCGGCCAGCGCGTGCACGGCGACGATGCCGATGGCCGTCGCCGCGGCCGCCGCCCAGACCCGCGCGGTGTCCCGCGCCGGCAGCCAGACGCCGAACACCAGGCACAGCACCGTGACGGCCAGCGCCAGCGTGTCCACCCAGCCGCCGGAACGCAGGTGGGCGAAGTCCGTCGGCAGGTGGAGGAAGCCGCACACCAGCAGGGCGAGCGCGGCCGGCCAGCGCAGCCCGGACCGCAGGATGGTGGGCGCGGCGGGACCGCTCGGCGAGCCGGCGAGGGCGCCCTCCAGGACCGAGGCGACGCCACGGGCGCCGGCCACCGGCCACTTCGGGGGCGCCGCCGGCCTGGCGGGTACGGGCGCGCCCCCCGCCCCGCCGCCGTCGAGCGTGGGCGGGTTGTCGGGGACCGTACGGGCGGGGACGTGGGGCCAGGCGTCGGCGCCGTCCGTGCCGAGGATGCTCACCAGCTGGGCCACGTCCTCGATCGGCCTGCCGACGGCCGCTGCCCGCAGCGCCGTGTCGGCCTCGCCCAGTTCGTGCCCGGACTCGGTGAGCAGCGTGACCAGCTGCCGTACTTCTTCCAGCGGCCTGGCGACGGCCGCCGCGCGCAGCGCCTCGTCACCGGGGTTGCGCACCGCGTTGGTCCGCTTGAGCAGGGTCACCAGCGCGGCGACCTCCTCCAGCGGCCGGTGGGTGGCGGCCGTCCACAGCAGGGTGCGTATGGTCTCGTCGTTGGTCTCGGGGGGCGGGTCCCCCGGCAGAGCGGGCGCCTCGGTGGGGAGGCCGGCCGCCGGTCCGG
This sequence comes from Streptomyces sp. NPDC050856, assembly GCF_040653855.1. Taxonomy (NCBI): domain Bacteria; kingdom Bacillati; phylum Actinomycetota; class Actinomycetes; order Kitasatosporales; family Streptomycetaceae; genus Streptomyces; species Streptomyces sp. NPDC050856. The sequence goes on along the minus strand of NZ_JBFAGV010000004.1, from coordinate 4,078 downwards.
GAGCCGATACGGGGGGTCCCGGACGGTCGTCGGGGTCCGCCGTGGCGGGGGTGGTGGGTTCGGTTGTCATGGCACGGCTCCGTTCGCCGAACTGACGGATCGGCACACACGGTGTCGGTCGTCGTACGCCACCAGGACGCACGTTGAGCTTCATCTAATAGGCGCTTTCGCCGGTTGCGCCATCCGGAAAGCGCAAACGAGGGGCGGGGGGCCGCGCCGGAAGGAGAATTCCGGGGACCTACCCCCACCCCCGTTGGGGTATCCGATGGGCGTCAACGACCGCCGCCGTCCGGGGAATCACCGGACTGACAGATCGGCAATTGAACCTTGGACCACATTGTCCGCGCAGCGTTTGCCAGGTGGCCGATTGTGCGTTCAACTGGAAGGGCAACTGAACGTTTCTCCCGCTTAGGAGATGGTGGCATGTCGTCCATGGAGCCCACGGTTCAGGACCGCACGAAGGTACTCGACACCGACCTCGAGGCAGCACTCGACCCGGCGGAAGTCCAGGGCTTCTACCGCGACACCCGCGAATGCGCCGCGCTGGCGTTGGAGGCGGGTGCCGGAAAGCTGCTGCTGGCGCCCCCGACGCCTCGCCCGAAGAAGGGCTGAAGGGGTCGTTGAATGGAGCAGCCCGGCACTTCCGCCCATTTGACGGGCGCGGTGCAGGACCTCGCATCACAGGTGGTCTCCGCTTTGCGAAGCGGGGACCACTGCGCGGTCCTCGGCACAGCGACCGGTCCGGCCGGAACGTATGACCTGGACACGGAAAACGAAAACGACCCGGAATTCGACCCGAGAAGCGACATCACCCTGGCGGCGGTGCGCGTTCTCGGCGCCGATGTGATGCTCCCCGGCGTCCTGTACGGCCGGCCGCCCGTCCCGGAGGACGTCGCGGTGTTCGAGAAGGCGGTGCTCGCCTTCCCGCCCGCCCCCGGCGCGTCCCCGGCCTCGCGGTGGAGCCACTGGGGAATGGTCCGGGCCCTGTCCGCGCTGGACGGCTCGGCGGCGTCCCCGGCGGCCACCGCGCCGGCCGGCGGCGCCGAACCGGACGCCGACTGGCTGGCGGGAGCGCCGTGGCAGGTCCTCACCCACCAGCTCGCCGTGCTCGCCTCGCTCGCCGTGCCCGGCACCGACTGCGCGGTACGACGCGCGGCACAGGACCGGCCGGTCGACGTGGCCCGTGGCTTCGTCCGCGCGGTGCGCCGCCGGGACTGGCTCCAGGCGGCGGGCGCCGGCCGGTGGCTGGTCCTGCTCGACGGAGTGCCGGCCACCCTCGGCCTGGACACCGGGCTGGAGTTCGTCTCCCACATGGGCGGTGACGACCCGCGCGTCGCCCTGCACCTCCGGGCCGCGCTCCTGACGCGCGGTGGGGCGCGGGTGTGAGCGCGGACACCGTCCGTGGCGTGGCCGAGGCGGCGCTGGGCTGGGCCTCCGGCCGGCGGCTCGAATTCCGCCTGGACGACACCGCGTTGGACGCCGCCACCGACGTCAACCGCACCTGGAAGCCACTGGGTGAACTCGCCCTGGCCTGCGTGGCCGTGCGGGACCGGACCCGTCTCGGTGAGAACCTGCACGAGCTGGCCTGCGACCTGCTGGCCTTCGCCTGGGAGCAGACCCGCCGGGGGGAGCGCTTCCTCGACCTCCAGCGGCTCGAACCCTGGGCGACCTACCCCCTGGAGGTCTACGCCCCCTTCTCGTCCGCGGGCCTGCGGCACCCGGGGTACGAGGAGTTCCTCCGGGCCGTCGTGCCCACCCGGAGCTGGCGGCGCACCGAGCAGCTGCCCAACCGGCGGCTCGCCATCCGCAACGCCGAGCGGCGCGGCGGCCAGCCGCCGTCCGACGCGGCGTCGGAGCCGCTGGGCCGCACCTGGCTGGGCGGCCTGCCCGAGCCGTGGGCCTTCGAGCGGATGGCCGGGTACACCGCCACCCACGTGGTCTTCCACCTCACCGACTGGGGAACCGACACCGGTGGTGTGCCGCCGCGGCTCGCGGACTACCTGGAGACCTGGCTTCCGGCCTGGCTCGACACGTGCCTGGACGACGACCACTGGGACCTCGCCTGCGAACTGCTGGCCGTCGCGGCCAGCCTGCCGCAGCCGCCGCCCCGGGCGCCGGCCGAACAGGCGTGGGCCCGCGTGGCGGAGGCCCAGGACGCCGACGGCGCGATCCCGGAGATGGGCCCGGGCCGCCGGGGACGCCCAGTGGTACGCGACTTCGTCAACTGCTACCACTCCACGCTGATGGCCGCCTTCGCGGCCGTCCTGACCCTCGCTCGGCTGACCGAGGGACAAGGAGCGCCGGCATGACCAGCACCCGCCTCATCCACACCGTCGGCGTGGGGGCCATCGAGTGGCTGTACGCGCACCGCGACGAGTTCCGGCTGGAACCGGACGTCGACCCCGAGATCGGCTTCCTGGAACGCTTCAAGCCGATCGGCGAGCTCGCCGTCATCTGCAAGGTGCTGTTCCGTGAGGGCGTGGCGGGCTCCCGCCAGGCCGACCTCGCGCGGCGGCTGATCGACCACGCCTGGCGCGACGCCCTGGACGGCGGCCGGATGCTGGCCCGGGGCCAGCGGACCGAGCCGACCTCGCCCATCCCCTTCGAGGTGTACGTGCCGTTCCGGGAACTGGGCTACGTGGAGCCCGAGATGGAACGCGTCACCCCGATCCACCACCGCCTCGCCAGCTGGGCCGCCCGTGAGGTGCTGCCCAACCGCCGGCTGGGGCTGTCCGCCTTCGAGCGCCGTTTCGGGCTGCCGCCCAGCGTGCCCGAGGAGGAGGCCGCCGCCCGCACCTGGCTGAGCCGGACGCCCGAGCCGTGGACGGCCAGCGGCCACACCACGTACGACATCACCCATACCGTCTTCCACCTGACCGACTGGGGGGAGAACCCGGACGGGCTGCCCCCGGCCGTCGCCGACTACCTCGCCACCTGGCTGCCGGCCTGGCTCGACCACTGGCTGGAGGCGGAGTTCTGGGACCTGCTGGGCGAACTGCTGGTGGTCGACGCCTGCCTGCCCCGGCCCACCCTGGACGAGCGGGCCTGGGCGGGATTCGCCGCCGCCCAGCAGCCCGACGGCGCCATGCCCGCCATGCGGGAGATGCCGCGGGGCGACCGCGACGAGGTCTTCGACGTCGTCTACCACCCCACGCTGGTGGCCGCCTTCGCCTCCGTACTGGCCACCTCCCGGGCGCTGACCCGGCTGGCCGGCACCACGGCATGACGGCGCCGCCCGACGACGAGGAGGCGCGGGCCCGGCTCGACGAGGCCGTGAGCGCCGTGGCCGCGCCCGACGTGGTCTTCGCGCTCTCCCGGCACGGGCGCCGCACGGTCCGCTCCGGCGGCACCGCGCCCCCACCGCCCGTCCCGCGCGACCGGCTGCGCTACGAGATCGGGTCGGCGACCAAGACGTTCACCGGGCTCCTGCTGGCATGCCTGACCACCTCGGGCGCGCTGCCCGAGCACGCGGTGGCCGCCACCTGCTTGGACCCGGGCCGGCCGGCGGGCCGCCACCCGGTCACGCTGACCCACCTGATCACCCACACCTCGGGGCTGCCGGGCCTGCCCGCCGACCTCTACCCGCGCGCCCTGCCCCACTGGTACACCAACCCCTACGCCCACTACCCGGCCGAACGGGTGGTCCGCGCCTTCCTGCGGCACCGCCCGCGCCGCCGCCCCGGCACCCGGTGGGCCTACTCGAACTTCGGCGTCGCCGTCCTGGGGCACGCCCTCGCGGCGGCCGCGGGAGCCTCGTGGGAGGCGCTGCTCACCTGCCACGTCCTGCGCCCGCTGGGGCTGGACGGCATCGCCCTGCGCGCCGGCGGACCGGACACCGACGCCACCGGGCACCGGTCCGACGGGACGACCCCCACGCCGCCCCTGCGCATCGGCGGCTTCCAGGCGGCCGGAGCGGTGGGGGGGGGGCCGCCCGGCCGCCGGCCCGCCCGCGGGGCCCGCCGGCCCCCCCCCCGGTCGGCGCGGGCGGGGGGCCCGCCCCCCCAGAGCCGCCCCCCCCCGCGGCGCGGCCGGGGCCCCCCCCGGCCCCACCCCCCACACCACAAAAAAAAATAGAGGG